>CAJXFH010000035.1:0-2330 GCA_913052565.1 uncultured Gammaproteobacteria bacterium | reverse complement strand
AATTCCTTGATTCAGCAGCACATAATATACTCGCAGCAGCTGCGGCAAAAACAGAAAATATAAAACTTACAAGTGCAGTGGCAGTTATCAGTGCTACTGATCCGGTCAGACTTTTTCAAAATTACGCAACCTTAGATCTTATTTCAAATGGAAGGGCTGGCATTGTCGCTGGTAGAGGTTCTTTTACAGAAGCTTTTCCTTTGTTCGGTTTAGATTTCAGTGATTATGATGATTTATATGCTGAGAAGCTTGATCTTTTATTAAAAATTAGAGATGAAGAACAAGTTACCTGGTCCGGTCAATTTAGGCCACCTTTGGTTAACCAAATCGTATATCCAAGACCTGTACAGGATAAATTACCGATATGGGTTGGAGTTGGGGGAACACCAGCATCTTTTGTTCGAGCAGGAACCCTTGGTTTACCATTAATGATCGCTGTTATTGGTGGTGAAACACATAGGTTTAGACCACTAGTAGATCTTTATTACGAGGCGGCAGAAAAAGCGGGACATGATAAATCAACTTTAAAGGTTGGATTACATTCTTTAGGTTTCGTAGCTAATTCTAAAGAAGAGGCTATTGAGAAATATTATCCTGGTTACAGAATATGGTTCAATCAAATTGGTAAAGAACGAGGATGGCCAGCCGTTACAATGGAGAGATTTGAAGAACAAATAGGGGATCTGGGTGCATATGTAATTGGTGGTCCTGAAGAAGTTGCAGACAAGTTAGTAAGACATAGTGAAGCTTTAGGAGGATTATCACGTTTTACATTTCAGATAGATAATGCAGGTTTAAGTCACGATGATTTATTACAAACATTTACGCTTATTGGTAAAGTGGTAAAACCACTTGTTAATGAACGGCTTCAACAAAAATAATTTTAACTATTCAATTGGATTTAATTATTAACTGTGTAATATTTGATTAGGTAATAAGCCTGTTACCTCAAAAAAGAGTTCAGGAAACTGGACTCTTTTTTATTTAGTCAATTACAGAACTTGCTGTATCAACTCTTGGATCATGTGTAGCTTTCCAACTATCATCTGTTTTAATAATTGCCGATATAGGTCCATAGCTATTTTGTAATTCTGTAAGTTTATTGACTTTATGACCTTTTTTAATTAATTCATTAAGAACTTTTTCATCCAGCCCAGGTTCAATATTTATTTCCGATACTGATTCTTTTCCAAATTCATCAATATTCCATCTGGGAGACGTCATTGCATTTTCTAAATTTTCTTTTTTAAGTATTTTTAAAATAAAATGGCTTAATAGTTGTGGTTGATACCTTCCACCTCTTGTACCTATGATCATATCGAGATTTCCATCTACACTCCATATAGTTGGAGATAATGTATGAAGTGGTTTCCTTCCTGGCTTTAATGAATTTGGATGATTTTGAATTAGATTAAAACCTGCCCCTCTATTGTGTAAAAAGAATCCTAAATCTCCAACCCCAATAGTGCTACCTATACCATGAAAATTAGATTGAATTAGAGATACCGCATTTCCATCATTATCTTTAGTGCACATATATGCCGTTCCACCACCAAGTTCTTCAGGTTGACCAAATACTGATGTCATATCTTTATTTACAAATTTTGAAACAGCTTTAAGATATTCAAGATCAAGTCCATAAAATTCTTCAATATTTCCACCATAATCATACGTAAGGTCATCTCTTTCAGATGCAATTGCTCTATATGACTCAATAAGTGTATGAAGGTCAATATTATCTGATCCATCTTCTAGAAGTTCATAAATTTTTATTGTTCCAAGTGTTAAATAACTTTGAGTATGAGGGGGAGTAACCCATCCTGTTTTACCGTATACATCTATTGATAAAGGTTTTATCCACTTTGACTTAAAAGATCTCAAATCATCTTCGGTAATAATATGATCAAGAGATTCTGAAATTTTCTTTGCAACTGATTCTGTATAAAAATATTCAGGACCATCAACACTTAAACGTTTTAAAGTTTTACCAAGTAAGGGTCTTTTAACAATTTCTCCTATTTCTGGTGTTTCACCATCAGGAAATAATTCCGTTCCTGATTCTTGTTCAATTAATGTATCTTTATGAAATGAAAGAGAATGATGTAGTTCAGTTGATACTTCAAAACCTTCATGACATATCTCTATCGCATGTCTAAAAATCTCATCAATACTTAATTTTCCAAATTTTTCATGCATGTCAAACCAGCCTTTAACAGCTCCTGGAACAGTTACCGACATAGGATGATTCAAAGGAATACTCTCATGAGAAGATAGCTGTGAGATATCAACATTAGATCCAGCATATCCTGATGAATCTAAGCAATAAGGAG
>CAJXFH010000034.1:0-2651 GCA_913052565.1 uncultured Gammaproteobacteria bacterium | reverse complement strand
GCAGCATTGATAGGATTTTCAATATCAACATAATTAGCAATTTCTTTTTCTGTTAAATCATTCATTTTTAACTCAACTGTTTCTGAATATTCCCAAAGGCATTCATTATTTTTATAAATACATACACCACTATGCTGGAAATGCTTTTGATTAGATAAAAGTTTTAAACTCTTAATGGCATTATCTTTTGAACCTGGTTTATGAAGAAGAGTATCATCAAGTACACACATCTGGTCTCCACCAATTACAATAGATTCAGGATTTTGCTTACTTACCGACTCAGCTTTTGCTTTGGCAAGATGAATAACCTGCTGACTAAAAGGAAGATTTGATATTTTATCTTTTATTGCCTCTTCATCGGTTGGGGAAACTATCACATCAAAAATGATGCCTGCTTCTTCAAGCATTAACTTTCTACTCTCTGAACCAGATGCGAGTATTAAAGAAACTTTTGGCTGAATTTTAGCAGATTCATTAGATCTGCTCATTTAGAACTTTTGAGGTGAATTTATTAGATTGATAAACTCTTCTCTAGCCTTAATGTCAGTTCTAAAAATTCCTAACATCCTTGAGGTTATAGTACTGGAATGCGTCTTATGAACACCTCTTGTGCTCATACAGTTATGATTTGAGTCTATAACGACTGCAACACCCTTCGGTTTTAAAACTTTATCAATAGTATTTGCAATTTGCGCAGTCATGGTTTCCTGAGTTTGCAATCTTTTGCTATAACAATCTACTAGCCTTGCTAATTTACTAATACCAACAACCCTATTGCTAGGTATATATCCAACATGAGCTACACCAATTATTGGAACCATATGATGTTCACAATGTGATTCCAATCTAATATCTCTAACAATGACAGCATCATCATAACCATCAACCTCTTCGAATGTTCGGCTTAAGATTTCTTCTGGATCATCGTTGTAACCTGAAAAGAATTGCTTGTAGGCTTTTACTACCCTTTTTGGAGTATCTAACAAGCCTTCTCTTTCTGGATTATCTCCAGCCCAAAGTATCAAGGTCTTAACTGCTTCCATAGCCTCTGCTTGAAGCGAACTTTCAGGATTCTCATTATTTAAGGTCTTTACAGCCTTTAAAGCTTCATCTTTTGATACTTTTTTACTCATTTAGTTATTCCAATAATGTTAGAAGTGCCTATTCTATAGTATTTTTTTAAAAATATAATATATTTACCATTATATTTTTTTAATATGTAAATCATTATGCTAAAAGCTTTAATTCAACCCGTAACTCTTTTTGAACAAAATGCTTCAATCATTTTCTGCGATGAAACAAAAAAATGCGCTATTGTTGATCCTGGAGGCGATATAGATTTATTGCTAAATATTGCTAAGGAAAAAGAGCTTTTACCAGAGAAAATCTTGTTAACTCATGGTCACATCGATCATGCCGGTGGAGCAACTGAAATATCAGAGATTCTAAATGTAGAAATTCATGGGCCACATATAGATGATAAGTTTTTACTCGATGGGCTTCAGAAACAAGGAGAAATGTTTGGATTGCAATCAAAAAATTGTAATCCAGATAAATGGCTAGAAGAAGGTGATGTTGTTCTTGTTGGTAATGAAAAACTTGAAGTTTATTTTTGTCCAGGACATACACCAGGTCACATAATATTCTTTAACAAAAAAGCTAATTTAGCTTTAGTCGGAGATGTTTTATTTAATGGTTCTATTGGACGGACTGATCTGCCTGGTGGTAACTATAATCAATTAATAGAATCAGTGAAAAATAAGTTGTGGCCACTTGGTGATGATGTTGATTTTATTCCAGGCCATGGACCAGTTTCAACATTCAAAGCTGAAAGAAATTCTAATCCATTTGTTTCAGATTCCGTTTTAAGTTAATTTTTTATTGGTTGTATCTTCCAGGAGCCAAAATCTTACCTAATGAAGTAAGAATCCATTGAGGCATATTCCTTAACATAAACACTAAAAATTTATAAGTTTTTGTGGGAACACACAATCTTTGACCAGATAAAGTTGCTTCAATTGCCTCATCAGCAATTCTGTCAGCAGAAAATACTAAAAATTTTGGTACCCTGTCCATCTGCTCTTGAACTCCACTTGCAGTATGAAAACCAGTCACAGTAAACCCTGGACAAACTGCAGTTGAAGTTACTCCCTTATGTTTATAGTTTATATTTATGCTATCGCTGAATCTATTCATGAATGTTTTAATTGGCCCATAAAGTGGTTGAATAGCTGAAGGTGCAGCAAAGGATGCTACAGATGAAACGATCATAATTTTACCATCTCCTTTTTCAATCATTTTTGGTAAAAATAATTTTGTGAGCATTATTACTGAGGTGCCAAGAACTCTTATAAAGTCCTCCTCGTCTTCTAAGCTTGTTTCATGAAAAGAAGTCTTAATTCCATATCCAGCATTGTTTACTAAAAAATCTACTGAATAATTATTTTCCTCACAAAAATCGAAAATGTCTTTTGGTGCTTCATATTTACTTAGATCTTTAGCGATTAAATCTACATTCACATTGTGTTTCTGTCTAATCTCGTTAGCCAAATTTTCCAGCAGTTCTTTTCGTCTAGCGGTAAGAATAAGGTTGTAACCTTTTTTGGCTAATTTTTTTGCAATTTCTGCACCAATTCCAGATGATGCACCCG
>CAJXFH010000033.1:0-2702 GCA_913052565.1 uncultured Gammaproteobacteria bacterium | reverse complement strand
TGAATTGCCCTTTTCTTAATTTTTAGGGGTACTGTATAACACCCCTCTCCCAAAAAAACCTTAGAACTTCTTACTTATTGAAACTCTCACATTTTTTTCTTCACCAACAGATGCTTGGTGGGTACTATGTGAATGTGGGAAATAAAGCTCATCAGTTAAGTTTTCTACATTAAAACGTAACACTAAATCATCAGATATATTGTAATAAGCAGCCATATCAAATCTTGTATAGCTAGGCAAGACAAGATCTGGTTTATTATTTTTAATATTGGATTCTCCTTGTTTTGTGAATCCAAATGCAACACCAGCTTTATCTGAAATTTCATATGTTCCGTATAGAGTTAACATCTGATCAGGTATCTCTCTTGGCTCTCCACCACTGGAAGTTTCCCCGTCCATTGCTGTGAAGCCAGCTACTAAACTGAACTTGTCAGTAAGATTACCTTTTAGTTCCGCTTCAAATCCATCAACAGTTAGGCCTTTAATATCTACATCTTCACCTGTAACATCATCTTTGCTTGCAACAGTTTGCTCACTCTCAAAAAATGCAGCTGTAAGGCTTAAGTCATCAGATATTGCAACTTTGACTCCAACTTCAGAACTTTCGTAAACGTCTGGGTCAAGAGCAGCACTGCTTGCTGATAATGATTTGAATTGTTCGCCAGATCTAGGAAGGAAACTTTCACTGTAACTGTAATAAACAGAAATATTATCTTTTGGCTTGTATATCAAACCAGCTCTTGGTGAAAATTCTTTGTCTTCTCTTGATTGAGCAGAGCCATTTTTAACATCCGTTACAGTAATATCAAATGTATCATGTCTCCCACCAATCATTAATTTAAGATTGTCATTTACGTCAATCTGATCTTGAAAGTATATTGAAGTAACTTCGATATCAGACTTAGTTTTGCTCTTTAGATCAGCTCTATAATCGTTCGTTGATGGTTGCCCTGCTGCATTGACCGTAAAGTCCATAGGATTAGTAATATTAAAGACCTCATTGTCGTCCTGAGTATTACTAAAGTATGTGTTATAACGTAAATTATTATTTGTTGTATCTATTATTTCACCACCAAATAAAATTGTGTGAGTTGTAGAACCCATTTCAATTTCATTAACTACGTTTCCAGAAATGATTGTATTTTCTCTTGAAGTTGGATCATAGTAACCATCCATTGTTACAACAGTTGCTCCAGCAGAGTAACCAGACGCATAATAATTTTGGTACATTTTATCAAATTCACTAGAAACTACTTGAAGATTACCTTTGCTAGTATCTGAGAAAACAGTACTTAATGTTGCTCTAAATATATCAGCTTCAAGAGTTGTAAGGTTATCTCCCTTGGAATCACCGAAGACAATATCCTTAAATCTTTCTACAGGTCTTCCGTTTTCAGTTGGAATACCTCTATCAATAAATCTTTCATGATCTGCATGCTCATAAGAAACATCTAGTGTAGTTCTATCACTCAGTTGGATCTTCATTGTAGGATTAATTCCTAGTCTGTCACCATCATAGAAGTCTCTATGATTTTCAAGAGCATCACTATGAACCATGATTCGAAATGCGGAGTTATCACCACTAACTGTATTGTAATCAACAGCTAAATCGCTTGCTCCAAATGAATCCATGCCTAAGTTGATTGATCCAAATTGCTCACCCATAACAGCTTTTTTAGTCACTCTGTTAATGACACCACCAGTTCCGCCTCTTCCAAATAAAAGCGCGTTAGGTCCTTTCAATATTTCTACTTGCTCTACGTTATATAGTGAACGATAGTATTGAACATCATCTCTTGTTCCGTCTTGAAAGAAATCTGCTGTGGATCTAACTCCTCTAAACACCACTGCATCTCTATGACCCTCACCTTGTGATGTATTCACACCAGTTGTATATCTAACGATATCACCAATTTCTCTAAAACCACGTTCTTGTATTTCATCATCTGTAACAATTGATACAGTTTGTGGCACATCTAAAACTGGTACAGGTGTTTTTAAAGCATTGACCTGGTCAGAATATAAAACATTACCCTTTACGATTACTTCTTCTACATCTTCATCATTGTCCTGAGCAAAGATAAATGACGATATTAAAAGAGCTCCAATGAATAATACTGGAGATATGTCTTCAAAAAGTTTACTTGATATTTTGTTCATAATTATCCTCTTAAAAATTAGTTGAAAGCTACTTTTTTTCGCCTAAAGATTTTTGATTAAAAAATCAGAAAACTGCACACTTTTAGGGGAATGACCAATAAAGTAGCTTTCATAAATGAGAATGATAATGATTCTCATTTAGATTTGCAAGATAAATATGCAGAAAATATAAAAAAAAATTTTTGGACAATAAATTATTGAGCTAAAAGCTCGGATAAATAACTATTTATTTCCTCTAATAGCGAAATAGGTTCCTAATAGAAATAAAAATATTTGTTCGCTCATAAAGAGCTTTGGTGTTACAAGCCAGTCAGAATGTGCAATTAAAATAGCTCCAATCATTATTACGCCAACTGCTCCACCTGATAATCTTGTTATTAAATCACCAGCCTTGTTATTAAATAATCCGCCAAGAATTATTCCAGCTCCAGCGCCAACCTCTCCTAATGCAACTAAACTAGTAACTAATTCTGGATACATATACCCCATGCTTTCAAACCAAGTAACCATTTTTTCTGGAGGCAGTGGAAACTTACCATGTC
>CAJXFH010000032.1:0-2819 GCA_913052565.1 uncultured Gammaproteobacteria bacterium | reverse complement strand
TTGCTAAGACGAACTGTGCAACCTGATGCAGATCTTTCAGCTGAAGCATCAGATAATTCAAAAGCTTGCTCAACTTTTAAGTTAGGCAATCCTTCAATCTCAAGACATTTGCCTGAGAATACATTCTTCTTACCTTCTTTTTCAACGGTCAGTAATCCTTTTTGAATAGCAGCATAAGGGATTGCATTAACAAGATCTCTCAATGTGATTCCTGGTTGCATTTCTCCTTTAAATCTAACGAGAACTGATTCTGGCATATCCAAAGGCATGACTCCTAGAGTAGCTGCAAACGCTACTAAACCAGAACCTGCTGGAAAACTTATACCGATAGGAAATCTTGTATGGCTATCTCCACCAGTTCCAACAGTATCAGGTATTAACATTCTATTTAACCATGAGTGAATTATCCCATCGCCTGGTTTTAGTGATACACCACCTCTATTCATAATAAAATCAGGAAGCGTATGTTGTGTCTCAATATCAACAGGTTTTGGATATGCAGCAGTATGACAAAATGATTGCATTACCAGATCTGACGAAAACCCAAGGCATGCCAATTCTTTAAGTTCATCTCTAGTCATTGGTCCAGTTGTATCCTGTGATCCAACTGTTGTCATTCTTGGCTCACAATAAACTCCAGGCCTTACTCCATCAATACCACATGCTTTACCAACCATTTTCTGTGCAAGGGTGTATCCTTTTTTTGAACCATCTTTTGAGTCGGGTCTTCTAAAGATTTTGGTAGGTTCTAGACCAAGCACCTCTCTGGTTTTGTCTGTGAGTTGTCTTCCTATAATCAACGGAATTCTTCCATTTGCTCTTACTTCGTCAAGGATAACATCTGTTTTTAATTCAAATTCTGTAATGACTTCATTTGAATTAGCATCAATGACTTTACCTTCAAAAGGTTTTAATATTATTTCCTGACCCATTTCCATGTTAGTTACATCCATTTCTATTGGAAATGCACCCGAGTCTTCTAAAGTATTAAAAAATATTGGAGCAATTTTGCCACCAAAGCAGAAACCACCTTCTTTTTTATTTGGAATGCATGGAATTTCATCACCCATATGCCATAGAACAGAATTGGTTGCAGATTTTCTTGATGATCCAGTACCTACAACATCACCAACAAATACTAACGGATTTCCTTTTTCTTTTAACTTTTCTATAGTTTCGAGAGGTTGATCTAAACCCTCTCTTGGCATCTTGAACATGGCTAGAGCATGAAGTGGAATATCTGGCCTAGACCATGCATCTGTAGCTGGTGATAAATCGTCAGTATTTATTTCACCTGGTACTTTATAAACAGTAAGTTTAATTTGCTCAGGAATATCAGCTTTATCAGTAAACCATTTACCTTCAGCCCATGAATCTATGACTTTTTTGGCATATTTATTTTTTTTTGAGAGTTCAAAAATCTCGTTAAAAGCATCAAAAATTAATAAAGTTTGACTTAAGGCATTTGCAGCCTCATCACCGAGACCCTCAATTTCAAGACATTTAATAAGTGGCTCGATATTGTAACCTCCAAGCATAGTACCAAGTATTTGCACTGCTTCTTTCTTACTTATGTAAGGGCTTGAAGCCTCTCCAGTAGTGATATCTGCTAAGAATGCAGCTTTTACGTATGCAGATTGGTCTACTCCAGCTGGAACTCTCTCTTTTAGTAAAAAGAGAAGCAATTCACTCTCTTTATGATCTGATTTGAGTAGTTCAACAAGTTTAGATGTTTGATCGGCGTCTAAGGGTAGGGGCGGTATATTTTGTTCAGCCCTTTCTTCAACGTGTTTTTTATAGTTATTTAACATCGTCTGGTCTCCGATGGGCTTATTTTACTCTTATAGCCAAAGATAGCCACTAAATAAGGGCAATTTAGCAAAATTTTCGATAAAAATCGGTTATTATTAAGACAAATGCCTAAATTACAAAAAAAACGTTCATCAACTCCATGTCTAGGGATATGTTCCACAACATTTGGTGATGAAGTTTGTAAGGGCTGTAAACGTTTTGCTCATGAAATAGTGTCATGGACTAAATACTCACCCGAAGAAAGAGAAATTATTAATTTAAGGTTAGAACAATTCAAAATTCAAATTTTAAAAAGAAGATTTAAAATAATTGATGCAGATTTGTTTGCTTCGAAGCTAGATGAAAAAGCAATAAATTTTAATCACTCTCTCGATCCTTTAACTTGGATTTTCGACTTATTCAGAGCAGCTGGATCACAGCCAATTAACTTAACTGATTTTGGAATAGAAAATTTAGTTAGTTATGATCCAAAGACAATTAAAGATGAAATTAATGACGAGCTTCGTGAACTTTCAGAAGTTCATTTTGAAAGATATTTTAAAGAAGCTAACTAAAATCCTTAAGCATTATTTTTAATTCTAATGAGTGCTGCTCCTCTTCACCAATTTGTGCTCTTGCATATTCCTCTAAGTAAATAGATTTATTTTCAACGTAATCTAATAATTTTTTATAGAGACTTAATGCATATAACTCATGCTCTAAACTTTCTTCAAGAATATCTTTAATAGTGTGTCTATTAGTCTCTTCAATTTTAGCTATCCTTTGACTGGGGTGACCATCTAGCCCAGCAATTTTTTCTCCAGCCATTTGGGCATGCAAAAGTGATTCAGCAGCTTGCTCTTTTAAGAAACTAACTATAGGTAATCTGTAAGGTCCGCTTACCATCATTGAGGAGTGAGTGTAACGAACTACTCCTGCTAATTCATATTCCATTATTTCATTTAAAACATTACAAACTTTCTGCGAATCTATTTGATCAACTTTCATATAATATTACTCCAAATACA
>CAJXFH010000031.1:0-3380 GCA_913052565.1 uncultured Gammaproteobacteria bacterium | reverse complement strand
CTGCTGATATGTTGGCGGCAATTAAAGATGCACCAATAGCCCACCATGGAAGAGATCTTCCTGCTAAGAAATAATCTTCTGCTGTCCTTTCAAGACCACTTTTTTTTCTTGATACATAGATACCAATAGAAATTATTCCAACACAGTAAATTCCAACAATGATCCAATCAAGAACAATGAACATATTATCTTAAGTCTATAAGGTAGATGGATATTTTAACAATTTAGTAAAAAACAATGTAAAAAAAGAAGTTAGATACTAGAAACTTAAGCCAAAAAAAAACAGAGGCTAGCTCTGTTTCTTTCAATCGATTCCTCAGGGGTCTAAAGTGAGATTTTCTTTAGCTCCTTGGATTCTTTCTCTTGAATCCTTGGTGGATTTGCAAGCTATTTTTTATCATCGACTCTTGCAAATGCTTTCACCCTTCGGTCTCTCCGACTGGCTTCTCCCTAGATTTTCCGTCTGCAGTTGGTCACTAGTCGGTTGCCATCCGTATATTTAATATTACTCCTACTAAATTTGTTGTCAACACTTTTTTTTAAAAAATATTAACTTTTTTTATAAATAATAAATGTTATTTAAAATTCTAATTATATGTATAAAATATAAGACATCATGCACACTTTTTTTCCAAAGACTCCTCCCATTCGTTACTACAAAACAAAAAGTAAATCTTTATTGAATCTCACAAATATCGCCTCTGAGCTTCCAAAGCTACTTCTGACTAACAAAGTTCAAACAACAATAAACAATCTCAAAAAAGATGACTTCTCTGTTGATTTATTAATAAATAAAGAGAATGAAAAAGAAATAAATCTAGCAATGGCGCATTTAAGTTTCATTGCACATGCTTTCATTTGGGGAGGTAAAAAACCAGAAAAAATTCTTCCAGAGGTTGTTTCTGATCCATGGGTGAAGTTATCAAAATATTTAGGTAGACCTCCTATATTAAGTTATGCAAGTTATTGTTTAGATAATTGGTATAAGATTAATGACGATAAACCTATTGCTTTAGATAATGTAGCATTAATAAATAACTTTCTTGGTGGTGTTGATGAAGATTGGTTTGTGACAATTCATGTATGCATAGAAGATGCAGCAAGCGAGGCAATTGATTCTGCCTATAAACTATCAAAACTTCATGAAAACTCTAAAACTGAAGAATTTCTTTTGAATTTAAATCGTATTAACAATTCTCTTAAAAAAGTTAATGAAATTTTTTCAAAAATGCCAGAGAAGTGTGATCCTTATATCTATTACCACAGAGTAAGGCCTTATATTTTTGGAACCAAAGATAATCCTGATCTTAAGAAAGGTTTAATCTATGAAAATCAATATAACAATGAACCACAATTTTTTAGAGGAGAGACTGGTGCTCAAAGTAGCATTATCCCATTTCTGGATGGAGCATTAGGAATTGAACATACGAACGATAATCTCAGACATTACTTAAACGAAATGCGAGATTATATGCCACCAAATCATAGAAAAATGATAGAGGATGTTGAAGTTTCTTCTAATGCAAAAGAGCTGATCTATCGATCGAAAAAACTAATTCAAAAATACAACTCATGCCTTGAAGAAATAAGAAAATTTAGAGCTCAACATCTTGAATATGCAGCAACTTACATTCATAAGCAAGCTCAAGTAAGTAATAGTTTTGGTTCAGGAGGATCAACAGTTCGAGGTACTGGTGGAACTCCATTTATGAAATATTTAAAAAAACATAGAGATGAAACCAATCAGCAGAAAGTTTAGATTCCCTCAACTGAAGTAAACAATCTATCTGCAGATTGTTTTACATAATTCAATGCTAATTGATATTCTTTTGAATTATAGCAATCAACCGCTTTTTCATAATTCTCAAATTCAACAATAACAGTTCTATTAAATCCTTGTCCTTCAAATTCAGTTTGTTGACCTCCTCTTACAAGGAAAATACCATTGTTATCATTAACAACCTTTGTAGCAATTTTGATGTATTTTGAATATTCTTCGTTATCAAAAACATTTGCTCTGACAACCCAATAGCCTTTACTCATTTTACTTTCTTCTTAATCTCATCTCATGAAGGATTGGTTCAGTGTAACCGCTTGGCTGATATTTACCCTTAATAGCAAGTTCACAAGCTGCTTTAAATGCAATTCCGTCAAATGAAGGTGCCATTTTACGGTAATTAACATCATTTTTATTTTGTTCATCAACTACTCTAGCCATTTTTTTCATAGTTTCTACTACCTCTACCTCAGAACAGAGTCCATGATGAAGCCAATTTGAAATATGCTGACTTGATATTCTACATGTTGCTCTATCTTCCATAAGTCCAACATTATTAATATCTGGAACCTTAGAACAACCAACTCCTTGATCAACCCATCTAACGACATATCCTAAAATCCCTTGAGCGTTGTTTTCAAGCTCAGCCGTGATTTCTTCTTGACTTGGTAGCTCATTTTTATTCATAAATGGTATACGTAATAAGTCATCTAAATTTGCCTTATCTCTATCCTTGATTTTATCTTGTTCATCCTGAACAGAGATCTGATGATAGTGCATAGCATGAATTATCGCTGCTGTTGGAGAAGGAACCCATGCACAATTCGCACCTGCCTTAGGATGCATTGTTTTGGTGTTATACATGTCTAGCATCTCGTCAGGCATTGGCCACATTCCCTTTCCAATTTGAGCAGTTCCTTTAAAACCTGTTTCAAGACCAATATCTACATTCCAATTTTCATAAGCATTAATCCATTTCTGATTTTTCATATCAGCTTTAGTGACCATTGGTCCTGCTTCCATACTTGTATGTATTTCATCGCCAGTTCTATCTAAAAATCCAGTATTTATAAAAATAACTCTTTGTTTGGCTATCTCTATACACTCTTTAAGATTTACTGTCGTCCTTCTTTCCTCGTCCATTATTCCAAGTTTTATAGTGTTTTCAGCAAGGTTAAAAATTTTTTCAACTTCAGAAAATAAATCACATGTGAATTGAACTTCTTCTGGGCCATGCATTTTTGGTTTTACAATATATATGCTTTTTGTCTTTGAGTTCTTGTATATTCCGTTACCAATGATGTCATGAATGGCTATACAAACTGTAAAAAAAGCATCCATAATTCCCTCAGGGACTTCATTGCCCTTTCTATCCCTAACAGCTGGATTTGTCATCAAATGTCCAACATTTCTAACCAACATAAGACTTCTTCCTGGCAGAAGTATCATCTTTCCACTTTTTAATAAATATTTTCTATCTGGATTGAGTTCTCTTGTAATAAATTTGCCGCCTTTATCAAAGGACCTTTTTAGATTGCCCTTCATTAAGCCAAGCCAATTCCTATAAACAATAATTTTATCTTCAGCATCAACCGCAGCAACC
>CAJXFH010000030.1:0-4624 GCA_913052565.1 uncultured Gammaproteobacteria bacterium | reverse complement strand
AAAAATATATTCAAAAAGGTATTAGTTTTTGGCAAAACTTTAATCTTCCAGAAAAATATTACGGATTCTTTTACAACTATCAAGACCTTGATTGGGCTATAAACGAATTAACTTCTACTGGTTTCGAAGGAGGTATGGCAAGAGCTCCGTGTCGTGACGGTATTTGTAGTGGAGCAAATTCAGGAATCTATCAGAGACCACCTCACTTTGGAGTTGGTGTTTTTGGTATTCATAGTCCAGATTCTGTGGATACTTATAGGTATGGCCCTTTACATATTCATGAAATAACACATTCAGTTGTTGCATCTCAGTGGATAGGTAATGCTAGCAATCCACAACAAAGTGCCAATGAAGCTTCACCTTGTTGGTTAAATGAAGGAATTGCGCATGCAGCTGGAATATCTCTTGGAGTTGAGAACTATCAAGAATATTTAGACATGAGATCATCGCAAGTTACCGGGAGGCACATGCAACCTCCATATAATGACTATTCAACTACAGCAATAATGAGTTATTACAATGACAGCATTCCAGGTGCTTGTGAAAGAAACCCGGACTATGTGCTTGGATATTCCATCGGTTATTTAACAGTTGAAGCAATGAATGCAATGTCAGGTGCTGACTCTGCAATGCATATGTATTCAATAATGGCATCAGGAAGTGATTTCGAGGAAGCTTTTCAAATTATTTACGACATAGCATGGAAAGATGCAAAACCACTTTTTGCTGAGTATGTAAGTGCTGTAATAAGTAATTTGTTTACATCTTATTAATTTGAAAGAATATAAAAAAATATGGAAATAGGAATAGACTCGTTTGCCAAAAAAACTCAAACTAATGACGGTGGGACAGTGGATGATGATGCAAAAGCAATGTCTGAGTTAATTGAGAGAATTGTACATGCAGATAAAGTGGGACTTGATGTTTTTGGACTTGGAGAGCATCACAGAGAAGAATTCCTTGATTCAGCAGCACATAATATACTCGCAGCAGCTGCGGCAAAAACAGACAATATAAAACTTACAAGTGCAGTGGCAGTTATCAGTGCAACAGATCCTGTCAGACTTTTTCAAAATTATGCAACCTTAGATCTTATTTCAAATGGAAGGGCCGGCATTGTCGCTGGTAGAGGTTCTTTTACCGAAGCTTTTCCTTTGTTTGGTTTAGATTTTGGTGATTATGATGATTTATATGCTGAGAAGCTTGATCTTTTGTTAAAAATTAGAGATGAAGAAAATGTTACTTGGTCTGGTAAATTTAGACCTCCTTTAGTTAACCAAATCGTATATCCAAGACCTGTACAGGATAAATTACCGATATGGGTTGGAGTTGGGGGAACACCAGCATCTTTTGTTCGAGCAGGAACCCTTGGTTTACCATTAATGATCGCTGTTATTGGTGGTGAAACACATAGGTTTAGACCACTAGTAGATCTTTATTACGAGGCGGCAGAAAAAGCGGGACATGATAAATCAACTTTAAAGGTTGGATTACATTCTTTAGGTTTCGTTGCTAATTCTAAAGAGGAGGCTATTGAGAAATATTACCCTGGTTACAGAATCTGGTTCAATCAAATTGGTAAAGAACGAGGATGGCCACCCGTCACAATGGAGAGATTTGAAGAACAAATAGGCGATCTGGGTGCATATGTAATTGGAGGCCCCGAAGAAGTTGCAGATAAGTTAGTAAGACATAGTGAAGCTTTAGGGGGATTATCACGTTTTACATTTCAGATAGACAATGCAGGTTTAAGTCACGATGATTTATTACAAACATTTACGCTTATTGGAGAAGTGGTAAAACCACTTGTTAATGAACGGCTTCAATAAGAAAATTTAAATTATTCAATTGGATTTAATTATTAATTGTGTAATATTTGATTAGGTAATAAGCCTGTTACCTCAAAAAAGAGTTCAGGAAACTGGACTCTTTTTTACGTATTAAAATTATTTTTTAGCTAAGCCCACCTTTGTATCGCTTGGATATTGGATTCATGGGTGCAAGACTTTCCATTAACTCATCAGATACATCACCAAGAACTGTCATCTTTTCAATATTTGCAATCTCTCGAAATTTTAAATTAACAGGTGTTCCCATTACTTTTTCAGCTAACCCTTGAAATTTTTCTGATTTCTCAAAAACCTCAACCAAAGTTCCTGTGTTGGAATCTTCATCAAGGAACCATTCAAACTTAATCAAACCTTCAGGATCGACACTATCAATAAACTGGCATTGTTCATTCAATATGAAATCTGTAAACATGTCTCTGTCATCGAATGACACATCAATAATTACTGTTATGTTTCCACTGTTATTATGTAATTGCATTTTTCTCCTTTTATTTCTCTTTAATTATAGAACTTGCTGTATCAACCCTAATGTCGTGTGAAGCTTTCCAACTTTCTCCAGTATTAACAATTGCTGATATAGGTCCATAGCTATTTTGTAAATCGCTTAGTTGATTCACTTTATGACCTCTCTTAATTAGATCATTAATAATTTTTTTATCTATCCCAGGCTCAATATTTATTTCAGATAGTGATTCTTTTCCGAATTCATCAATATTCCATCTAGGAGACGTCATTGCATGTTCTAAATTTTCATTTTTAAGTATTTTTAAAATAAAATGGCTTAATAGTTGTGGTTGATACCTTCCACCTCTTGTACCTATGACCATATCGAGATTTCCATCTACACTCCACATAGTTGGGGATAATGTATGAAGTGGTTTTCTTCCTGGTTTTAATGAGTTTGGATGATTCTGAATCAGATTAAATCCTGCCCCTCTATTGTGTAAAAAGAATCCTAAATCATCAACACCAATAGTGCTACCAATCCCATGAAAATTTGATTGAATTAGTGAGACCGCATTCCCATCATTATCTTTAGTGCACATGTATGCCGTTCCACCACCTAGTTCTTTTGGCTGCCCAAATATTGAGGTTGTATCTTTATTTATCAGTTTTGAAAGAGTTTCAAGATATTCAAGATCAAGACCATTAAATTGATCAATATTTTCACCATAATCATACGTCACGTCATCTCGATCAGATGCAATTGCTCTATATGATTCAACAAGTGTATGTAAGTCAATATGATCTGATCCATCATCTAGGAGCTCATAAATTTTTAATGTTCCAAGTGTTAGATAACTTTGTGTATGAGGGGGAGTAACCCAGCCTGTCTTACCGTACACATCTATTGATAAAGGTTCAATCCACTTCGATTCAAAAGATCTCAAATCGTCTTCAGTAATTACATGATTAAGCGTTTCTGAAATTTTCTTTGCTACTGATCCTGTATAAAAATATTCAGGGCCATCGATACTTAAACGTTTTAAAGTTGTACCAAGTAAGCTTCTTTTAATAATTGCTCCAATTTCTGGTGAATCACCATCAGGAAATAATTCGGAACCCGTTTCTTGTTTAATTAATGTATCTTTATGAAATGAAAGAGAATGATGTAGTTCAGTTGAAACTTTGAAACCTTCATCACATATCTTAATTGCATGAATAAAAATATCATCAATACTTAATTTCCCAAATCGATCATGCATACTAAACCAGCCTTTAACAGCTCCTGGAACAGTTACCGACATTGGGTGATCCAAAGGAATACTTTTATGTGTAGATAATTGTGAAATATCTACATTTGAACCAGCATATCCTGAAGAATCTAAACAAAAAGGAATTTTCTCACCATTAATCCAAATTAATGAAAATAAATCACCACCTATTCCACAAGTCTCAGGTGCTACAACTCCTTGGACAATATTGGTACCGATTGCTGCATCAATAGCGTTCCCACCATTTTGAAGAATTTCTATTCCGGCATTAGTTGAAAGATAATGTGGAGAAACTACGATATTAGACATTAGTTAAAGTAACTATAAAATGCTAAGACAATAAATGATCCCCATATTATTTTCTCAAATCGTTTTGAAACCCAGAGTCTGCCATATGATCTGTGAAAACCAAATAATAAAAAGAATCTTTTTATGATTGTGTTCATTCTTTATTTAGCTCATTAATTAACTTATCTAATTCACCATCATCCATAGATATAGTGTGTTCAGAATTTGGATAGTTACTATTCTGTACATCAGTTTTAAATGCATTGATTGCTTTACTTCTTTCTTGATTTAATTTATCTAAAATTTTATTACCATCACCCCATGATTTTGCGTGTCTAGGCATTTTTATATTTTTTGTTTCACCAACAATATCTTCAAAGAATAAAAATATAACATCACCACCTGAACCTGCTCCAAGTGAATTTAATACAAGATCGGTGTGTTTACTAATTTCAATCAAAGCGTCATCTGCAACACATTCAACTTCAGCTCCAAATGCTCCTGCATTCTCAAGATCTTTTAAATCTTTAAGTACTTCAAGTGCTTCATCTATTGTTTTCCCAACAGTTCTTATCCCACCAAATTTTGTAGCGTTTGATGGAACCATACCTACATGCCCTTGTACATGCATACCTTCATTTGCTAACATCTCAACAATTTCTGGACTACGTGGTGTTAATACTGAATCAGCACCTTTCATTGCTACTTCAATAGCACCTTTTAAAATATCATCTTTTGTTATAAATCTTCCTGCAAATAAAGCTGCTGTTA
>CAJXFH010000029.1:0-4630 GCA_913052565.1 uncultured Gammaproteobacteria bacterium | reverse complement strand
TTCTTGAATTTATTGATGGCTCAACATTGGTAATTCATAACGCAGATTTTGATGTTGGTTTTTTAGATGCTGAATTTAAAATAGCATCGTCAACTTATCCATCAATATCTGAGATTTGTGAAGTTAAAGATACACTTGCAATTGCAAGAAATAAGTTTCCAGGACAGAGGAATTCCCTCGATGCGCTTTCTAAACGTTTTGATGTCAATGGCTATGATAGAAGTTATCATGGAGCTTTACTCGATGCCAACATATTAGCTGATGTCTATTCAAACCTTACAGGTGGTCAAAGTAAAATTAATTTTGCAAATAACTTTGATGCTGATCTTCAAGAGGAAAATAAAAAACAAACAAGAGATTTTTCAAATGATTTCGAGGTTGCTAAGATTATTACTTCTAAAGAGGATCAACTCTTGCACTCCAAAAGACTTGAAGAGATTGAGAAAAAGACTGGCAAGAAAACATTATGGAATTCATAAATGAAGATAACTAGATTTGCTCCAAGCCCTACAGGAAATCTTCATATAGGAGGAGTTAGAACTGCTTTATTTAATTATGTTTTTTCAAAACAATCTGGCGGTTTATTCTTAATAAGAGTTGAGGATACTGACAGAGAAAGATCAAAAAAAGAATATGAAGCAGACATAATATCTGGATTAGAATGGCTTGGCATATCTCCCGATAAAACACCGATAAGACAATCAGAGAGATCAGATATTTATATGAAAGCTGCTGAAAAGCTGATTGATTCTGGAAATGCCTATTGGTGTGATTGTTCTCCAGAAGATTTAGAAGAAATGCGTGAAAAGCAGACCGCCGCTGGAAAAAAGCCAATGTATGATGGAAGAAGCAGAGACCTAGGCCTTGAAAGATCAGACAAAACTGTACTTAGATTAGCAACACCACTTGAGGGAGAAACGATAGTAAATGATTTAATACGTGGCGAAATAATTTTCAACAATAGTGAATTAGATGATCTTGTTCTATTGAGAAGTGATGGTACCCCTACATACCATTTTTGTAATGTTGTTGATGATTTCGATCAGGGTGTAACCACGGTAATCCGAGGTGAGGATCATATTAGCAATACGCCAAGACAAATCCATATCCAGAAAGCACTTGGCTATCCAGATCTTGAGTATGCACACTTACCTTTGGTGCTTGGTGAAGATAAAAAAAGACTTTCTAAAAGGCATGCTGCAACTAGTTTAAATGCCTATAAAGAAATGGGATTTACAAAAGAAACAATTATAAATGCCTTAGCATTGCTTGGTTGGTCAACTGAAAATGAAATTTTTTCAATTGATGAATTGATTGAATCATTTAAGATAGAAAATGTTCAAAAAGCTGCAGCAGTATTTGATCTAAAAAGATTTAACTGGGTTAGCTCCCAGCAATTAGCAAAACTAGATGAAAATGGTTTTTTTGAAGTAATTAAACCGTTCATGGAGGATGAAGAAGTCAGTGAGGATTATCCAAATTATAAGAAGATTCTTCTTGCAATGAGGACCTCAAAAACAAATTTAAAAGATATAGCTCATGCAACAAGACCATTCTTTTTTGAATTAGATGGTTATGATGAGAAGGGTGTTGAGAAGTTTCTTAACGAATCTCTTGAAACACTTACCTTTGCTTTAGAAGTTCTTTCAAAACTGACTGAATGGAATGAAACAGAATTAGATATGGCGTTAATTAAAGTTCGAGATTATTTTAATCTTCCTATTCCTAAGGTAAATCAACCAATGAGAATAGCTCTAGTTGGCTCTACTGTCTCGCCATCTCTTGGCTTAACGCTAGAGCTATTTGGTAAAGAAAAGTCATTGGAAAGGATAAAGAAAGCAATAGATTTTATTAGTTAGGCTCTTCTATTGAAACTCCAGCATTTGGTCTTCTTAGATCAGCAAAACCATAGTTGATTCCATCAATGATCTGAATTGATTGTGTGCTTCCGATAGTATCTGATAACTCTAATTGATGTCCAATTCTGTCTAAAAGGTTTAAATTGTCCTGACTAACAGTCGACTCAAAATCAAGGTCAGCATATGGCCAATCTTTGTGTATTCTGGGGAGCATAGTCGCATCACCTACATGTAAATCAAAATCTATTATTCCTGTAACCACTCTTAGATTTGCAGCAGGTATTTGAGATCCACCAGGTGATCCAGTAATCAAAGACAACTCACCTTTTTTATTGAATACCATTACAGGGTGCATTGTACTCATTGGTCTTTTACCTGGTTCAAACCTATTCCCGGGACTTGAAGCTCTGCTTGTGGAGGATCTATCACCATACTTATATGCAAAATTTCTCATTTGATTATTCATTAAGATTCCTGTTCCAGGAATCGTTACTCCTGAACCAAACGAATATCCCAATGTATATGTATTTGAAACCGCATTGCCATTTCGATCTATAACAGAATAGTGAGTAGTATCTTTACTTTCCTCAACATGATTATACTTTTGGATTGAAGATGCCTTTGAGGCTTTATCAAAACTAATATTCTTAGCTAATAATTTAGCTCTACCTTTTGAAATTAGCCCTTCAGTAGGTACGTCATAATAGTCAGGATCTCCCACATGATGAGACCTATTATTATGTCCTCGTCTTAATGCCTCAGCTAGAAGATGATAAGTAAGAGAAGAATCTTTTCTATATTTACCAAGATTATAATAGCTTAGAACATTTAGAGCAGTTAAAAATGTTATTCCTCCTCCTGATGGAGGCCCTTGAGTATATACACTATATCCGCGGTAATTCACTCCGATTGGATCTCTAAACTTTGAGCTATATTGCTTTAGATCATTGCTATCTATGAAACCGTCATTATCTTTCATAGAGGATTGAATTTTTTCAGCAACCCACCCGTCATAAAATCCATCTTTACCTTCTTTGGATATTGCCTCAAAGGTTTTTGCTAAATCTGGTCTTTTCATTAAAGAGCCAATGGCTATTGGTTTATTATTTTGAAAATAAATTTTTCGTGATTCAGGATCTTTCTTTAGCTGATAGGAGCTACCAATTGCATTATGCAAGTCATAGGAAACAATAATTCCATTTCTAGCTTGATCGATAACGGGCTGCAAAACTTTTTCAAGAGGCAGGTCTCCAAATCTTTCATGAGCTTCTAGGAGACCATATACAGTTCCAGGAACAGCTGATGCTTTGTAATCATACTTAGTTAGGTCATAGTCATCATCTTGGATTTGTGCTGCAGACTTAGAGCCAAATAAATCTTCTAAATTTGAATTTAAAGACGATCTGCTTCTATAATCAATTGAAAACAACTCTTCGGTTTCTTTTATATAAACTAACATAAATCCGCCACCACCAATATTTCCTGCTCTTGGAAGAGTTGTGGTTAATGAAAATCCAACAGCTACTGCAGCATCCACAGCGTTACCACCTAATTCCAAAATCATTGTTCCAATTTCTGAAGATTCAAGATTTTGAGAGACTACCATCCCATTTTCTGAAATTGTCGGATGGAAGGGTGATTTATAGTCTAGGTATGCATCTAGGTGGGCATCATGAATCTGAAACAGAAAAAGACAAAGTAATATTTTTGGAAACTTCATCAGAAAATAACTTTCGCAAAGTAATATGCAAAAACTGTCACAACAAAAACACCAGCAATATTAATAAAAAATCCTGCACGCATCATATCAATGATTTTAAACTTATTAGCTCCATAAACAATTGCATTTGGAGGTGTTGCTACTGGCAACATGAACGCACAACTTGCTGCTAACACAACAGGAACAGTTAAAACTTCTGGTGCAACACCAACAGCAACTGCAACTGCTCCAAAAACTGGTAAGAATGTTGATGTAGTTGCAACATTGCTGGTAACTTCTGTTAAAAATATTATTAGTGCAGCAACGGCCATAACAAGAATTATTAATGGAACTGTTTTGAGACTTACAAGGCTTTGACCAATCCAAAGACCAAGACCAGTATCATTAATTTGAACACCAAGCGATAAACCTCCACCAAAGAGAAGTAAAAGACCCCAGGGTAGTTTGCTTGATTGTTCCCAAGAGAGTAGCTCTCCATTTCTTCCACTTGACGGAATTATGAATAGAGCTATTGCGACGATAATTGCTATACCTGCATCACTTAAACCAGTTATATAGTTATCAATAAGACTTCTAAACATCCATAAAGACGCAGCAATGAAGAAAACTATGCCAACTCTAAATTCATCTTTAGTCATTGGGCCCATATCAGTCAACATTTTTGAAAGAGTATTCTTTGTTTCATTCGATGAGACAAAATTAACAGGGTACACAACTTTTGTAAGAATTAACCAAGCTAATGTAAGCATACAAATTGACACAGGGACACCTAACTTCATCCAATCAATCATAGAAATTTCCAAACCATAAACTTCCTGCATAAAAGAGCTAAAAACAATGTTTGGAGCTGTGCCTACTAATGTTGACATCCCTCCGATGGTAGCTGCATATGCGATTGAAAGTAAAAGAGCTTTATCAAAATTACTTTTATCTTTTTCAGACATATCAGGCACAGTTTTTGCAACCACCGAACAAATCGCAAGGCCGATTGGAAGTAACATCAATGTTGTAGATGTGTTCATTACCCACATACTTATCAAAGCTGAAACTA
>CAJXFH010000028.1:0-4957 GCA_913052565.1 uncultured Gammaproteobacteria bacterium | reverse complement strand
AAAAAAAAGAGGCACAAATGTGCCTCTTATAAATTAGTTTCAATTAAGTTAATAAATACAGAGTCTGCGTTGGACTGTTAACTCATTATTTTTGTTATACATTCCTACATAAGCATCATACTCAGCTTGAGCTTTCTTAGCTTCAGCCTCACTTCGGTTTTCTCTCATTTCTTGCCATTTGGCCCAGGATTCTTGGCTCCCAATAACCATTGTTGACAGTCTATAAAGCTTTTCTGATACATTCCCTTCACTATCTCTTCTGTATTGCATCATAGGCGCTACAACGATATCAGAACCTCTATCTTTATAGAATTTTTGATGCATTCGAGCTGCCTTTAACCAACCATCAGCAGAGCCAGTAAGTTTTGCAACATAATAATTTGCTATTTTCCCTTTGCAATCAGATAAGTCTGTTGAAAGTTTATGATTATCACCAAAGGTGAAAAACGAAATAAAAATTAAAAGTAATATTCTCATATTTTCTCCTACCAACCGCAGCTTCTATTCTTATTTTGCTCATCTAACCATGCTTTTAAAGGAGCATAGTAATTAAGCATCGAAGTGCCATTTAGTTCTCTTGTACCAATCATGCTTTCTAGCGCATCCTGCCAAGGCTTACTTTGGCCAAACGCAAGCATAGTCCTCAATTTTTCTCCAGCAAGTTCATTTCCATAAATAGAGCATTCATGCAAAGGCCCATCGAAGCCCATTGTTTTACATAAGGATTCATGAAATTGATATTGAAGAATTCTTGCTAAGTAATATCTGGTATATGGTGTATTTCCTGGTACGTGATATTTTGCACCAGGATCAAATGCATCTGCAGGTCTTTCATTTGGAGCACCAACTCCTTGATATTTTTCTCTTAATTCCCACCAATAAGCATTTAATTCATCATCACTAAGCTCGCCATTAAAAACGGCCATTCTCCATTTATCTAACATCAGTGTCCATGGTGTAGCTACAACGCTATCAAGTGCCTTTTTCATTAAAAAAGCTACTTCATTTTGTTTTGCTAAATCAGCCTCCTCACTAGAGGCAAAACCTATTTGTTCAAGATAATTTGGTGTAATTGATAAAGTTAGCAAGTCGCCTACTGCTTCATGGAAACCGTCATTTGCTCCTCTTTGAAATACCACTGGTTGATCAGCGTATGCTTGATAATAAAAAATATGTCCTAATTCATGATGTATTGTAGAAAAATCTTCCTCATTTTTTTCAATACACATTTTGATTCTTAAATCTTGGTTCTTTGAATCTATATCCCATGCACTTGCATGACAGACCACAGCTCGATCAACTGGTTTTACGAAAAGAGATCTTTCATAAAAAGTCTCGGGTAAGGGATCAAAACCTAAGCTTAAAAAGAAATTCTCCGAAATATTTACCATATCGATTTCGGTTAAACCCTTATCATTGATTACTTTAGTTATATCTATTGGTTTGCCAACAGACTCTTCCTTATAAACAATGTCATATATATTTGCCCATGATTGAGCCCACATATTTCCAAGCAGATGTGCAGGAATAGATCCTTCATTAGGAACAACATCATCGCCATAGAACTCATTTAATTCTGCCCTTACGTGACATTGAAGGCCCTCATACAAAGGTTTTAGATCTTCATAAACTTTATCTACTGTCTCAGAAAACTCAGATGCTGGCATATCGTATTGACTAAACCAAAGATCAGATAGACCATCAAAGCCAAGATCTTGAGCACCTTGATTACCAATATCTACCATTCTCAGATATTTCTCTTTCATGGGTTTACCAATTTCTCTCCAGCCACTCCAAGCCTTTAGTAATTCATCCGAATCTCTTGAGTTATCAATGATGTTTTCAAAGGCTTCTAGGTCATAACATTCGTCTTCTGAAAAGCAATGTGTGCCATTTCCATACATTGCCTCTAATTCAGCCCTAATTGAAGCAATTTCACCTGCTAGTGCCTCATCTAAAGGAGGTGGCATCACAAAACCATTTTTGATTATATTCAGAGCTCTTCTATCAGCTTCAGCCAACTCTAGATCATCAAATGTTGCCGCTGTTCTTGCTTGTTCTAATGATTCTAAAATACCCCTTTTACTGAAGTCCGCTGCTACTTTTTGAGAATCATAGGTTATGAAATTTGATTGAATCCAGTACGCCGAAGAATAAACAGGGCCTTCAGTAACTGCTTTTTCTTGAACTTCAGCTAAAAAATCTTTCGCATCTTGCTCTGTAACGCTTTCTGTACTATCTGCACAGCTTATTAGGATAAATAACGGTATTAATAGTTTGATATGTCTGATCATAAAAAAATTATAGCATAGGGAAATTCTCTTACTCTTACACATGTTATATAGTAGAGATATGACCTACTTACTAATACACATGTGCGTAATTGGATTCGCAATTCTGGCTATAACTGAGAAATCTAGAGACAGAAAAAACCTTTATATCGCAATGGCTTTAGTATTTTTTGGTCTAACTTTTGTTATTTAATATAAAACTTTTAAATAATTTATTAAAACTTAAGGATAAATATGAAAAACTTACTGAAAATCATAGCATTAATCTGGATTTCTATGTTCTTATCTTTTGAAGTTAAAGCTGAAAGATGGGCGGAAGAAGATTGTAAATCTTTGTCAGAACACATTGGTGTTTTAACTTATTTCTCTGGTGAAACATTAGATATGTCAGATAAAGCTAATAAAGCTGAAAAAGAAGAAGAAGCTAAAGAGTTATTTGAAACAAGTTATGCGCTTTCTCAAATGGCAGCAAATCACACTGTGGTTTATACACAATTCTGTGATTGATTAAGACCTAGCTCTTTTTCTGCTTCCGTGTAGCTCATAAACGGCTCTCGCCTTCTTTTTGAATTCGCTGTTGCTTCTTATTTGCCAAACTAATTCTCTTGCCTTTTTTGCCGAACTTTTTAGATCTACTACCCTTTCTTTGTAAAGTTCATCTAATTCTGCAGAATGAATTAAATTTTTATCTATATCTTTTAGTTGAGGTAATTGGTCTTTAATCCAACTTGCTTCTGGATCTTGATCTTGGCTTTGTTTTGTAACCGAATATATTCTAGGAAGATTAATGCCAGTTACTCCACTCTGCATTTGCACTTGGCAAATGTGAATGCCTGGCTCATAGTCTGTAAACGTACTTGCTAGCAATGGTGAGGTATGTTGCCAAGGTTGCCATAAATTATATGATGCAAACGACATCAGCATTGCTCTCATTCTAAAATTAATCCATCCATATTTTTTTAGATAGGTCATACAAGCATCCACGAATGGGAAACCTGTATTTCCTGAAATCCATTTATCAATTAATTCTCTATCAACTTCAGGTCTTAACTGATCACAATCTGGGTGCATTGATTGATACTCAAGTGATGGTTGTGTATCGAGTTTTTGAATAAAGTGACAATGCCAATGGAGTCTTTTCTTAAAAGAATATAAATCCCAGCGATATCTAGAATTGTTAATATTATTTTCTAGAGTTTGATAAATATCTCTTATAGAAATTGTTCCAAAGGCGATATGTGGAGAAAGCCTAGAGCAGGCATATTCAGCTTCTGAAGGGCTAGACATTTTTTTTGAGTATCCTTTGCATCTGTGTTCTAAAAATGAGCTTAAAAGTTCTCTTCCTGAATCAGAACCACCTGTCTGAATTTGCATGTCTTGTGTCTCAAGAGTTGTTTTAAATTCTTTAAATTTCGGAAGATTAAGTTGATATAAATTATTGTTAGTTTTTGGTGAATTGTAAGTCTGCTTATTCATATGCTTCTGCCAGCTGCTTGCCCATTTATCTCTATCAGGATTATCTATTTGTATGCCGAAGTCTTTGTAAGAATATAAATAAGGAAAGTCTTTTGATAAATTTTTTAATTGATTGCTGTGATAGTTAGTTTCTGTTGTGTGATTAATATGTAAATTAACATTCGGTAATGTTTCATGAAGAAATGTTTTTAAAGCACTTAAGCTTCCTTCGAATACGTATAAATCGACATTTAGGTTATTTAATTTTATTTCTAATTCTTTAAGGCTGTCTAAAGCAAATTTAAGTTGATTTTTAGATCTATCAGATTGAGACCAATATTCTTTATCAAAAACATACAAACCTGCATAATCTTGATTTAGGGATGCATTATATAAGGCAGCATTGTCTTCAAGCCGGAGATTCCGGTGAAACAGAGCTAAATCTCTCACAAATCTTCTGCGTACTTATGATTGGTTTCGCTGTGATGCATCTCGTCAGCTCTTACTCTTTCGATTAAATCACTCAACTTAGCGTCTGATTTCAGATTATAGTAATCAATAGCTAGCTTCGGAGCAGCAATATTCTCGATAGCACCAGACTGAACAAGCCTCAAATAC
This sequence comes from uncultured Gammaproteobacteria bacterium, assembly GCA_913052565.1. Taxonomy (GTDB): domain Bacteria; phylum Pseudomonadota; class Gammaproteobacteria; order Magnimaribacterales; family TMED112; genus TMED112. The sequence continues at coordinate 593 of CAJXFH010000028.1, read as the reverse complement.
TCGCTGTAGCTTTCCACTGCCTCATCTTCGAAGTAACCAATCATTCTATGTGAAGTTTTAGGAAATATTAGATACATAAAGAAATAAAACAACCCAAATACAAACTGAGCGCTTAGAACCAGAATTCTTTCAAATAAACTTGGTTTTGCTATTTCTATGAAAAACATCAAGTGCATTCTTTCATTCTCTGCCTCTGCAAGCATCTCACGTATATGTTCGCCATAGCCTGTTTTCATTGCTCTTAGGCTTTTAAAATGCATTAGCATGCCAGCAACCATACCTGGAACTCCAGCTATAGTTTCAAGAACAACAGCTCTATGCCCATAACGTTTAGCAAAAAAACGATCTGCAATAAATTTAAAAAACCTCGTCATGGACATCGCAAATGTGTCCGAAGTATTTATTATCGCTTTGTTAATTAGTTCTCTCATATAAATATTTCTTATAAATATATATAAGTATTATTTATTTTATCAAGTTTGTTTATATAAATTTTTGTGAAAAAAAAGGGAGCGAAAGCTCCCCTTTAATGAGTAAATTGAATTTTATTTAATAGTGCTAAACACCCAATCAAGTTGGTATGTATCAGCGTC
>CAJXFH010000027.1:0-7063 GCA_913052565.1 uncultured Gammaproteobacteria bacterium | reverse complement strand
TTTTCTATTGGTATTGAGCTAGAGGGCACAGTTAAAGAAAATTATACTGATGAGCAATATGAAATTTTGAGAGCCATAATAACCTTATTGAAGAGCAAGTACCCAATAAAGAAAATAGTTGGACATAGTGAGATTGCTGCTGGTAGAAAAAATGATCCAGGACCATATTTCGATTGGAAAAGAGTTGATGATTGAAAAAATAAGAAAAACTCAATTTAACTTTATTTTTTTCGGTATATCTGCCGCCATGCCAAGCTTTGCATTAGGCATCCCTTTCGGTTTGTGGTTGCTTTCGGCAGGAGTAACAAAACAGACTTTAGGTTTAGTGACTGTTTCATCAATAATTGTTGCGTTAAATTTTTTATGGTCTCCATTCGTAAACAAAATTAAATTGCCCATAATCTACAACCTTCTAGGTTTAAGAAGGTCATGGATATTTGTTTCACAGATATTGCTGGGAATATTACTGCTGACTCTTTCAGTCTTGAATCCGCAAGAAAGTCTCATCTATGTCGTTGTTGTTGCGTGTTTAATCTATTTTTTTTCATCTGTACAAGATATTGCACTTGATGCTTATAGAGTTGAGTATGATAAATTTTCTAAAGCAGAAAATTTAGCTACGGTTTATCAAATTGGTTATAAAGTTGGGGCTTTTTTAATAGGTGCACAAGTTTATGGCATTATCGGCGCAGATAATTGGCAAACAGTATATATCTATTTAGCTATTTTAATGTTTTGCCTCCCATTAGTTACTGTTTTGAGCATGAGGGTTGATGAGGCTGATTTAAGAGAACCAACTTCAAAACATTTTTTTTCAGCATTTCAGGATCTTTTTAAAAAAAATAATATCGTTATCTTATTGCTGCTTGTTGGGCTATATAAAATTTCAGATATAGTGCTAGGCCCCATGGCTGCTGCTCTATATACCGATGTTGGCTTAAATAATCCTGCCTATCTAGAACAAAAGAGTTATTACAATTTTCTCGCTACATTTGTTGGATCAGGCATTGCTCTGTGGTCAATTAAAAGCTTACAAATTCAGTTAACAATGTTTCTTGGAGCTTTGCTTGTTGTAATTACAAATATGCTCTTTTCTTATTTATTTCTTTTCCCTACTTTTATTAATTTCATCTTTATAAATTTTCTTGATACTGTTGCTCAAGCATTTACGGCTGTATGTTTTATAACTTTCCTAGTTGATCAAGTAAATAGACGTTACACAGCTATTCAATATGCATTTTTAGCCTCTCTTGTGATAATTCCAGGCACATTATTAAAAGGTACATCAGGATTTATAACTGAAAGTGTAGGATTCTATAATTTCTTTTTAGTTATGGGGTTAATGGGCATTCCTTCAGTATGTCTTTCATATCTACTAACAAGAGGTTTTGCATTTAATTTCCAAAATAATCTTAAGATTCTATCTATAGCTTTTGGCATGCTTATTTTTATCCTATCGATTGCCCAAATTGGCTCTTCAGAAGCTTCATTAATAAATGACAAAGTCCTACATTTCTTTGCTTATTTATTTCTAGCAGGTCTTGTTCTAGAAGCCAGAACCAAGACTAAAGTTTTTTATCTAATGATAGTCATTTTTTTAATGGGTGTTTTAATTGAAATTATCCAGGGTAATTTAGGTTTGAGGTATTTCGAGTATATGGATATAATAGCCAATTCTTTAGGTATTTTAGCAGGTTTTCTAATTTACATAATGAGAAATAAGACCTTGAAAAAATTATCATAAATACCTAAATAAAAGTGTGTTATTGGAGGATAACTAAAAAATGAAAATAAGACCTTTACAAGACAGAGTAGTCGTTAAAAGACAAGATGAGGAAACAACATCTGCTGGAGGAATAGTGCTTCCTGGATCAGCTACAGAAAAGCCTCAGCAAGGTGAAGTAGTTGCTGTTGGCCCTGGAAAAAAGACAGACGACGGTAAAAGTACGCCTGTTGATTTAAAAGTAGGCGATCATGTAGTTTTTGGACAATACGGTGGCAATACCGTAAAGATTGATGGAGAAGAATTTCTAATTCTTAACGAAAGTGAAATTTATGGAGTTGTAGAGTAGGAGATATTATGGCAGCTAAAGATGTAAAATTCGGAGAAAGTGCGAGAGTAAAACTTTTACAAGGTGTAAATGTTCTTGCTGATGCAGTAAAAGTAACCTTAGGACCTAAAGGAAGAAATGTAATTTTAGATAAATCGTTTGGTGCACCAACAGTAACTAAAGATGGTGTATCTGTTGCAAAAGAAGTTGAACTTGAAGATAAGTTTGAAAATATGGGAGCTCAAATGGTTAAAGAGGTTGCATCCCAAACAAGTGATCAAGCTGGTGATGGTACAACTACAGCGACTGTCTTAGCACAAGCAATTGTCAATGAAGGTTTGAAATCAGTTGCAGCTGGAATGAACCCAATGGACCTAAAAAGAGGAATAGATAAAGCTATTTCATCTGCAGTTGAAGAAGTTAAGAAGCTTTCAACTCCTTGCAAAGATAGTTCGGCAATTGCTCAAGTAGGTTCAATTTCAGCAAATGGTGATACAGCAATTGGAGAAATTATTGCAGAAGCAATGGATAAAGTAGGCAAAGAAGGTGTCATTACAGTTGAAGAGGGTTCAGGTATTGATAACGAATTAGACGTTGTTGAAGGAATGCAATTTGATAGAGGTTATTTGTCTCCATATTTTATTAACAACCAAGATAAAATGAATGTAGTTCTCGAAGACCCGTTTGTATTACTCTTTGATAAAAAAATCTCAAATATAAAAGATTTAATTCCATTACTTGAGGGTGTGGCTAAATCTGGTAAAGCTTTGATGATCATCGCTGAGGATGTTGAAGGCGAAGCCTTAGCAACACTCGTCGTAAATAATATGCGAGGAATAGTTAAGGTTGCTGCATGTAAGGCGCCTGGATTTGGTGACAGAAGAAAAGCAATGCTTGAGGATATTGCAGTGCTTACTGGAGGTAGAGTAATTTCTGATGAAGTTGGACTTTCACTTGAAACAACAACTATTGAAGATTTGGGTACCGCTAAAAAAGTTGTTCTGGATAAAGAAAATACAACTATTGTGGATGGAGCAGGCTCTAAAGATACTATTGCTGGAAGGGTTCAACAAATTAGAACACAAATAGAAGAAACAACTTCTGATTATGACAGAGAGAAACTACAAGAAAGAGTTGCAAAACTTGCTGGTGGTGTCGCAGTAATTAAAGTTGGAGCAGGTTCTGAAGTTGAAATGAAGGAGAAAAAAGCCAGAGTCGAAGATGCACTTCACTCAACACGAGCAGCAGTCGAAGAGGGTGTTGTGCCAGGCGGTGGTGTGGCTCTTATGAGAGCATTACAGAAAGTAGGTAATCTCAAAGGGGACAATGAAGACCAACAAGCAGGCATTAATATTGCTTTGAGAGCATTTGAGTATCCACTTAAAACCATAGCAAGTAATGCCGGTGAAGAGTCATCAGTTGTAGCAGAGAATGTAAAAAATTCTAAAGGTTCTGAAGGCTTCAATGCAGCAACAGGCGAGTATGGAGATATGCTGAAAATGGGAATACTCGATCCTGCGAAGGTAACAAGAACTGCTTTACAAGCAGCAGGTTCTGTTGGAGGAATGATGATAACTACGGAATGTATGGTTTCAGAGTTGCCTTCAAAAGACCCAGCACCAGCTGGAATGCCTCCTGGAGGAATGCCAGACATGGGTGGAATGATGTAAAGAAAATTAATCTAAAAAAAGGGGAGCAATAGCTCCCTTTTTTTTTGAGTTTATCTTAGACTAAAACTATGAAAAAAATTCAATGCTTCGCGTTACTTTTAACTTGTCCAAGCCTTATATTTGCACATGGATCAAGTTCTGTTCATCTTCATTTCTTTGAAATAGTTGCTGCAACTATAATCTTTGCATTAGTTATTTCTAATGGAAGAAAATTTTTAAAAACTAGGAGGATAAAATGATTAAATTTGATTTAGTAAAAGCACATTGTGACATTCCATGTAAAGTTTATGATCCATACATGGCTCAATATGCTGCACTCAGCGTTATTAGATTAATAGATTTAATTGGTGAATTGCCAGATAATCCATCATCTAAATCTGAACTTGCAAAACTCACTAGGTTGGTCCAACAGAAAGAGGAACATGCTCATAAAGTCAAAGAAGAAGTTGCAACAATTTGGGGAGATTATTTTAAGCAACCTCAAATAGAAAAATATCCTGAAGTACATAATTTGGCCCACTCCATAATGATGACTGCTTCAAAATGTAAGCAAGAAATATCCAGAGAGAATGCTGAAGAATTACTTAACTTAGTAAACAGTTTTAGTGCTATGTTCTGGGGTTCAAAAGATGTTGAGACAACCACTGTTACCTCATCTAATTTGCCACATATGGATATAGTTGTTCCAAAGTAACAATATGCTGAAGGTCCATAAAGTTTCAGGCACCAGTATGATGCCGTATTTTAGACCTGATCAGCACGTTTTTTCTCTTCAGACCAAGAAAATAAAACCTAATGATGTGGTGGTTTTTAAATATAAAAATGAGAACTTTATTAAAAGAGTGAGAGCTGTTAGTAAATATTTTTTTAATGTTGTATCAGACAATCAAAATTATCCATCAGAAGTTACTGGAATTAATCTAGATAAAAAATTTCTAATTGGAAAGGTAATTTTCAAATGGTAACAACATTAAACTTTTATGATGAATTAATCATACTAGTATTTTTCATTAGTACAGTGATATGGATGGGGTTAACACTTTATTCTTCCCTGATTTCTCAGGAATTTTTGATGAAAGCATCCGAACAGGAAAAAAAAGTTTATTTATTAAATATTCAAACAAATGTTATGTGGTACATGAGATGGTCATCGCTTGTTTCATTTTTAACATCTGTATATTTGATGAGTTACATTTCAAGTATTGAATATGCTTACAATATCGGGACTTCTTTAGCATCCCTAATGATTACATTTATGTTTCTCAATACATGGGCGATCATTTGGAGAAAGCAAAAAAGAATTATTGCCTTAACGAGAGATGCTGAAAAGTGTGAGCAGAGATATGACCTAGCAATAAGAACAAATTCTTTGCTCTCTCTACCTTTGCTTGGTTTGATGCTTTATACAGCTCAGACTAAAGAGGTTTTAATGCCTCTTTTAAATGCAGATGGTAATCTAGGACCAGGTTGGAGCTCATATTCGCTTTGGATTAGTATTTTAATTCTAATAATTATTCAAATTAATCTAATTTTTGGTAAAAACCGGTGGTGGATGGATACAGCTAAAAAACTATTTATAACAAGCATCCTTTTAACTTTTCTTTTTGGTTGGCTCTTAAGAAATTCTTAATTTATTTTAGTAATACGAACTTCAAGAATCTTGTTGTCCTCAATTTTTGTTGTCTCTAATTTAAATGATTGAATTTCAATACAGATATTATTTTTTGGAATTTGATCCAGATGATTAATTATTAAGCCACTTAAAGTTTTAGCGCCTTCCTCGGGCAGATCCCAATCCATTTTCTTATTGAGCTCTCTTACTATTACTGATCCTTCAGCAATCAAAGAGATATCATCAATAATTTCAAACCCTTCTTTCAGATCTCCTTCATTGAACTGACCAATGATTTGTTCAATTAAATCTTCCAGAGTAATCAATCCAGTAACTTCACCATATTCATCCACAACCAATGCAACTTCTGTGCCGTTTTTTTGAAAGTTTTTTAATTGAGCAAAAAGTTGGGTGCTTTCTGGAACGTAATATGACTCAATTAAAAAATCTTCCACATCAGACTTAAATTCAGCTAGCTGTTCTATTTCTTTTGAATGAATAAAACCTATTATTTGATCTTCACTTTCTTTATAAACAGGATAAAACCTATTTCTTTCCTCATTATTGAACATTCTTAATTCGTCAATATTTATGCTTATTACTTCATCATTGGGTATCAGAATGTCTTGCACAGTTAAATCTCGCAGATCAAGAAGCGATTTCATTGCCTCGGCTTCTTCTTCATCAACTTGTTCAGTTTTTTTATCAAGGACTGATTTCAACTCATCTCTATTTAAATTTTGAGCGAAGTAATTTTCACCTCCTTTTACGCCTGTAATCCATGAACTAAAGAAATTTAGAATGCGCGATAACCAACCTAAGTAGTTTGTTAAAAATTCAAGAATAATGCTTGCTGGATATGCAACTGATTCCGGTTTTTTGGCAGCGAAATTTTTTGGAGCTATCTCAGCGAAAATGATAACTAGAAGCGTAAGAATAAGAGTTCCGATCCATACATATTCATCGCCAAACTCTTTTATTACAAAATAAGTTAAAAGGGCTGATGCAGAAATATTAACAAGGTTATTGCCGATAAGTATTACACCCAATACTTCATTGATATTTTTCCTTAATTTGTTGACTCTAATAGCTGGTTTCTCACCTTTTTCCGCAGCATTATCTAGCTTAATTTGATTTAAAGCTGTGACAGAAGTTTCAGAGCCAGAAAAAAAAGCAGAAATAAAAATTAATACAATAAGTATGATTAAAAGTAATAAACCAAAATTATCCATTTAAGTAAGAAAAATTATTCAAGAAAATAAGAAATAAGTTGTGAATCTTTCAAAGAAACAGTGTAAAATGCCATTTTCAAATATTATACAGTAAAAATGGTTGTAATTAGACTTTCAAGAGCAGGGGCAAAAAAACGTCCTTTCTATCACATATGTGTTTCCGATAGAAGGAACAAAAGGGACGGTAGATTCATCGAAAGAATTGGTTTTTATAATCCAATTGCCAAAGACACTGAAGAAAAGATCAGATTTGATACAGAAAGGTATGAACACTGGGTTTCAGTGGGTGCAAAACCAAGTGACACAGTAATGATGTTATTAAAAAGGTCGAAAATGTCGGATGAAGATATCCAAAAAATAGAAGAAAATAAACTCGCACAGAAACAAAAGAGAAAAGAAAAAGAAATCCTAGAAAAACAAGAAGCTGCTGCAGCTGAGGAAACAGCAGAAGATGCTCCAGTTGAAGAAGCACCAGCAGAAGATGCTCCAGTTGAAGAA
>CAJXFH010000026.1:0-7646 GCA_913052565.1 uncultured Gammaproteobacteria bacterium | reverse complement strand
TGAAGTGCTCTATATTTAAATTATGTTTGAAAATAATTTAGTTCCAATGGTCGTAGAACAAACCTCGAGAGGTGAGCGTGCCTTTGATATCTTTTCAAGATTACTCAAAGACAGAATTGTATTTATAGTTGGTGGTATAGATGACTATGTTGCGAACTTAGTTGTTGCACAATTACTGTTTTTAGAATCAGAAGATCCTAAGAAAGACATTTACATGTACATCAATTCACCAGGTGGAGTGATTACCTCAGGACTATCAATTCTAGATACTATGAATTATCTAAAATGTGATGTTTCAACTGTTTGTTTTGGGCAGGCGGCTAGCATGGGTGCAGTGCTATTGGCTAATGGCGCTAAGAAAAAAAGATTTGCTCTCCCAAATAGCAGGGTGATGATTCATCAGCCTCTTGGAGGTGCTAGGGGCCAAGCCACTGACATAGAAATTCAAGCCAAAGAGATATTAACTTTGAAAGATAAGCTCAATAAAATTCTTGCTGAAAAAACAAAGCAACCGCTGAAAAAAATACAAGCTGATACTGAACGTGACTTCTTTATGAATGCAGAAGAAGCCGCAAAGTACGGAATTATTGATGAAATTCTAAAGGAACGAAAATAGTGGAAGAAAATAAAACAAAATTGAATTGTTCTTTCTGTGGTAAAAAACAGGAAAAAGTAAAAAAGCTTATCGCAGGACCTAACATTTATATTTGTAACGAGTGCGTAGATCTTTGTAATGATATTTTAGTTGAAGAACAAAAAGCTGAAGAACCAGCAACATTGGAAGTAGCAAAACCCAAAGAAATTTATTCTTACCTTGATGAAGTTATTGTTGGTCAAGACGATGCTAAAAAGAAATTATCAGTAGCGGTATATAACCATTACAAAAGAGTTTTCTCAAAGGTAAAAACAGAAGGTGTCGACGTTCAGAAAAGCAATGTTATGCTGCTTGGGCCAACAGGATCAGGAAAAACACTTTTGGCCCAAACTCTAGCAAATTATCTTGATGTGCCATTTGCAATAGCTGACGCAACCTCGCTAACTGAAGCTGGTTACGTGGGAGAAGATGTAGAGAACATAATTCAAAAACTCCTTCAGAATGCGAACTATGACATCGAGAGAGCCCAAAGAGGAATAATTTATATCGATGAGATAGATAAGATTTCGAAGAAGGGCGAAAATGTTTCAATTACAAGAGATGTATCTGGCGAAGGTGTCCAACAAGCACTATTAAAGATAATTGAAGGTACAGTAGCTTCGATACCGCCTCAAGGTGGAAGAAAACATCCTCAGCAAGAATTTTTGAGTGTTAATACAAAAAATATTTTATTTATTTGTGGCGGAGCTTTTAATGGGCTTGAGGAACAAATTGAAAAACGTATGTCTAATAAAGCTATAGGTTTTAATTCTGATATAAAACCCATAAATGAAAATACAAAAGGCTCATCGTTTAAAAAAGCTAAGACTCAGGATTTAATTAAATACGGAATAATTCCTGAATTTATTGGGCGTTTTCCTGTAATGGCAGCCTTGGAGGAATTAAGTGAAGATGAACTTGTGAAAGTTATGTCTGAGACTAAAAATTCCATAAGTGATCAATATAAATATCTTTTTAAAATGGACAATATGGAACTGGCTTTTACCCCAGAAGCATTCAAGGCTATTGCAAAAGAGGCTAAGGCTAGCGCTTCAGGAGCAAGAGCTATTAGATCAATTTTTGAAGATATTTTGCAAGACTCAATGTTCAATCTTCCCTCAGAAAAAAATGTTAATAAAATCACCATAGACGAGAAAGTTGTAGAAAAAAGATCTCAGCCACTTAGAGTCTTAAAAAAGAGCAGTTAATCAATGGAATCCGAAGAGCTAAAGACTAAATTGAAAATGCCTATGATTCCGTTGAGGGATGTCGTAATTTTTCCTAACACGGTTTCAACTTTGTTTGTTGGTAGAGAGAAATCAATCTTTTCTTTAGAAGATGCTTTGAGAAGTAATAAGAAGATTTTCTTGATAGCACAAAATTCCCCATCTAACGAGGAACCAACAATTAAAGATTTACCGGAGATTGGTACTCTATCAACTTTATTGCAAATGATTAAGCTTCCTGATGGAACGGTAAAGATTTTAGTCGAGGGTATTCAAAGAGCGAGGTTAGACAAAATTACAACCGATGAAGGTTATTTTGCTGAAATTGAAAAGATTGATGAGGTAATTGATGATTCAAAGTATGAGAGAGACCTTCTTTCGACTATTAAAAATCAGTTTACTGAATTTGTCTCAGTTTCAAGGAAAGTTTCACATGAAATAATTAATCAAGTTGAATCGATGGGCAGTTTATCAAAAGCTGTTGATGTAATTTCTTCAAACATTCACTTATCAATAAAAGACAAACAGGAAATTCTAGAAAAACTTGACGTTGTAGAACGTTCAGAATTTCTTTCTAGTCTTCTGGAAGCTCAAATTGAGCTCATCGAAGTCGAGCAAAGAATTCGTGGTCGAGTCAGAAAACAAATGGAAAAATCTCAGAAAGAATATTTTTTGAATGAGCAGATTAAAGCAGCTCAAAAAGAACTTGGAGATATTAGTGAGGAGAAAAGCGAGCTCGATGAAATCGCAAAAAAAATTGAAGAAACAAAACTTTCTAAGGAAGCGCTTGAAAAGGTAAATACTGAGTTTTCTAAGTTAAAACAAATGTCACCGATGTCAGCAGAGGCTACTGTGGTGAGAACTTATATTGAAACAATTCTGGATGTACCGTGGGGCAACTCAACAAAAATTAATCTCGATCTAAAAAAAGCAAAAGAAATATTAGACGAAGATCACTACGGACTGAAAGAGGTGAAAGAGAGAATACTCGAGTATCTTGCGGTGCAGAAAAGAGTGAGCAAAATGAAAGCTCCTGTTCTGTGTTTTGTGGGACCACCGGGGGTTGGTAAAACTTCCTTAGGAGAATCTATTGCAAGAGCAGTGAACCGAAAGTTCTCAAGATTATCTTTGGGTGGTGTAAGAGACGAAGCAGAAATAAGAGGGCACAGAAAAACTTATATTGGGTCAATGCCTGGAAAAATAATTCAGAAATTATCTAAAGGCAAAGTTAAAAATCCACTATTCCTGCTTGATGAAATTGATAAGGTGGGTATGGACCACAGAGGAGACCCAAGCTCTGCACTTTTAGAAGTACTAGACCCTGAACAAAATAATACTTTTAATGATCACTACTTAGAGGTTGACTATGATTTATCAGAGGTTCTATTTATATGTACTGCCAACTCATTAAATATTCCACCACCACTGCTAGACAGAATGGAAATTATAAGATTGCCTGGTTATGTTGAAGATGAGAAATTAAATATCGCTAAAAATTATCTTGTCCCAAAAAATAAGGAAAAGAATGGCCTCAAAGAAAAAGAGATAACCTTTAGTGATAATGCAATTTTAAAAATTATCAGGAACTATACCAGAGAAGCAGGGGTAAGAAATTTAGACAGGCAAATAAATAAAGTCTGTAGAAAAAAAGTTAAGGACTTATCTTTAGGAGCTAAAGCGACAAAATTAATTGATAACAGAGTTGTCAGAAATATTTTAGGTGCAGAGCCTTTCAAATATGGTCAGCACGACGCAGAAAATTCTTTAGGACAAGTAAATGGGTTGGCTTGGACTTCTGTAGGTGGTGAGCTATTGCAGATAGAAGCCGCAGTGACATCAGGAAAAGGCAGGGTTATAAAAACAGGTTCACTTGGAGATGTTATGCAAGAATCTATCCAAGCTGCTTTAACTGTTGCAAAGAATATTGCAGTCGATAAAAAAGTTTCTTCTGAATATTTTGAGAAACATGACATACATATTCACGTTCCAGAGGGAGCAACACCAAAAGATGGTCCTAGTGCAGGGATTACAATGTGTACTGCAATCACTTCACTTGCAACTAAAAAGAAAGTAAAAGCTGATTTAGCTATGACAGGTGAAATAACTCTCGCGGGGAAAGTGTTAAAGATCGGTGGATTGAAAGAAAAACTCATCGCAGCTAAGAGAAGTGGAATCTCAAATGTAATAATCCCTGAAGAAAATTTGGGTGATTTAGAGGAAATTGAATCAAACATACTAAAAGATTTAAAAATTATTTCTGTTAAAAATATCAAAGAAGTATTGAAAGAGGCGCTTGTTTAGAGCATTCCTAACCAACAAAGTCAAGAAAAACCCCCTTAAATAAAGTTACTAAATTTAGCAGAAAAATCTTGATTTATTGATTTTTAGGGTCTAATGTTATTAAAAGCCTGTAACAAGGCATTTTGAGGAGATTTTATGAATAAGGCTGATTTAATTGACATGGTTGCCAGCGAGACTGGTAGCACAAAAGTTGATGCTGCTAAAGCATTAGACGCTGTTGTAGATGCTGTGACAGGTGCACTTGCTAAAGGTGACTCTGTATCATTAGTAGGCTTTGGAACATTTTCTGTTAGACACAGAGCTGCTAGAGAGGGAATTAACCCACAGAATCCATCACAAAAGATTCACATACCTGCAGCAAACGTACCAGTTTTTAAAGCAGGTAAAGCACTTAAAGCTTCAGTAAACTAATTTAACTGAGTGATCAGTTTCTTACGGGAGAGGCTACAAGGAATTGTAGCCTTTTCTTTTCTAGGTCTTGTTGCCCTAACGTTCGCGTTCCTGGGGCTGCCTACATTTACGCAAACTTTTAATACTAATAACTATGCTCAAATAGGTGACTACGGCATTTCCCAATCTGAATATTTCAGGACCAAATCACAAGTTGAGCAAAGTTTAAGAGATCAATTTGGAGCTGGTGTAAATTTTTCAGATCCAACAATAATAGATGCTGTCCAGAATTTAACGAATAATTCGTTAATAGAAAAATACACTCTTATTAACTTTTTTGACGATTTAGATTTAGATATTCCTCTTAATTATGTTGAGAATGAGCTTTCAAAACTTGAAGCATTTCAACTTGATGGAGAATTTAATCAAGATCTGTTTAAGAACTATCTTATAAATTTTAATTTAACAAAGGATGATTTAGTTGAGGACTTTGAATCTGACTTGAAATTAAATTTGGCTGTGCAACTTTTAAGTGCAACATCAAGTTCTTATGACAAGCAAATAGATCAATATCTTGATTTACTTACAGAGAGAAGATCAATAACTTTTGCGAACTTAAATAATAAAAACATTTCTGATGATTTTGATATTACTGAGGAAGCTTTATCCTTTTTCTATAATGAAAACCTTTCGAATTATTTAATTCCTGAAAAAAGATCCTTTTTAACTCTAGATTTAGATATTAATACTCTAGATTTAATAATTGAAGAAGAAGATGTGCTGAATGCTTACAGTTTATTTTCTGAAAATACACCTGCACCTGAGAAACGAATATCTCATATTATGGTTATTGGTAGCAATTATGAAAATTCTGATGAATACCAGTCAAAAGTAAATGAAGTTGAAAGCTTGCTTGAAACCAATGATTTCTCAGAATTAGTAACTAACTATTCGGACGATTTGGGCACCATTGACGTAAATGGTGATCTAGGCTTTACAAACGGGGAAGTATTCCCAGAAGAATTCGAAAATATAATTTCAAGTCTTGAATTAGGAATGATTTCAAGTGCAATTTCTTTTGAAGGCAATAGCCACTTTTTGAAAGTCACAGAACTTAAGGGTGGTGAGACTATTTCGCTCGAAGATAAAAGATCTGAACTAACACAAGAATTAAAACAGATAAAGTTTGAAGACAAGGTCGCGCAAGTAGCAAGTAATCTTACTTTTTCAAATTTTACAAAAGAAGAGGCACTTTCTTATGCCGAAACTAATAGTATTGCTATAAATGACATTGTAGGAATTTCTGTAGATAGTCTTCCATTTTCAGAAGAAAATTCAGCAGCTGTAATATCAACAGAAGTTGGTTCTTGGTCAAGTCCGCTTGAAGTTTCCTCTCAGAATTATAAGTTTGTTTATGTATATGAATCTGAAAATAGTTCATTTATTCCATTCGAAGAAGCTAAGGCTTCTGTTCAAAATTCCTTATTAGAAGAATTAAAATCAAATGCACTGGCAGATATCTACGCAAGCACAACGGAATTTGAGCTCAATGAAGATAGTCTTGCTCAAACATTAAATGTGGTTAACGTAAAAGTAGAGAATTTTAAAGGAATCAATCGATCAACATCATTATTATCGAATGCACTTGTGGGCGTAATCTTTAATGACCCAGATGTAGGTGTAATAAAGAAAGAGTTAACTCCAGAAGGTCTAATTATTTATATGGTTGAAGACAGAATGAAAGGAGATAGTGAGGATGTTTCAGAAGAAGATCGTTTATCAATTATTCAAGAATCAAGAAGATCAAATTTACAGCTGATTTTTAATGACTTGAGAGAAAAATATAACTTTGATGAGACGATATCAATTAGTAATCAATTTGCTAATCAAAACTCGTAGCCTGAATATTATAGCCGCCGTCAACATAAATAGTCTGACCTGTAATACCACTTGATAAATCACTCAACAAGAATGTAGCAGTATTTCCTACTTCTTCGGCAGTAATATTCCTCGCCAAAGGTGTGTTTGTTCCATGTTTATTAAGCATAGATTTAAAACCTTTTATACCAGAAGCAGCTAAAGTTTTAATGGGACCAGCAGATATTGAATTTACTCTAATTCCTTTTGCTCCAAGTGTAGAAGAGAAATACCTTACGCTTGCTTCAAGACTAGCCTTAGCCATACCCATAACATTGTAATTTGGTGTCGCTTCCTGTGAGCCAATATATGTCAAAGTAATGATAGAGCTACTATCGCTCATATGTGGGTAAGCTTCTTTAATAAGCGCTGAAAAACTATATGAACTCACATCATGTGTAATTTGAAAACCCTCTCTAGTTATGCAGTCCTCAATATTTCCTGATATTTGATCAGCTGGTGCAAAACCAACAGAGTGAACAATTCCATCAATTTGGCCCCACTCACTGACAGCTTTTTTAATAAGCTCTTCTATGTCATCATCCTTTGAAAGATCACATATTTGCGTGAATTTTCCATTATTTTCTGATGAGAACTCATTTATAAATTTATCAAACCTCTCATTCTGATAGCTGAAACCCAGTTCTGCACCATTTTTTGCTAAGGAGGTTGAGATTGCAGCTGCAATTGAATATTTGTTTGCTAACCCTACAACGAGTATTTTTTTACCTTTAACCATGGGTGAATTATAGTTTATTTTTTGTATTTATAAAATTTTACAAAAAACGCTTGAAACCCTTATTTTTTGCAAGAAAAATCAAATTTTATTGAATATTTAATGAAAAATGCCTTTTTTGTGACATTTATGTTGCTAAAAAGTATCTTAAAACCGGCAAATTCGGTATTATTGAAGCATATTAACTTTTTAAAAAGGTATTAATATGAATATATTCAAATATTTATTGAGCTTGCTCGTGCTAGCTACTTTTTCTTTGGGTGTTGTAGCTCAAGAAGAAGATGGTGATGTTGAGGAAGTTGTTGTTACCGGTTCAAAGATTAAAAGTTCAGACCTTTATTCTTTCGCACCAGTGACAGAAATTACTGCAGAAGATATTGCAGTAACGGGTAAAGCCTCAATCGGTGAAATCCTTCTAGAATTACCTAGCCAAGGTTCTGGT
>CAJXFH010000025.1:0-8407 GCA_913052565.1 uncultured Gammaproteobacteria bacterium | reverse complement strand
AGATAGCCATTCCAATTATGTTCAACTGTATATACAGGAATTCTTATACTGGCCCCTCGATCACTTATACCATATGAAAATTTTTCGATACTTTGTGTTTCGTGTAAACCAGTTAGACGCATGTCATTGTCAGACCCATATGAAGCAATACCTTCCTCATGAACTTCACCCAACTTATCGCAAATAGAATGGAAAAGTTTTTCAGTACCTGCTGTTCTCATTTCATCATTTGAGAAATTTGCATGCATTCCTGATCCATTCCAATCTCCAGTCTTAGGCTTGGGATGAATATTTACGCCGACACCATATTCCTCTGCAATCTTGTAGAGCAAGTACCTACTCATCCAGAGATCATCTCCAGCCTTTATCCCTTTTCCAAAACATTGGTATTCCCATTGGCCTAAAGCAACTTCTGCATTGGTACCAGTAAGATTAATTCCTGCTTCAATGCAAGCCTGTAAATGTACTTCTGATATTTCTCGACCAGATACATTGTCAGCACCAACACCGCAGTAATAATCACCTTGAGGTCTTGGTTCGCCATCTTCCCATCCAAGCGGAGAACCGTCAGGATTGGTAAAGAAATATTCTTGCTCAAATCCAAACCACCATTCATCTGTAACTACTTTATCAGCAGCATCTCGTGTATTAGAGGGGTGAACAGAATTATCAGCTGCTAGTACTTCGCACATTACCAAGTGATCTGGGCTTGTTGGATTCTTATACATCTGCACTGGTATTAGAAGGCAATCAGAACTACCCCCTTCAGCTTGTTGTGTTGAAGACCCATCAAAGGACCATTTTGGCGGCATGTCATCATTTAACATACCTTTATCAGTACCCCTTAAATCGGTTGCTTTAATTTTGCTCCTCATTGAGGGTTCAGGTTTAAAACCGTCTAACCAGACGTATTCATACGTTTTTATATCACTCATTTTTTCTCCTATAGAAAATAAAAATTAAAATTTTGCATTAGTTTTGCAGCACTATAGAAGTTAAACTCGACTGGGTTTAACGGTCGCGTTCCTTCAGCTTTCACCTACTTCCGTCTTCTTTCGAAGATGAACGATTTACGTTATCCGACTAACGGCGCGTTCCTTCAACTTTCGTCTACTTCCGTCTTTATTCTCATAAAGATGAACGATTTTAACTCTTACCCAAAAAGGGCTCCTTTTTAACCATGGAGTATGGTGCAAATGCAATGCAGTTTAAATGTAGTATTTTTAATTTGGATAAGCAATTAGATTTATGAAAAATGTAGAAGAATTTGAGGTATCTTTTTTTCTAAGCCATCAAAACTATGTGAGCCTCCTTCGTCAACAACAATGTTGGCTCCCATAAAGTATTTTTGAGCATATCTATAGTCCAGTGTTTCATCTCCAGTTTGAAGAAGCACTAAATAATTCATAGGTGACGGATCCTCAATGAATATTTCCTCGAGACTATCTACCCAATCTTGGTCTATGAAGTACTTTTCGCCAGTATTAGGGTTTTCATTATCACCCCTATCGTTTTCAAATATTTTGTAAGCCCAAACGGCAGGATTGATCATAGCTGCTTTGAGGTTATATTTTTCTGCGAGAAAAACTGAAAAATATCCACCTAGTGAGCTGCCAATTAAATGAATATTGAATTCATCTTGTCTCTCTTCTATAAACGTGCACAGTTGTTCAATTGCTTCTTTGGGATGGTTCTTGAGAGTAATTGATGCAACATCAAAAAGTTCATTATTCATGAGCTCATGTTTTAATAGCTCAGCCTTTCTTGCTTTGGCATGAGAATTCCAGCCATGGATGTATAGAATCAAATTTTTTTTACTCATAAAAATCACCTGTAAGAATCATATCAAGAACTTCTGTAAAAAAACGATTTTGCTGCGACTTTTCGTCTGTTGATTTAGGATATTTTTCAAATTGAAAAGGAAATTTGTTTGGCGAATAGCCATTAAAAGAAATAACTTCAACAAGCTCAACATCGTGATAAATTTGAGATTCAAAGCTGAAAGTATGAAGGAGCTTTGATTCTAGATTTGAGAAGCTTAGTTTTAATTCAGCTGTATGCTTGGATAATTCAGAATAGTATATTTCAGCTCTAAAGTTTTTTTCAGCATCACTATTTCTCAATTTGAACTTTTGTCTATTAAAGTTTGCCAATAATTTTTTTAATCTTAGATAGTTTGCTGAACAAATTGTTAAATGATGATTTGTTTTTTCGTATTCAGGCATTTTTGAAAGGAAGATAATCTTTAGACTTTATAAAGTAGTCTTTGATATGTTCAGATTCAGTCAGACAGTAGTTACTTATTGCTTCTCTAAATCTCTCGTCAACAATCCAGTGATAGCTTGTGTTTAAAACAGGCTCAAAGCCTCTTTTTAACTTATGATGGCCCTGAATTCCTGGGTCAAATTCTGAGCAATTTCTTTTGATGGCAAGTTCTATTCCTTGGTAATAACATGCTTCAAAGTGCAAAAAATTTATTGGTTCTTTAGCGCCCCAATACCTTCCAAAAAGTTTCTTCTCATGTTCAAAGAATAATGATGCCGCAATTCTTTGACCTCCTTTATGAGCAAAAACGATAATTGGATTTAGGTTTTTTAGTTTATGAAAAAAATTTGAAGTTAAGTATGGCCTTTGACCGCGTACTGCATATGTAATTGAGTAGAACAAATAAAATTCTTGCCAATCTGATTCAGAAATTTGCTCTTTGTACTCAAATTCTATATTCAATGAATCGATGTAATTTCTCTCTTTTAACATGTTTTTTCTATGTCTTGAGGAAAGCACGCTCAGGAAATCAGCAAACTCGTTATACCCTTTATTGATCCATTTGTAATTGCAATCGAGCCTTTCGATGAAGTTATGTTCTTTAAAAACTTTTCTTTGCTCCTCTTCTACAAATAAAGCATGTAAAGAAGAATATTCATTTGTCTCTGTATGTGATATCAAGCTATTTAATGCTTCAGCTTTTGCTTCATGAGAGGGCCCAATTATTCTTTTTCCATCGACAGGAGTAAAAGGTACACTCATAACTAGTTTGGGATAATAGTTTTGACCATAGCGAAAATAGGTATTAGCCCAAGCATAATCAAATACAAACTCACCCTGACTATTTGTCTTTTCGTAGAAAGGTATGGCTGCACCATTATCATGAATTAGACACTGTGGCTTCCAGCCTGAATCATTATCTAAACAATTGGTTTTTTGTAAAGAATCGAGGAAGTTATGAGAAGAAAATGGATCTCCTGAGTGGTGCTTCAAGAAAATATCTTTGGTATTGTCTAAATTTGATTCAATTGAAAAGCCCATAATAATGTACAAATAAGAGCCCTGTAATCACTAAACCAATTTGATTATTAGCTTTGAAGGCCTCTAGGTTTCTCCCTAATTGAGAAAGCTTATTTTGATAATATATGTGGCCCACCATGAATAAAAACCCAACAAATAGAATTAGAGATGCATTCTTAATTGTGAAGATTAAGTATGAGATCGCAAATAAACTTGAAAATAAAACTGTAACCCTTTGCGTGTCAGTGCCAAAAAAAATGGCTGATGAATTTAGTGATAGTTTTTTATCGTCATGGACATCACAAAGTGCATAATAGCTATCGTAAGCCATAATCCAAAATACACATCCAATATATAAAAATATTATTTCTAAATTTAGACCTCCAGCTGCAATTGAATAAGAAACTGGTAAAGATAAACCGAAAGTAAGGCCTAAAAACAATTGAGGAACTGCTATAAACCTTTTCATAAATGGGTAAATAATAATCATCGGTATAGCTATTACAGAAACAAATTTAATAGTGTATGCATTCGTCTGGAGCAGTAAATAGATACTGCTTAAAGCCATGGCGATTATGAAAACAAAAGCCTCTGTCCTTGTCAGCTGTTCACTGGCAAGTGGCCTTGTTTTTGTTCTCTCCACATCTTTATCAAAATCTTTATCTGCGAAGTCATTAATTGCACACCCCAGAGACCTAGTAAGAAACGATCCCAATAAAACAATGGTAAAGTTTTCAACATTAAGGTTATTAGAAATAAGCAAACCCCAAACTCCCGGCCAAAACAATAACCAAAATCCTATTGGATTGAAAAACCTTATTAAATGAAGGTAAGAGTTTAACTTAGTCATTAAACAAGAATACTTCGATCACTGAAAACTTTGAACCATCATATTCATAAATGCACTTTCTACCTTGAAAAACCTGATCATTTAGCTCGTAGGCCGCAACATAAGTTTCACCTTTCATTATGCTGGGGTCTGAAAACAAAAATTTTCCTAAAGGTTCATTCTCAAGTTTTCCAAATTTATTGAATTTAGCTATAACCTCATTGCTGAAAAATGATTCTGCAAAAACTATTGGCCTTTCTCCAGTAAGGTAAATTCTTCTTAAGTTACCTTCGGTATTCAACATCTCAAGTTCAATTTCATTATGAAGACATACCACTTCTGATATTACTTCTAATCTAATTTCCTGTTTTTCATTCACGAGCCTTTTCATGAGAGAGTTATTCTCCCTTACCCAACTATCCATGCTGGGGATAACTAAGTCTTGTTCAGACTTATAAAGGTGCCATTTTGTTTTTATATTCGGTGTCATAGATCAATGAGGATTGATTATAATACTATCCTAAAGAAAGACATAAATATGGAATACAAAAAATGGGAGTGTATCGTCTGTGGATGGATATATGACGAAGAAAAAGGACATCCGGAGGATGGTTTAGAACCAGGTACAAGGTGGGAAGATATTCCAGATGATTGGGTTTGCCCAGAATGTGGAGTAGGTAAAGAAGATTTTGATATGATTGAGATATGAGTGTACTTTCTCCTCCTAAAAACTTAACAAGAAATGTATTGCTTGGAATGGGTGCAGGTGTTTTGCTTGCTTCAATATTCTATTATTCACAGGACATAATTCCAGCTGCCTTATTTAGCGGTGTTGAAAAGTATGTCTTTAACTTAGGCGGCCAAATATTTAAAAATTTATTGATGCTAGTGGTTGTACCACTGGTTTTCTTTTCGTTAGTTTCCGGAATATCTTCATTAAGCAACATGGTAAAACTTGGCTCAATAGCTACAAAAACCATTGGTTTATACCTCATGACTACAGGTATTGCTGTCAGCCTAGCCCTTATATTTGGCTGGGTTTTTAATCTCTCAGGTTACGAGGGAGAAGTAGATTCATTTTCACCTACCACTGGCGATTCAAGTTTATACGGAACAGTAATGCGAATTTTCCCAAACAATATATTTGGAGCCTTCGTTGAAAATAATATGCTAGGCATTGTCTTCATAAGTATTTTATTTGGAATTGCGCTCAACTTAACAGATGAGCTTACTGGTGGTATGTCTAAGACTTTTGAAAAACTCAATACAGTATTTTTAAAAATAGTTTTACTTATTATGAGTTTTGCTCCGGTCGGTGTTTTCTGTTTAATGGGAAGTTATGTTATGGCGAAAGGCCTTAATGTCTTCGGTGATCTAGCACAATATGTGGCCTTATTAATCTTTGTTTTAGCCTTTCATCTTTTCTTTACTTATTCACTGATTTTAAAAGTTTTCGCAAATTTAAACCCACTGATCTTTTACAGAAAGATGAAAGACGTTGCGCTATTTGCTTTTTCCACTTCATCAAGTGCAGCCACTATACCCGTAACCTTAAAAACAGTTACTGATGAATTAGGGGTAAAGAAGGATGTTTCAGCATT
Source organism: uncultured Gammaproteobacteria bacterium (assembly GCA_913052565.1). Lineage (GTDB taxonomy): Bacteria > Pseudomonadota > Gammaproteobacteria > Magnimaribacterales > TMED112 > TMED112. Next base: position 2,692 of record CAJXFH010000025.1, on the reverse strand, counting down.
TGTTGTCCCTGTGGGAGCAACAATAAATATGGATGGTACAGCTATAATGCAGGGGCTGGCTACGATGTTTATAGCAAGTACAGTTGGAGTTGATTTAACACTTGTGCAATATGGTCAAATTGTTTTATTGGCAATAGTTACTTCGATAGGAACAGCAGCTGTTCCATCGGCTGGAACAGTGACACTTGCATTGATCCTTGGTTCTCTTGGATTGCCTCTAGATGCAATAGGTTTGATACTTGCAGTTGATAGGATATTAGACATGATTAGAACAGCAGTAAATGTTTGCGGAGATGCAGCTGTGTCATGTATAGTAGCTAAATCTGAACACGAAATAGACGAAAAAATTTATAACGGGTAGTTTAATATGGAAAATTTTATTATTGGACCAATGACACCTTGGGGCCCTTTTGTCACAGGTTTTGTTGGATTGATTTGTGCTTTTGTTCTGTATGGGTTGATTATGAAATTCCCTGCAGGAAAAGGATCTGTTGTTAAAATTGGTGATCAAATTCACCTAGGTGCGAAAGTCTTTATGATCACTGAGTATAAGATTCTTGCCCCAGTTGTTGTAGCACTTGTAATCGCATGTGGTCTGTCCCCACTTGGATGGTATACAGCAACGGCTATTGCAGTCGGAGCGCTATCATCAGCTATTGCTGGTTTTATTGGTATGTACTCCGCAACTCAAGCTAATGTCAGAACAGCAACAGCAGCAGAAAACTCAGGCCAAGAACAAGCCCTATCTATTTCATTTTTTGGTGGCTCAATTATGGGTCTGTGTGTTGCCTCTATGGGCCTAGTTGGTTTAGGCGGCTTATATGTTTACTTTAGCGGCGCAATGGATGATCCAGACAAGATAGCAAAATCCTTAGAAGGTTTTGGTGTTGGTGCTTCTGCAGTAGCACTTTTTTCAAGAGTAGGTGGTGGTATTTTTACAAAGAGTGCAGACGTAGGTGCTGACTTAGTTGGAAAGATTGAAGCAGGCATACCAGAAGATGACCCAAGAAATCCTGGAGTTATTGCTGATAACGTAGGCGATAATGTTGGTGATATAGCAGGTATGGGTTCTGATATATTCGAATCTTACTGTGGAGCGATGATTGCATCAATGGCTATTGCAGCTACCTATGGCAATACAGATCTAATGTTTCTGCCTCTGTGGTTAGCAGCAGCAGGACTTTTTTGCTCTTTGGTTGGAATCCTGATTGTAAGAACACAAGTTTCTAAATCTCCGGCTGTAGCTTTGAGATTCGGGACATTCCTTTCACCAATCATATTTTTGGTTTTCGCAGGTTTAAGTATTTATTATTCACCTAATATTGAAATGTCTGTGTTCTACTCTGTGCTTACTGGTGCAGTTGGTGGAATTATGATTGGCTTGATAACAGAATATTACACTGGAGGGGATACAGAAGATTCTCCTGTTGGTAAGATTGCTAAGTCTGGGGAAACTGGACCAGCTACAGTAATGATTACGGGCTTGAGTGTTGGGATGCAATCTGTTGTTCTGCCTCTATTTGTCATTGCAGCAATTATCGGTATTTCCACATCCTTTTCTGGACTGTATGGCGTTGGAATAGCAGCTGTGGGCATGCTGGCAACAGTGGGTATAACTATGGCTATAGATGCGTATGGACCAGTAGCTGACAATGCTGGCGGTATAGCAGAGATGAGTGGCATGAAGCCAGAAGTCAGAGAAATTACTGACTCACTAGATGAATTAGGAAATACAACTGCAGCAATTGGTAAAGGTTTTGCAATTGGTGCAGCAGCTTTAGCCGCACTAGCTATTATTGCAGCTTATATGCTTGCAACAGGACTCGAGTCTCTTTCACTCAACGATCCAAGAGTGCTTATGGGCATGTTCATTGGTGGGACAATACCATTCTTAGTTTCATCCATCACAATGACAGCTGTCGGAGATGCAGCATTTGAAATGATCGAAGAGATTAGAAGACAATTTAGAGAAATACCAGGTCTGCTGGAAGGTAAAGCAGAACCAGATAATGCTAAGTGTGTCGACATAGCAACTAAAGCAGCGCTCAACAAAATGCTTCTACCGGGAGCTATTGCTATAGGCTCGCCAGTTGTAGTTGGATTTGCTCTAGGGCCTGTCCATCTAGGAGGCATGCTCGCAGGAGCTCTATTAGGTTGTGTCCTAATGGCATTAATGATGGCAAACGCAGGTGGCGCATGGGATAACGCTAAGAAGTTTGTAGAGAAAGGAAACTTTGGCGGCAAAGGCACAGATACTCATTCAGCGACAGTAGTTGGTGATACAGTTGGAGATCCATTCAAGGATACATCTGGACCAGCAATGAATATTCTCATTAATGTTATGGCCATAGTGAGTTTGGTTATTGCACCTTTACTATAAATGTCAGAGAACCAAGAATTTGATTTAACACATTTCTTTGAGAAATGTCCGACAGAGGCCAGGAACTACTTCAAAGAGATTCTGGCTAAACTCGAAAAAATAGAAGAGAGACTAGAGTCCCTAGAAAATAAATAGGTGGTAAATGCTTCTTTTTTTTGAGTACTTAATTGTATTGGCTTTGGTAGTCTCTGCTTTTATGTTTGCCTTTCGAAATGGCCAAATAGATAAACGAGATCATAATGAAAAGTCGCTCGAAAAAGATATGCGCAAATACGGATCTGCATTCATCGTTTTCTTAATAATTTATTTATT
>CAJXFH010000024.1:0-9308 GCA_913052565.1 uncultured Gammaproteobacteria bacterium | reverse complement strand
AAAGTGTTACAATTTTTAGATAAATGAAAATTTATGGTACACAAAATTCAAGAGCTGTAAGACCTATTTGGACTGCAGAGGAAATGGGCCTTGAGTATGAGCTTGATATGATGCCCTTCCCTCCTAGAGTTTTTCAAAAAGAATATTTAGAAACTAATATGCTTGGAACTGTACCCTATCTTGTTGATGGTGATGTCAAAATGACTGAATCAGTTGCGATGTGCCAATATATTGTTGAGAAATATGGCCCAACAGAGCTGTGTGTTCAGCCAGATGAAAAGGATTATCCAAATTACTTAAACTGGTTATTTCATTCAGACGCAACACTTACCTTTCCTCAGACAGTGGTTTTAAGATACAAATTTCAAGAACCTGGAGTTGCTGATGGAGCCATAGAGGGATATAGCAGATGGTTTGTGTCCAGGTTAAAGTTGCTTGAAAGCTCTCTAGAGGACAAAGAATATCTTTGTTCAGGAAGGTTTACTATTGCGGATATATGTGTGAGTTATGCTATCAATCTTGCCTCTTCACTTGAAATACATCAAGCCATGAAACCAAATATCAAAAGGTGGTCTGAAAACCTATTTGCAAGACCAGCATTTCAAAAAGCAGTTAGTTTTTCTCACGAGTAAAGAAAATTTATTTTTTTAATATTATGCGAAGTTGAAATAGATATTTTTTTTATTTTTCTAATATTTTTATTATAATTTACAGCATGTATAAGAATATTGCCCCAATTCTTAAATCAAAAATAGATCAAGATTCCGATAGCTTTTTATCAAACAAAGAAATGATGTTGGGAAAAATAAACAAGCTCAATGAATTGCTTGAGAAAGCTAAGATGGGTGGTGGCCAACATCATCTTGACAGACTAGCTGCCAAAGGAAAGCTTCCAGTCAGGGAAAGAATAAAAAATATTCTCGACCCCGATACCCCTTTTCTTGAAATATCCCCTTATGCAGCATATGGCACTGCTTACACAGTGGGGGGTGGATGCGTTGCAGGCATTGGTTTAGTTGCTGGAAAAGAGTGTGTTATTTTTGCGAATGATCCTTCAGTGCTTGGTGGGGCAATGACAGTTTATGTTTGGGAAAAGTGGATGCGTTGTATTCAAATTGCTCGAGAAAATAGAATTCCTTTTATCAATTTTGTTGAGTCAGCTGGAGCAGACCTAAGAGGTGGAACTGGTGATAATGGTGAAAACCTTGCTCGAAAACTTGAAAACCCTCACTTTGCCGCATCTGGTAGATCATTTTATGAAATGACCGAATTATCGAAATTAAAAATTCCTGTTGTATCAATAGTATTCGGGTCCTCGACAGCTGGTGGAGCTTATCAACCTGGTATGTCTGACTATACGATTTTTATCAAGAAACAATCTAAGGCTTTCTTGGCTGGGCCTCCATTAGTCCAAATGGCAACAGGCGAGATTTCAGATGATGAAACACTTGGTGGTGCTGAAATGCACTCCAAGATATCTGGGTTTTCAGATTATCTCGCTGAAGACGAAATGGATGCACTACGAATCTGCAGAAATGTTATTGGCCACTTAAATTTAGTTAAAAGATCAAGCTTTGATCTCACAAAATTTTCTGCTCCTAAATATAGCTCAGACGGTCTGTTGGGTTTATTTAGTGAAGATCTAAAAACTCATGTTGATATAAGGGAAGTTATTATGAGGTTTGTAGATGAATCAAGGTTTGAGGAATTTAAACCTCTTTATGGTTCAACTATGGTTTGCGGATGGGCCAATGTCTTTGGATATCCAGTAGGAATATTGGGAAATAATGGTCCTATTTACCCAGAAACAGCTGAAAAATCTGCATCATTTATCCAGCTATGCAATCAAACAAATACTCCTCTCGTTTTTCTCCATAACGTAACAGGATTTTTAGTAGGAAAGGATTATGAGAGACAAGCTATCATCAAAAAAGGTTCACAATTAATTAATGCCGTATCGAATTCTACTGTTCCACATATTTCATTCATTGTAGGAGCTTCATATGGTGCCGGCACTTACGCAATGTCTGGTCGTGCTTTCAATAACCGATTCATTTTTACTTGGCCTTCAGCAAAGATCGCAGTAATGGGACCAAAACAATTTGCTGGTGTCATGTCTATCGTCAGAAAGGCAAAAGCTAAAAGGAAGGGTGAGAAGTTTGATGAAAAAGGCAATAAGCAATTAGTTGAATTCATAGAGGCAATTGCGGAACAGGAATCTCTGGCTCTGTCTGCAAGCAGCATGCTCACTGACGACGGGATAATCGATCCAAGAGATACAAGAAATGTACTAGGTTTTTGTTTATCAGTTATTGATAACAACGAAGTGAAAGGTGCTGATGGATATGGGGTCTTTAGGTTATGAGAATTAATAGACTTCTTATTGCCAATCGTGGTGAGATTGCTGTCAGAATTATTAAAACTGCGAAAGCAATGGGCTTGCACTGTGTCACTATGCACTCAGAAGCTGATAAAAATGCTTTGTTTGTAAAACTCTCTGATGAATCCTTTTTTCTGCCAAACGGATATTTAGATATTCAAACAATAATTAATAAATCTAAAGAACTACAAGTAGATGCTATTCATCCTGGCTATGGATTTCTCTCGGAAAATAGTGATTTTTGCAAAAAAGTAAAAGATTCAAAGATTATTTGGATAGGTCCTGATCCGGAAACTATCGATCTTATGGGCGATAAAATTAATTCTAAAGAGCTTTGTATTAAAGAGGGCATTCCTACACTACTAAAGTCTACTGAACCAAAAGACGCAAAAAAAATTGGCTTCCCAATTTTAGTTAAGGCATCAGCAGGTGGCGGTGGAAAAGGCATGAGAATTGTTGAAACACAAAGCCAACTAAAAGATGCAATAGCGGCAGCAAAAAGAGAGGCAAGCTCAAGCTTTGGTGATGATAGAGTCTTTCTTGAGAAATTTATTAGCAAATCACGACACATAGAAGTTCAAATACTTGCAGATAATTTCGGAAATGTAATTCATTTAGGGGAAAGAGAATGCTCCATTCAAAGACGACATCAAAAAATAATTGAAGAATCCCCCTCCTCCAGATTAACTGAAAAGATAAGATCTGAAATTACTTCAACTGCAGCAAACCTTGCAAAAAAGATTAACTATAAATCAGCAGGCACAGTTGAATTCTTATTTGATGAGGAAACAAATGAATTCTGGTTTCTTGAAGTTAATACTCGTCTACAAGTAGAACACCCAATTACAGAAGCTGTGACAGGAATAGATCTTGTTAAAGAACAAATTAAAATTGCGGAAGGAAAAAAATTAAGTTTAAAGCAAGATGATATAAGACATTCTGGGCATGCCATCGAAGCAAGAATTTATGCAGAAAACCCAAATAACAACTTCTTACCAGAAATTGGAAAATTAGAAAAAATGCACTATCCATTGAACGAAGGTATTCGATGGGATAACGGAGTTGAGTCAGGAGATGTAGTAACACCTAATTATGATCCGATGCTAGCGAAGGTAATTGCACATGCTGAAACAAGAGAACAAGCTTCTAAACTTTTAGCTAAAGAATTGAAATCAACACATATTGCTGGACTAATTACGAATAAGGAATTCCTTGTAAATTGTTTGGAAAATAAATCCTTTTTAGGCGGAAAAACAACCTCTGATTTTATTGAAAGAGAATCGAAAAAAATATTTCTGGATATTGATAAAGGTCTTGTCGACAAGTCTATGAAAGCTGCAGTGCTTTGGTTACAGCAAATGAATAAGCTTGATAATGAACGACTCAATTTTCTGCCACGCAATTGGACAAATGGAATCATGCCAAAAGAGAACATATCTTTCACATATCAAGAAGAGGAATATATCTTTTCTTACGAAAATATATCTGAAGATATAGTTATTCACAGAAAATATTTTGAAAGAATTTCGGAGTCAAAAGCTAAATTACTAGATCATAACCAAGCTGGCATTAGAGTTGAATTAGATGAAATTATTTTGAGTGCTCAGATCACAAAACAAAATGATCTTATAACCGTTAACCTTGGCAAAGGTGATGTCTGCTTTAAAATCAATCCACGGTTTGCAGATCCAAATGAAGTTTCAATTGAGGGTGGATTGGTTGCGCCAATGCCTGGAAAAATATTAAAGATTATGAATAAAAAAGGGGCAAAAGTTAAAGCAGGAGATACGCTGATCATTTTAGAGGCAATGAAAATGGAACACACTATTAAAGCTAGTGACCAAGGAATAATTTCAGATCTATTTGTGAAAGTTGGTGATCAGGTAGAAAATGGAAGTTTACTAATGAAAATTGATTAAATGGAAGATCTAATAAAAATAGGTAATTGCAGTGGTTTTTATGGAGACAAACTCTCTGCGGCAAAAGAAATGGTCGAGGGCGGACCAATAGATGTTTTAACAGGTGATTATCTTGCTGAATTAACTATGGCTATATTATTTAGTCAAAAAATGCAGAGAGGAGAACAAGCAGGATTTGTAGGTACTTTCCTCAAGCAACTTAATGATGTTGCTGCAACTTGTGCTGAAAAAAATATAAAAATTGTATCTAATGCCGGTGGCCTTAATCCTAAGAGCATGGCTAATGAAGTTCATAAAATCTTGAATGCCTTAGGTCTAGATCTGAAAGTTGCCTACATTGATGGTGATGATTTAATGCCGAGACTTTCAGAATTAAAATTAGCTGGAGAAAAACTTACCAATATTGATACTAATGAAAATTTCTTTGATCAAGATATGCCTCCTCTTTCAGCGAATACTTACCTTGGTTGCTGGGGCATAAAACAAGCACTTGATTTGGGAGCAGACATTGTGATCTGTCCAAGAGTGACAGATGCAGCGGTTGTAATGGGGCCCGCCGCTTGGAAATTTAATTGGAATAGAGATGATTTTGATAAGTTAGCTGGTGCTCTTGCTGCTGGCCATATTATTGAATGTGGGGCACAAGCCACAGGCGGAAATTATTCTTTCTTTAAAGAAGTGCCAACCTTCAGAAATATAGGCTACCCAATTGCAGAAATTAAGAATGATGGTAGTTTTTTTATTACTAAACATCCTGATACTGGAGGACTTGTTTCAAAAGGCACTGTTACAGCACAATTGCTTTACGAAATTCAATCACCAGCTTACCTGAACCCTGACGTTGTTGCGCATTTTGATACCCTTAAAATTGAAGATGTTGAAGATAATAAAGTTTTCATCTCAGGAACCAAAGGATCTCCTCCACCAGCAAATCACAAAGTTTGTATGAATCTTTCTGGAGGCTATAAAAATAGTATGGAGTTGATTTTAACTGGTTTAGACATTCCAGAAAAAGCCGAAATATTTACTGATGAACTATTTCATTCATTAGGTGGCAAAGAAAAATTTGATGACGTCTCTGTGCAATTAATAAGAACTGATAAACCTAATCCTGATACAAATGAAGAGGCTATGGCTACATTAAAAATTGATGTGAAATCTAGGATTCCTGAAGTAGTTGGGAGGATATTCAGTGCAAAAGTAGTTGAGCTGGGTTTAGCAAATTATCCTGGCTGGACAGTACAGAGCGATATCAAACAGGGAGGCCCATTCATATCATATTGGCCAGCATTGATTGGTAATGACAAAGTGCGAGAAACTGTCCATTTTGATGGCAAAGAGTATGGAATTGAAGTTCCTACCCATAAAAATTTTGATGTAGAGAAAACTGAAATAAAAGTAGAGGAAATGGAAATTAATGAAACAGAAAAAATCGCTTTTGGAAGAATATTTGGTACCAGATCTGGTGATAAAGGCGGCTGCGCCAACTTAGGAACTTGGGCTAAAGATCTAGAAAGCTATCAGTTCCTTTATCATTTCTTAACAGTTGAAGAATTAAAAAAACTTTTACCAGATTTGAAAGAATATGAGATTGAAAGACATGAATTCCCTAATATTTTAGCCTTAAACTTCTTTGTTAGAGGTTTGCTGGAGAATGGAGTATCATCAAATAATAGAAGAGATGGGCAAGCAAAGTCTCTAGGAGAATATCTAGGTTCAAAATTAATTGATTGCCCCAAAGACCTCAAAGGTTAGTTATGCCTATAAATGAGATTGATTTCAAAACCATAATAGTAGAGCACAAAAATAACGTACTTTACATCAAACTAAATCGTCCTGAAAAGAAACACGCGATCAACCCAGCAATGACAAATGAGCTTCTCTACGTGCTTGATTTTGCAGCAAATGAAGAAAGTGTTCGTGTTTTAGAATTGAGCTCCCAAGGTAATATTTTTTGTGCAGGAGGAGATTTGCGAACTATGGCAGGTGAAGAAAATGAAGATATACCAAATATGGACGGAAATCTTGCAGATGTAATAAAAAAACTTAGAGGTCTGTTTAAACCTACTGTTTGTAGAATTGAAGGAGATGTTTATGCAGGTGCCCTCCTCCTAGTCTGTAACTCTACACACGCATATGCACGTGAAAATGTGACTTTTACAGCTCCAGAAATTAAAAGAGGTATATGGCCATTCATGGTTATGGCAGGCTTGTTCAGAGTTATGCCTAAAAGACAAGGTTTAGATTTTATTATGCGTGGCAACTCAATAAATGCTTTGCAAGCAAAAGAGACTGGACTGGTGACTGAGGTTCTGAATGAAAAAGATTTTAATTCACAGGTTAACTCAATAGTGGCTGAGCTAGCAGGGCTACCACCAAAGGCAATGCAAAGAGGTTTGAAGGCTCACGCTCAACAAGAATTTAATGATTTTGAAGCCTCAATGGAATTTCTAGAGAATGAAATCAATGAAAGTCTACAAACTGATGAAGCTATTGAAGGCATTACAGCATTTTTAGAAAAAAGAGAGCCTAACTGGAAATAATTCTGAGGATATAATAGGAAATGCAAACAATAGCTTTAAAATTACATAGAAGGGGGAATTATGAATTCAAAAATTTGTGAAATACTAGATATAGAATTTCCACTATTAGCTTTCAGTCATTGCAAAGATGTCGTGGCACAAGTTTCAAAAGCAGGTGGTATGGGCGTTTTAGGTGCAGTTGGCATGACGCCTGAAATATTAGAACAAGAATTAAAATGGATTGATGATCACGTTGATGGTAAACCATATGGCTTAGATCTATTGGTGCCAAATAAGTTTGTCGGTAAAGAAGGAAGTGTTGACCCTGATCACCTGGCATCAATGATACCCCAAGAGTACAGAGACTTTAGGGCTGATGTTTTACAAAAACATGATATTGATGGAGAGGATCTTCGTAAGCAAACAACTGAATATTCAAATTGGGGTGCAAATATGAAAGAAGATGGCGCCACAAAGATGATTGAAATTGGTTTTAAGCATGGAGTAAAACTATACGCTAACGCTTTGGGTGTACCTCCGAAATGGATGCTAGATTTATGCAAAGCAAACAATGTACCGGTAGCTGCTTTAGTTGGTGCTAAGGAACATGCTGTTAGGCAAGTTGAAGCTGGCGTTGATATTCTTGTTGTTTCAGGCACTGAAGGTGGCGGTCACTGTGGTAGTGTTTCAACCATGGTACTCATTCCGGAAGTTGCACGAGCGATTAAAGGGATGAGGGATGTCCCAATTCTTGCTGCTGGTGGTATTTGTACAGGCGAGCAAATGGCTGGAGCAATGGCTATGGGAGCTTCAGGAGCTTGGTGTGCTTCAGTATTTTTAACAACCTCAGAAGCAGAGACATCAGAAGTAGTTAAAGAAAAAATGCTTGAAGCAAGCTCAAATCAAACAGTAAGGTCAAGAAGCAGAACAGGTAAGCATTCAAGACAACTGCAATCAGAGTGGACAGATGCTTGGTTATCAAAAGATGCACCAGACCCACTTCCAATGCCGCTACAAACTATGGTTAGCGAACCTGCTTTGGACAAAATTGATAAGGCTGCAGAAGTTGGCCATGAAGGTGCAAAAAAACTTGCAACTTATTGGGTTGGCCAAGGCATTGGTTTAGTGAATGAAAGAATTACTGCAGGCCAAACTGTTCAGAAATTTAAAGAAGAATTCATTGAAGCTTATGAAAGACTAAATAGCTTTATGGAGTAGATTATTTTAAATCTAAAAAATACATCTTTTTTAATTTTTGTAACAATCCTAAATGTTATAAATTTTGTTGACCGCCAGTTCATATCGAGCTTCGCAGTTTTTTTAAAAAGTGACCTCAATTTAACAAATACCGATATTGGTTTATTAACAGGTGTAGTATTCATTTTTTTCTATACCATTGCAGGTCTGTTTGTAGGAACTTTAGCAGATAGGTATAACAGAACAAAAATTATAGGCATTGGTGTAATACTTTGGAGTGCTTTCACGGCTGTTTCAGGCTTGGCTAAAAACTTCGTTACACTTGCAATACCTAGACTATTTATCGGAGTGGGTGAATCAGCTATAACACCTACCACAATGTCAATCTTGTCAGATCGTTATGAACAAAAAAGACTTGGTTTTGCTGCTGGTTTCTATTATCTAGGCGTTCCTGTTGGGGTGGGTTTTAGTTTAATCATAGCTGGCTACATTGAACCATACATAGGTTGGCGAGGCTGTTTTTACCTTCTTGGATTTCTCGGTTTAGTGCTTGGGTTGGGCATGCTATTTGTTAAAGATACTCCAAGACGCAACCAAAGCACTACAAAAGATACAAGATCATTTTGGGAGATTATTTCTCTCCTAGGGAAAGTTTTAATGACTTCAAAATCATTAGTTTTTACTATCATAGCCGGCACTCTTTACCATATAGTTCTAGGAGCAGCACAATTTGAAGTAGTTTGGGCAGTTGAAGATAAAGGCTTTAATGCAAATGATTTTGCTCAAATAAATGGTTGGATTTTTGTCTTTTTTGGCGTTCTAGGAAGTCTTTTTGGCGGCATTGCCAGTGATTGGGCGCTTAAAAAGTTTAATTTACCTCGAACATGGTTCTTATTTATCTTAACTCTAATCATTTTACCTTTTGCATTCACTAGGTACTTGGAAACAGACACATTTTTATTTTGGGTTGGAATATGTGGTTCAGCTTTTAGTTTGGGTTGTTTTTATGGCCCTGTATTAGCAGTTGTTCAAGAATTGGTTCCATCATCAATCAGAGGTACAGTTGTGGCATTTTTACTTCTTTGTTTGAATATGCTTGGAATCGTTCCTGGTTCATTGCTCATGGGTATGCTTTCAGATAACTTAATTTCACAGGGTGTTGAAAACCCATACACACTTCTACTTGTGGCTTTCAGTGTTATGTTTCTAATATTAGGGCCTTTATTTTATTACTTAGCAGGCAGATATTACGAGTCAGATAAAGCAAAGCTTGCTGAAAAGTTTGGCTAA
>CAJXFH010000023.1:0-10997 GCA_913052565.1 uncultured Gammaproteobacteria bacterium | reverse complement strand
GCTCATAACCGGATTTGAACCGGTGACCTCTTCCTTACCAAGGAAGTGCTCTACCTACTGAGCTATATGAGCGCATATCATATACCCTAAAACGTAAAGCTTCAACCATTATATACCTTTCATAAATTGGGTAGAAATGGTGGAGGGGGAAGGATTCGAACCTTCGAAGCACGAGGCGGCAGATTTACAGTCTGCTGGGTTTGACCGCTCCCCAACCCCTCCAGGGTGAATTTGTTATTATCAACTTAGAAATTCGATAGTCAATACATATATAATTCAACTATGAAACATTTTGTAAGTGGTAGAGATTTATTTGACTCATATCCAAATAATACTGAAGAAATTATACTTGGCGCAGGTTGTTTTTGGGGAGTCGAGCGAGTTTTCTGGGAATTAACAGGAGTCTGGGTAACATATGCTTCTTACTGTGGAGGTGCAAGACCAAATCCAAATTATGAGCAAGTATGTACTGGAGTAACTGGTCATGCAGAAACCGTAAATATAATTTTTGAAAAAGATAAAATTACTTTGGAAGAAATCCTCAAAACTTTTTGGGAATGTCATGATCCAACACAAGGAATGAGACAAGGCAATGATGTTGGAAGCCAATACAGGTCTGCAATTTTTTGTAAAAATGATGAGCAATTAAAAATTGCAACTGAATCAAGAGATGTGTACCAATCTATACTAAGTAATTCAAATTTTTCACTAATCACTACAGAAATAGCTTTACTAGATCTAAGCTATCCAGCAGAGGACTATCATCAACAATACCTAGCAAAAAATCCGGGTGGCTATTGTGGAATTAAAGGGACTGGATGTGCATATAAATAAAAAAGGAGGCAGAAGCCTCCTTTTAAAATTATTCGCATAAATTAGTCAGGATTATATTCATTAACTAAATATGACATGTGAGATCTAAGAAATGTTCTATGCTCTGACACATTTGCACTGTACTCAGCAAATTCAGGTGTAGTAGCGTAATTATCTAAGAAGCTCAATGCTGCTTGTGGTGTTGCAAAAGTACACCAGACGTTATGTGTAATACCGTTCCCATTATTTCCAAGAATATGAGCTTGCACTCCACATGCATCTGCATTCCACTCATAACCTTCAGTACTATTTGATAATTCTACCCAAAGTGGCAAAAACTCAGCTGGATTTGAAACATTCAGATCCCAATTTACAGTTACAAGCTCTGACCCTGCATCATCAGAAACATTAGCTGCAATGTGTTTAGTCATGCTTGACATAATCAATTCTGCTCCAAGCTTATTCATTGCATTTCTAAACATTGAACCTGCTTTAGAAGTGTTGAAAACATTGCCAGCCATAGCATACTCATCTGCATTTTTATAATAGTAGGAAATTTGGTGAGTGGCTCCATTCCATCCTTGATGTGCTAATGCATATAAATCAACTTCAAGATTCATTGCTTTCACGGCAGGTGCATTCATGTACTTATCAAATACAGCAGCACATTTTTCTCCTTGATCACATTTAAAAGCATAATGTGCTTGATACTTTGAAAAATTTGCAGGTAATTCATCTGCGAAAATTCCAAACATAAATAACGACAAAATTATTAAAAATATTTTTTTCATAAAATTTTCCTAAATTGGATTTGTAAATTAATACTATCAATCAAGCTATAGGATTTGAATAGTTTGTAGAAACAAACTTATTCTTTAAAGAAGATTTGAATTAATGTAGAATCTTCATCCAAGCCACCTTAGCTCAGCTGGTAGAGCAACTGATTTGTAATCAGTAGGTCGTCAGTTCGACTCTGACAGGTGGCTCCATTTTTCTAATTATTCAGACAATATGATTTTCGCGGGTTCTCTCTGCAGTATGGACTATTCCGCTCTTTGTCTTGTAAGGTTTAGCTTTTATGCCTTTTGTGCCTTCTTTTATGACCAGAAATAAACACATTGATATGATTGACAAGATTCCAAGAAAACCGACAATTATGTATTGAATCATAGCTACATTATACATTAATTATGAGATTCAATAAATTGTCAAAAAGCACTTTATGCAAAGAAATGATTTAAAAATTCTTTTATTACAAATTAGAGATGATGCAAAAGTTCGAAGAGAAGAACTTGAGAGCTTTGCAAAATACAGCCAATTAAATATAGATCAAATATCTGTGCTGAATGTTTTTGATACTCCAAATTTTAATGAATCAGTTCTTGAAGGATTTCATGCACTTTATGTCGGAGGAGCTAGTGAAGCAAATGTACTTGAGCCAGAAAAATATCCTTTTGTTACTGATTGCATAAAACTTATCAGGTTTGCTGGAGACAATGGTATTCCCACATTTGCATCCTGTTTTGGTTTTCAGCTAGCAGTTTTAGCATTTGGTGGTGTAATACTGAGCAAAGATAAAGATTATGAAATGGGGAGCATCCCGATAAGATTGACTAATTTAGCAGAAATTGATGCAGTTTTTAAAGGGACTCCAGACAATTTTCCAGCCTTATCAATACATCGACAATATGCGATTGAATTGCCAAAAAATCTTGATCTCTTAGCTTTTACTGATCAATGTCTACATAGTTTTAAATTAAGAGACAAACCCTTATGGGCTTTTCAGTTTCATCCAGAAGTAGATAGATCTACAGTATTTCAAAGACTTGCAATTTATAAAGAAAAGTACACCAACAGTGAGGAGCAGTTTCAAAGAGTTCTTGATTCTTTAGTTGAAACGCCAGACTCTCATAATTTGATGCTTAATTTTGTCAATAGAGTCTTGCTCTAGTTAGTGTTGGGGTAGTCAAGGACAAGATACGTTAGTGCTTTAACACCTTCATCAAGGGCCGAATCATCAACAATAAAATATGGCGAGTGGTTCCCTGGAACATCGGTTCTTTCTCCAAAATTTGCTGATAAGCCTTCACCAGGTTTATTTATACCAAGCCAGAAGTAAAGTCCTGGTATCTCTTGTGAAAAATAAGAAAAATCTTCAGCACCAGTGACTGGTGTTTGAGACTCATAATATTTTCCAGGTGAAGCTGCTTTTAAAGAAGGGCTCATTCTTTCCAGTAACTGAGGGTTATTTACTGTAACTGGATAGAAACCACCTACGTCAAATTCAACTTGAATATCTGTGCCAGTTCCAACGGCAACGCCGTTAGCAAGTTGCTCTATTTCATCATATATTTCTTTTCGAAGCACAGGATCAAATGTTCTTATTGTTCCAGTTATTGTTGAATCTTCAGGAATTATATTATTCCTTGTTCCAGCTTTAACCATACCAACAGATACTACTGCAGGATTATTAATAATATTTATTCTTCTACTGACAACAGTATTAAGTGATTCTATCAATTGAGCTGTCGCCATAATCGGGTCGATGCCTGACCATGGTGTTGAACCATGTGTTTGTACGCCTTTAATTGTAATTCTGTACGCAGATGCAGCAGCCATTGCTGGTCCTGATTTTACAGATAACACGCCATTAGGAATGTTTGTGACATGTAGTCCAAAGATAACTTCTGGATTGTATCTCTCGAATATTCCTTCTTGAAGCATCATTTTTGCTCCGCCTCCTTCATCCTCTGGTGGTCCCTCTTCAGCAGGCTGGAAAATTAACATTACGTTGCCTTGCAATTGGTCTCTATTTTTTGCAAGAAATTCAGCAACTCCCATCAAGATTGCAACATGAGCATCATGACCACAAGCATGCATAACTCCAACATCATTCCCTAAATAGGTAGTTCTTACTTTTGAGGCAAATGGCAAGCCAGTTTTTTCTTCAACTGGCAGAGCATCCATATCAGCTCTTAAAGCTACAGTTGGACCAGGCTTTCCGCCTCTAATTAAACCTACTACACCTGTGTAGGCTATTCCTGACTCAACCTCTATTCCAAGACTTTCTAAATGAACTTTTACTTTATTTGATGTTCTAAATTCTCTATTTCCAAGCTCAGGATTTTCGTGAATATCATGGCGCCATTCAATAACTTTTGGCATGAGAGTTACGAGCTCTTCATCTAGAGCATCTTTTAAGTCTGCATTAAGTCCAAAGCCTAAAGCTATAACTATTAATAATAAATTTCTCATATCTAAACTATAATACGAGCTTGAAGAACTGGAAAGCCTGTGGAATTGAAACAAGAACACATGAGAATTAACGTCAAAACTGGAAAGCCATTTGAACAAGGGTTCATGGACGAAAATGGCAGAATATTTTATTCATACGTTAACAAAATTGGTAATGATGGATGGTATCTTGAAGAATGGAAAAGGGATCTAGAATCTTACAATGCAAAAAAAGCAAAGGAGAGAAAATGAGGTTGAGACCATTTCACCTAGCTATACCTGTTTCATCACTAGAGCTCGCAAGAAATTTTTATGGCTCTATGCTCGGTTTTGAAGAGGGAAGATCAGACGAACACTGGATTGACTATAATTTTTTTGGACATCAATTAGTTTGTCATATTGGCGAAACAAATACATTTAGCAATGAAGTTGATGGAAAAGATGTTCCGATACCACATTTTGGCATTGTTCTTGATTGGGATCACTTTGATTCTTTCAGTGAAAGATTAACCTCTGTTGGCATCAAATTCATTATTGAGCCATATGTAAGATTTGAGGGCTTGCCTGGCGAACAGAAAACAATGTTTTTTAAAGATCCTTTCGGAAATGCTCTTGAATTCAAATCTTTTAAAGAAGATAGCGAAATTTTTAACAAATAATATTTTGAGTTCCGAAGTTACAATTTTAGATTTTCATAAAAAAGCTCTAGCAGATTATAAGATTATTGATTCATGGCCAGAGGATGTTCTTAAAGAAGCAAAAATTTCAAATGATAATTTTCACAAAAAAGAAGATTCTCTTGAGAATTTACCTTTTGTAACCATCGATGGTGAGGATGCTAAGGATTTTGACGATGCAATTCATTGCTCAATGACTGAATCTGGTTTTACTCTTCGAGTAGCTATAGCTGATGTTTCATTTTATGTAAAACCTAACTCTGCTCTTGATAAAGAGGCAAGGAAAAGAACTACTTCAGTTTATTTGCCTAAAAAAGTAATACCAATGTTACCAGAAAAATTATCAAATGAGCTTTGCTCTTTACAGCCAAACAAAAGGCGCAGATGTTTATGTGTAAATATAAGTTTCGATAAAAATGGTCACATAGAAGAATACACATTCCAAAGGGGCATTATTAGATCAGCAGCAAGATTAACTTATAACCAAGTTGAGGAATTTATTAATTCTGGAATTGAGAATGTAGTTTATGAAAACTCTTTGAAATCATCTTTCTTTCTTTTTGAAAAATTGTTAAAAAATAGAAAATCTAGAGGAGCTTTAGATTTTGAAATATCTGAGCCTTTTGTTTCAACAGATAAACAAGCTAAGGTTAAAAAAGTACAAGCACGCAAAAGACTAAAGGCGCATAAATTAATAGAAGAATTTATGTTGTGTGCAAATATTTCAGCTGCTGACTTTCTAAGCAAATATGCCAAAGAAGGTGTCTTTAGAATTCATGATTATCCAGAATCTTTGAAAATAGATCGTTTATCTCAAGTTTTAAAGAATCGAGCAATCAATTGGAATGGTAGTGTTGAGGATGTTGATAATCTGTCCTTTTTTATAGAAAAAATTTGCAAAAGAGAAGATTCGTCAATTCTAAATACGCTTGTATTGCAAGCAATGCAGAGAGCAGAATACAGCACACTTAATAAGGGGCATTTTGGTTTAAAATTCCCAAAATACACTCATTTTACTTCGCCTATTAGAAGATACCCTGACTTACTTGTTCACAGGATCATTATTGGAATTCTTACGAAACAGGAATACAACGATGCTGCTCTTCAGCAAATTCTTGAAGAATGCTCGGAGAAGGAAAAATTAGCAGAATATGCCTCAAAACAAGTAGTTCAAAACTTAATTTGCCAGCATGTGAAACAATTTATAGGAAAAAGTTTTTCAGGCTTCATTACAGGAGTTAAAGATTTTGGATTATTTATAGAAATACCAGAGTTATTTACAAGCGGTTTATTACATGTAAATGATTTACCAAATGATTTCTACAGATACAATGCAAGGCATCATACACTTCAGGGCAGAAAGAGAGGTAATAAGTTTTCTCTTGGCTCACAAATTGATGTTTACATTGGTGACGTTAAAGAGCTTGAAGGTAAGATTTCACTGTATTATTAATTTATGAATGTAGTTATAAACAATATGCATGTACTTCAGGCACTTCTGCATGAAAAGCCAGAAAAAATTATTGCGTTGGAGGGAAAAGCAGAAAGCCCAAAAGCAAAAAAAATTCTTGAAGAAGCCAGAAATAAAGGCATCAGAATACTTGAAAAAAATAAGAAAATTTCTGGTCTTTGTAAAGCACCTGTGGTGAAAGATTTAAAAAGCTCAGACTACGATTTAGGAAATTTAGTTCTTATTCTTGATGAAATACAAGATACACGTAATTTAGGTTCATGCTTGAGAAGCGCTTCGTTTTTCGGAGTTGATTCTGTTGTAATTCCAAAACATGACTCTGCTGACTTTAGTAACCCAGCAGCAATAGAAACATCAACGGGTGCTGCTTATGATCTTAATCTTTATAAAACTTCAAATACGTCAGAGCTCATAAAGAAATTGAAAAAAAATGATTACTGGGTAACAGGTTTTTCTGAACATGCTTCACTTGATATAAAAAAACAAAAATTTTCGGAAAAAAATGTTCTAGTTTTTGGAAATGAAGAGAAGGGCTTAAGAACTTTAGTCCAAAAAAATTGTGATCAATTATTGAAAATAAGCAAAAGAGGACAAACATCATCACTCAATGTCTCAGTTGCAGTCTCAGTTGCTCTTTATGATGTAACAAATAAACTTTGATATAAAATTGATACTTAATAACTTAAAATAGCTTACTTATGCTTGCTCAGAGAACTATAAGAAATAAAACTTCAGCCACAGGCGTTGGTTTGCACACAGGTATAAAAGCAACATTAACACTTCATCCTGCTGCACCAAATACTGGGATTATATTTAGAAGAAAAAAAGGAGATAAGATTGTTGAGATACCAGCTCAAGCGAATAACGTTGGCGATACTACACTCTCAACAACACTTGAGTCTGATGGTGCTGAGATAGCAACAATTGAGCATCTAATGTCAGCTTTGGCAGGCATAGGTGTTGATAATTGCATTATTGATTGTGACGGGCCTGAAATTCCCATCATGGAGGGCAGTTCAACTAGATTTGTCTTTTTGATACAAGCTGCAGGGATTGTTGAACAGAGCGCAGTCAAAAAATTTATATATGTTACAAAATCAGTTCAGGTTCAAAGAGATGATGCTGTGGCTAAAATTAAGCCTTATAAGGGATTTAGAGTTTCCTTTGGTTTAGAGTTTGATCATCCAGTTTATAAAAAATATCCTCAAACAGCTTCAATAGATTTTTCACAAACTTCATTCATACGGCAGGTAAGTCGTGCCAGAACCTTTGGTGTTTACAGTGATTTGGAGATGCTCAAGAAAAATAATAGAGCCCTTGGAGCTAACTTAAATAATGCTATTGGTATCGGTGATGAAGATGTTTTAAATGAAGGCGGCTTAAGGTTTGCGGATGAATTTGTAAAACATAAGATGTTGGATGCGATAGGCGATCTCTATCTATTAGGTCATAACTTAATTGGAGAATTTTATGGATTTAAATCAGGCCATGCACTAAATAATCAGCTGCTTAAAAAAATAGAAAGTGAAAATGCTTACAAGATCATCGAAATAGACGAAATCAAAGATGCTCCAATAAACTATCTCAAACCAATCTCTGAAGAATTAGCATAATGATAAATCTACTAGGTAAAATTTTTAAATCTTCAAATCAAAGAAGGATTGACTCTTATCAAAAGGTTGTAAATAAAATTAATTTACTTGAGGAAGACTTCAAAAATTTAAACGAAGAGGAATTTAGAAATTTCAAACTTCACAATCAGGATGATGACTTAGCCAAAGTATTTGCAGCTGTAAGAGAAGCATCAAATAGAACTCTCGGTCTCAGACATTATGATTGCCAAATGATTGGTGGTCTGGTTCTAAATGGTGGAAATATTACAGAAATGAAAACAGGAGAAGGGAAAACCTTAGTTGCAACCTTGCCTGCTGTTTTTAATGCCCTTTCTGGGAAAAAAGTTTATGTAGTTACAGTTAATGACTACCTTGCAGAAAGAGATGCTAATTGGATGCGGCCAATATATGAGTATTTCGGATTAACAGTTGGTGCGCTAACATCGGCACAAAATTTTAATGATAAAAAAGAAACTTATGAATCAAATATTATTTACTGTACCAGTAGTGAATTGGGTTTTGACTATCTCAGAGACAATATGGTTCTTTTTCAAAATCAAAAAACACAGAAGGACCTGAATTTTGCAATCGTCGATGAGGTTGATTCCATTCTTATCGATGAGGCAAGAACACCTCTTATAATTTCTGGTGCGACAGATGATGATGCTTCAGCATATCCAGTATTTTTAAAATTGCTGCCAAACCTTGAGCGTCAATTACGAGAAGGCACAGAAGAAGAGCCTCTTGAAGATAATGAGATTGGCGACTTTCTTATAGATGAAAAACTTAGAACTGTAGAGCTTACAGATAATGGTTTTGAAAAAGTCGAAAAATTTTTAGCTAATAGAAACTTAATTAAAGAAGATGAAAGTTTATATACAACAAATAATTTGAAATTTTTGAAATATGTACAGGCAACTTTAAAAGCTAATTTGCTTTTTGAAAAAAATGTACATTACATGGTAGAGAACAATAAAGTGGTTCTCATCGATGACAATACGGGTAGAAAGTTGCCAGGGAGACGAGTTTCAGAAGGCGTAATGCAAGCTTTAGAATGTAAAGAGAGAGTTCCTATACAACAAGAAACACAAACATTAGCTTCAACAACCTATCAAAATTTCTTTAGACTTTTCGACAAAATATCTGGAATGACAGGAACCGCAGATACAGAAGCAGCTGAATTTAAAGAAATATATGGGATGGATGTTGTGGTGCTGCCCACTAATCAGGAAATGATCAGAAATGATATGAATGATGTTGTCTATGTAAATGAGGATGACAAATTTAATGCTCTACTGCATGAAATAAAAGGAATTCACGAAAAAGGTGCACCAATCTTAGTAGGTACAGCTTCAATAGAAAGCTCAGAAAAGCTATCAAATAGATTAAAAAAAGAAGGAATAAGACATCAAGTCTTGAATGCAAAATACCATGAAAAAGAAGCTGTAATCATTGCGGAAGCTGGTAGACCAGGAGCAATTACAATCGCGACCAATATGGCAGGAAGAGGAACAGATATAGTGCTCGGAGGCAAACAAGAAAATGATGACAGCGAATGGCAAGAGAAGCACAATCAAGTTATTGATGCTGGTGGGTTGCATGTAATTGGCACAGAAAGACACGAATCAAGACGAATTGATAATCAATTAAGAGGAAGATCAGGTCGTCAAGGAGATCCAGGATACTCAAGATTTTTCTTATCTCTTGATGACACAGTGTTGAGGTTATTTATTGATGACAATAGAAAACAATTATTTGCAAGACTTAGTGATGGTATGGATGATTCAAGTATTGAGCATCCACTTTTAAATGGTGCTATTGCCAATGCACAAAAGAAAATAGAAAACAGAAACTTTGAAATTCGAAAACAAATTCTTGAATATGATGATGTTTCTAATGATCAAAGATTAACTATTTATAAATTGAGAGACTATTTTCTAGAGGAAAATGACTCAGAAAAATTAATATTTGAATATCTTGATAATCTTTTAGAAAAAACTGCTGACAAATTATTGCCAGAAGATCAGGTTTCTAACTGGAAGTTTGATAATCTCGATAAAGCACTATCACAAATGCTTGGATCAAGTCCTGATTTTAACCTCATTGAAAGAAACAATCTTAGTTTTGGAAAGCTAATGGACTACCTCAATGATTATTATCAAAAATTTTATGTGGAAAAGTTTAATAAGCTAAAGGAGAGAAAAGCAGAATTAGAAAGACAGATAGCAATTCAGGTTATGGATGCAGCTTGGAAGCGCCATCTCCAAAATATTGATTCATTAAGAAGCAATATTGGATTGAGAGCATATGCTCAGAGAAATCCTATTAACGAATTTAAAAAGGAATCTTTTTATCTTTTTGACTCAATGATTGAAGCCTTTAAAGATGACATTGTAAAAATACTGTTCAATATAAAAATTCAAACTATGAGCAAGGAAGAGTTTGAACAAAGAAAGAATCAAAATAAAAACAACTAATCTTCGTCCTCTCCTTCATAAGTTTCAATTGAAATCTCTTCGTTTGCCCACCTAAGAAAATCTATACTTTTACAACTTTTAGAACAAAATGGCTTGTACTTAGAGTGAATTTCGACAATCTTTTTACAATTCGGACATGACAGATTTATTTTCTCATTCATCAGCTAACTTATTATATAAATTGAAGTAGAAATCTAATTTACTTTCAAATATTTCAATTGAATCATCATTAATAATTAAATCAGTGGCAAAGTTATTTCTTTCATTGCTTTGAAGCTGAGCATCAATCATTTCTTCAGCGGTTTTTTTTGAGCAACTATCTCTCTCTAACAATCTTTTAATTTGAATATTTTTTGGAGCATCAATAACAAGAGTTCTACTAAATATATTTTCTTTACTCCACAATGGAGCACTATAAATGGCCCACTTTGACTTAGTGTCTGAAAATCTTTTTATAGTTTCTTCTTTAATTAATGGATGCATTAAATCCTCAAGCCATTTTCTTGTATTTATATCAGAAAAAGCCATCTCCCGAAGAATTGTTCGATCTATTTCTTTATTTGGTCTAAGGATTTTTTTACCAAACTTTGTAACTATTTCTTCATATGCCTTTGAGCCTGACTGCTGTAATTCTCTAGAAATATCATCGGCGTCAATTATATTGATTCCTTTCTTCATAAAAAAACTAGTGGCAGTAGTTTTTCCAGAAGCT
>CAJXFH010000022.1:0-11213 GCA_913052565.1 uncultured Gammaproteobacteria bacterium | reverse complement strand
ACCTAAAAGATAAGCTTGTTGTACTTGTAAACAATCTTAAGCCAAGGGAGATGAGCTTTGGATTATCAGAGGGTATGATTCTTGCAGCTGGTCCTGGTGGTGAAGAAGTTTATATGATTGAACCTGATAGTGGTGCTGAACCAGGGATGAGAGTTAAATGAAAACAGATATATTAGTAATCGGAGCTGGGCCTGTTGGTCTTTTCACTGTATTTGAGGCTGGAATCTTAGGATTGAAATGTACTCTAATTGATAATCTTGATAAACCTGGTGGACAGTGTGCTGAATTGTATCCTGATAAACCAATTTTTGATATCCCAGGTGTACCTTACCAAACTGCACAAGAACATGTTGACGCACTTGTTGAACAAATTAAACCTTTTGATTATGAATTAGTACTTAGTGAAAGAGTAGAATCAATTAGCGGGGGAACTGATCAATATCTTGTGAAAACAAATAAGGGAACAAGTATTGAATGTTCAAATATATTTATAGCTGCTGGTGCTGGTTCGTTTGAACCAATCAAACCAAATCTTGAGTGTGATTTTTCACATCTGGAAGAAAAAAAGATTTTTTACTCAATTAAAGATAAAACAATTTTTAAAGATAAAAAGGTAGCAATATTTGGTGGTGGAGATAGCGCTCTGGACTGGACGGTTGAGTTACAAAAAGTTGGAGCAAAAATTGACCTCATACATCGTAGGGATGCTTTTAGAGGCGCGCCTGATACAGAAATGGCAGTTAGAAAATTAGCTGATGAAAAAAAGATAAATCTTTTAACACCTTTCATAATCAAAGATATAAAAGGTACAGATCAAATAGATTCAGTTGAGCTATTCAATACTGAAACAAAAGAAAATTCTAATATAGACGTCGATTACATCTTGTTTTTTTATGGTTTAAATAAAAAACTCGGTCCAATTAATGACTGGGATCTACAATTAAGCGGAAATAAGATTCATGTGAATACAGAAAATTTTCAAACTGATAAAGAAGGTATTTTTGCGGTTGGAGATATTAATACTTATCCTGGTAAATTAAATTTAATTCTCTCAGGATTTCATGAAACTACTCTTGCTGTTCAGAAAGCATTCCAAAGAGTATTTCCTGGGGAAAGAGTTCCATTTGGATATACAACTTCCAGCGAAAAAATCCATCAAAGACTCGGTTATTCAGAAAAAAAATAACTAAATAATAATCAATTCATTTTCTAAATGAGAATCATTAGCAAAATTCTTTTTTCCCTTGATTTTTAGGGGTAAAGAACATATAAATTCCTTATGCAAGGTAATGACAAAGTCATAAAACATCTTAATAAAATACTCTCTAATGAGCTTAGAGCAATTAACCAATATTTCTTACACTCGAGGATGCTTTCCGATTGGGGCTTAGATAAATTTGCTCAATACGAATATGCTGAATCAATGGATGAAATGAAGCATGCAGATATGCTAATACAGAGAATTCTCTTTCTTGAAGGTCTTCCAAATATGAATTATCTAGGGAATGTGTATATTGCAAATGAGCCAATAGAAATTTTGCACAATGATCTTAAACTTGAAAATGAAGCTATTCCAGATCTTAGAGAAGCAATATTGGCTTGTGAATCAGTAAATGATTTTGTATCGAGAGATTTGCTTCAAAGGATTCTAGAAAGTGAAGAAGAACATGTGGATCATATTGAGACACAGCTAGATCTACTTGAAAAAGTTGGAAATAAAAACTTCCTCCAAACTCTAATTACTTCAGCTTAAAACTTCTGCGAGCTCTTCACTCTCGTGAAGTTCAGAAATTATATCGCAACCACCAACCAGTTCACCATCTACAAATAATTGTGGGAATGTTGGCCATTCAGAAATTTTTGGAAGATTTGCCCTCACCTCTGGAAATTCAAGAACATCTATATAGCTGAATTCAACATCATAAGAAAACAAAATTTGTGCGACTTTTGCTGAAAAACCACATTGTGGCTGGTAAGGCGAACCTTTCATGAAGAGAAGCACTTTATTCTCTTTTATTTGATCCTTGATATCTGAGATAACTTTATCCATTGGTAACTTCTATATATTGATTAATTGTATTTTTAAAACCCTTTGTTAAAGATTCAGAAATAATAGCATGACCAATTGAAACTTCATCAATGTACCCTAATGACACTAATTTAGGTAAGTTTAAGAGATTAAGATCATGGCCTGCATTAATTCTTAGGCCATAACTTTTTGCAGATTTACACGTGAAAATAATTTTTTCAATTTCTTCATCGAGCTTTTTATAATCATTTAGTTCAAAAGCATTTGCATATGGTCCTGTATAGATTTCAATTGAATCTATGTCTTTGTTCTTCAATTCTGACAGATCTGTACCAGCATCGATAAAAATACTGCACCTGTTACAAGCTGTCTTTATTTCATTTGTAAAGTCAGCATTATTAATCTCTTCTAATCTCCAACCATGATCTGATGTTAATTGATCGGTGGAATCTGGTACCAAAGTTGCCTGTGTAGGTTTAAATTTATTAATAATTTGCTTAAACCCGATATAATTATTTACAGGCTGTTCGATTGGATTACCTTCAATATTAAATTCCTTTTCAAAATTACTTGTAAGTGTTTTTATCTTTAAAAGATCATTAAAGTTGATATGCCTTTCGTCGGGTCTAGGATGTACTGTTAGTCCTAAAATATCATGATCTAACGCAATCTTTGCAAAAACTTCAATATCTGGATTATTCGAACCTCTCGAGTTTCTTAAAAGAGCTATTTTGTTGAGATTTATACTAAGCTTCATTATTTCCGTGAAAAAGCCAATTATAAGATGGGTTTGTATTTTTTAACACTAGATCTCTTCCAATACTTAATGGATAAGGGAGTTGATAAATATACCTATTTAGTTGGGAATTTAACCTAATTTTATTAATTACATTGGTTCTAGATTGAAGAAATTTTGTATACGTAGTTGTTTCTTTCTCAAGAAGCCATTTTGAGGCGTAATATGCATCTATTATTGCCTGAGTTGCACCTTGTGCTAAATGAGGTTGAAAACCGTGAGCAGCATCACCGATCATTAGCATACTATTAGATTCCCACTTTATACTTTTTGTTTTAAAGATAGGCCATTTCTTAATTTCTACAGAATTAAGTAATGCCATGCTTAAAATTTTAGGCAATACAGAATCTATTTTTTCAAAATCTCTTGTTTCCAATTCTTTAGACCATTCTTTATTTTTTATTTCATCATTTGTAATGAAAGTAAACGCAAATTCATTATTTGTTAGCGGGTAAGTAACTAGATGACAAAAATTGAAACAAAATAGATTTAAATGATTAAAGATTTCATCAGAAATTTTAGATATTCCTCTTATGCCAATAGTTTTTGTATTGATATGAAAATTGTTTGAAGAAAAAATGCCTGTTGCATCAAATTTTATTACTGTATCACTGACTTTTGATGTTTCTGTTGATTCATTGAGTAAAACTTCTTGCTTTATACTTCGATTTAAAATTTTCATAACATCATTTCTTCTAATTAATAGAGAGCCTTCATTATGTTTATTTTTTATATTAAGTTTATTTAGTAATTTGAGTTTTCTGTCATAAACATACAGTTCATTGCAGCTTCTAGAAACCAATTTTAATTCTTCCTCTAGACACAATTTCTTAAGAATATTTCTGCAATTAGATCCAAGCTGTAATGCAGTTGTAGCATCCATTAAACTTTTTCTTCTATCAAAAATTTTATAATCAAGACTCTCTTGATCTAAAAATTTGGCTAATGTGAGTCCAGCAATACCTGAACCTGAAATTAGAATGCTCATAAATAAGAAAATTTACTTAAACCTTATTATAATTTAATTGTGCGCTTGTAGCTCAGCTGGATAGAGCGCTTGGCTACGGACCAAGAGGTCGGGAGTTCGAATCTTCCCAGGCGCACCATGTAAGTTATTATGAAAAAATTAATATTTATCTTCCTGTTATTAATCAATCATTCCTTTAGCTACGATAGAATTACTGGCCTTCCATTTGCAACGAGGTCAGAAGTAATCGCACAGAATGGAATGGCAGCAACGAGTCATCCACTGGCCACACAAGCCGCTATTAACATTCTTAAAGATGGTGGTAATGCAATTGATGCAGCTATAGCTGCTAATGCAGTACTAGGTCTCGTAGAGCCGACAGGCTGTGGTATAGGTGGTGATTTATTTGCAATAGTCTGGGATGCAGAAACAAAAAAACTATACGGTTTAAATTCCTCAGGCCCAGCACCCAGTGATATGAGTATAGAATTCATCAAAAAGAAGGGTCTTGATAAAATACCACCTTATGGGCCTTTACCTGTTACTGTACCTGGTGCTGTAGCGGGATGGGCAGCTCTGCATAAAAAATTTGGTCATAAACCATTTGATTCATTATTTAACGATGCAATATTTTATGCAGAAACTGGTTTCCCTGTATCTGAATTAATCGCTTTTTATTTAGAGAATTCAGCGAATAGATATAAAAATTTTCCTAATTTCTCAGAAGTATGGATGAAAAACGGAAAGACCCCGAAAAAAGGTGAAATCTTCATCAATAAAAAATTAGCAAAGACTTACAAAAAAATTGCACAAAGTTATGGTCAAGAATTTTATAGTGGAGATATTGCAGATTCTATGGTTGCTTTAATTCAATCAGAGGGCGGTCTTTTATCAAAAGAGGATCTAATCAACTTTAAACCTGAATGGGTGAATCCAGTTTCTACAAACTATAGAGGTTATGACATATGGGAATTACCACCAAATGGACAAGGCATAGCTGCACTGCAAATATTGAATATTTTAGAGAACTTCAATATTTCATCCATGGATATTAATTCAGCTGAATATGTGCATTTGTTTACTGAAGCGAAAAAATTAGCATATGAAGACAGAGCTTTATACTACGCAGATCCAAGTTATTCTGATATTCCAACTGATAAATTAATATCTAAGAGCTACGCAAAAGAGAGAACGCAGCTCATAAATTTAAAAAATGCATCCAACAGCTTTGATGCTGGTTTAGAAGACGGAGATACAATTTATCTTACCGTTGCTGATAAACAAGGAAATATGGTCTCATTAATTCAAAGCAACTACAGAGGCATGGGATCAGGAATGGTCCCTTCAGGTGTTGGTTTTATGCTGCAGGATAGAGGTGAAATGTTCAGCTTAAATCCAAAACATAGAAATTCGTTGGTTGGTGGCAAAAGACCATTTCATACAATTATTCCAGCATTTATAACTAAGGATGGAAAACCATATGTAAGTTTTGGGTTAATGGGGGGTGCTATGCAACCACAAGGCCATGCTCAAATAGTTATTAATCTTATTGATTTTAATATGAACCTTCAGGAGGCAGGTGACGCGCCAAGAATTCGTCATGTAGGATCATCACAACCTACTGGAGAAATGATGACTGATGGAGGGTATATAAGCCTTGAATCAGGTTTTTCAGAAGATACAAGAAATAGGCTTCTAAATATGGGTCATAAATTAAACTACGACAAAGGTGGTTTTGGTGGCTATCAAGCAATAATGATTAAAGATGGAGTATATTATGGTGCATCTGAAAGCAGAAAAGATGGCCATGCTTCAGGTTATTAGCGCCCGTAGCTCAGCTGGATAGAGCACTTGGCTTCGAACCAAGGGGTCGGGAGTTCGAATCTTCCCGGGCGCACCATTGTATTAGATTCTTTTAATTAGCCTTGGCCCTGTTAGCAAAAAATACGCCTAAGAATATTAATAATGAGCCTGCCAACATATCAAGTGTAAATATTTCATCTAATACTACTATACCTAAAGAGATGCTTGATACTGGCACAAGATAGGTTACAAATGACGCATTGATAGGTCCTATCCTTTTTATAAGTTTTATAAATATTACATAAGCTAATGAGGTATTAATTACTCCCAGTAATGCTAAATATAACCATGCTTTCGAACTTAGTGAGACATAACCATCATAGTAATTAAAAATAAATGGCAACAATAATATAGCGCCTACTATAATTGATCCCATACCTATAAATGAATTGCTCATAAAATCAGGTGTTTTTGATAAATAAATTCCAGCTATCGCGTAAGAAAGAGATGCTATAACGCATAGTATTGATGAAAATAAATCTAATTCGCCCGAAGGCCCAACAAGCAAAAACAAACCACTAAAACCTATTAACACACCCAAGAGTTTAAAATGAGAGTATTCACCCTTGTACAAAGAAAATAGTATTAAAGCAGTGAGTATTGGAACTGTTGCCTGAAGAATAGATAAAGCTCCAGCACCTAAGTTTACAGATGCAAAAGCAAATAGAGTAAATGGTAATGCTGTATTGAGAAGTCCTATTAATAAGAATGAGAATCCGTGATCATAGAAGGAATATTTTTTCATTTTCATAAAAAAGAATGGAGCTATAAATACTGCAGCTAATAACATTCTCATGGACACTATCTGAAGTGGTTCCATACCTTCAATAATTAATAAGCGCAAAAATAGAAAAGAGCCGCCCCAAAAAAGCGAAACAAGTAATAATGTTAGAAAATCTTTTAGTTTCATAAAAAAAAAGCCTCTTTTAAAAAGAGGCTATTCATAAAGTCTAAACCTTATGTCGGACTCAGGCCATAATTGGTGTCAGCAATTACCTCCTGATAATCCTGAATTTGTTTTAATACTAATTTGGATCACCTCCTTTGGCTGAGAATTAATCTAACACACTGTATTTCTCTGCGTAAATAGAGTGTGAGACACCTAATGAAAATAGTAATTTATTTCAGAAATTAATAGAAGACTTTTGATGAAGATTCTTCATCTTTTCTTCTTTAAGAGAATAAAGAAAAAATTCTGCTGTCTTATAGTTAGAATCAAAATACTGAAAAGCAACTTTCTTTATATAAGCTTGGTCAACAGGTTTCTTAAGAAAATGGTTTATTAATTCATTCATACTGTATAAGTATACAGTATTTATAGATAAAAAAAAGGGGAAGTTGCCTTCCCCTTTTCTAATTAAAGATTACTTTAGAATCTAACGTTTACACTTGCTGTAACAGATCTTCCGTAGAAGAGTAAGTCAGCTTCTGGTGTGAAGACGTCATCCTCAGTACCATCGTAATCAAGTAGATTAGATGCATTAACTCTGATAGTTGTATCATCGTTAACTGAGTAGCCTACACCACCATTCCATGATGTGTAGCCGTCAAATTCAAAGATTGGATTACCGTCGTATCCAAGATACTCATCGTCGTACTGACGGAAAGCATCAATAACACCACCGGATCTTGAGTTACCTTGAACCCAAACATACCAATCTCCTTTATACCATTCGATTGCTGTATCCCAGAACCATTCGTCATTACCGAACTGTCCTGTTGCACTTACTAGGTCTTCAGCTGCTCCTGAGTCTGCACTAGCGAAGAAGTCTTCTTGTGTAGCTCTCCATCTTACAGCCATTGAACCTAAGTCCATAGCAACGTTTTCTCTTGATACCCATGATGCAAGTTCTGCTACATCAAAAGCAAAGTCTGCTTTCCAAACATATGTTGCAAAGTCAATTAAACCAGCATTGATTAAACCAGTAGCGAAATCAACAACTTGGAAATCTCCGTCTCTAGTGAAAGAGTCACAGAATTGACTATTTGGATATGTTTCGTAGTCATAACAAGCATTCATATTTTGTGTAAGAGAATAAGAAGTAACATAATCGTTTAACTGAATCTCAATGTAGTCAACAGCGAATTGAACGCTTCCGAAGAATACGTCATCCCACCAATTTGGCTGGTATACAAGTCCTGTGGACACTGTATCAGCAACTTCGTTGATGAGGTTAGGGTTACCACCTGTAACACCTGATGCTGTTGCGTTAACAACTGTTGAAACAAAGTCTACTGGGATACCTTCGGCATCACAGTTTGCTCTTCTTACGTCTGGGTTTCTACCAACATCTCTGTATCTGTAGTCACATGGGTCAGCAGCTGTACTAAATGTTGTTACCTGTGGTAAGAACAAGTCTCCTAAATCAGGAGCTTTTACAGCTGTTTGCTCTGAATATCTTAGAGCCATGTCATCCATGATTCTCCAGTTAACAGATGTTGCGTCAACATCAAAAGAACCAGCAATTGAGTTATCAATTGTTCTTTCTGAGAAGTCAACAATAATTTGTTGAACACCAGGAAGAGTCCAATCACCACCCATTATAGGAATACTTACCTCAAAATAGTCGGCATCAACTTCATAACCACCACCAAGTGAAGGTCTAGCTGCTGATCTTGTTAAACCCATATCTTGAATAGCTGATGAGTTATATTGACCTTGCTCGACTCTTGCTTCAAAACCAAGAGCTGCTTTAACAGTACCTGCAGGAAGATCAAATAAATCACCTGACATTGTTCCGTAAGTAACTTCTTGCTCAATGAATGCATTAGTTCTTAGGTTTGTACCAATGTAATTCTTAGCTTCTTCTGAAGGTGCGCCTCTACCCATAATGTTTAGTGGACGACAATCTCCGATTTCACCAAGAATGCTTGGACCAAATAACTGACCACCAGTAAAGTAACCTGGTGCTTGACTAATGTAGTCATATAAAGCAGGGTCACGAGTTGGATCGTAGTTCATTCTACAGTCAATTTCACCAGTTGCTGGGTTAATACCCACGTCTAGTGCTGCTACGTATCTTGCACCGATAACACCAGGAGCATCAGAATAAATTTCTGTATTACCTAGTGAGTAACCAGCTGCATAGTTGAATGATCTATCATCAAGATCAAAACTACCTTCAACACCAACTGAGTACATTGATACTGAGTTGTTATTTTCGATAGTGTAACCACCGTTACCTTTACCAAGAAGATCGATATGAGATTTATGAACATACACGGAAGGTGTGCCATATTGATTCATAATATCAACTGAGTTTTGAGTTAGGTATGGGTTATCAACGAAAATTTCTGGTGGGAAATCTTGTCCTGATCCGAACGCCCATGTTGAGTATGGGTAACCACTTGTGTTTCCGTAGTCGAATGAGAAGAACCCATTGTGGAATACGTCAAAATATAGTGTCATGTTGTCATTAAGATCGTAGTTTGTGAATAAACTGAAGTTTAGTCTTTCAAAACCAGCTCTTAATGTATCAAAGTCATTTCTGTAAGCATCTTGACCATCAATACCGAAGAATGAACTTCCGTAGTTAATACCGTCATCGTACGGTTGTAGATCACCGATGTCACCGAAGTGCCATGATGTGCCATCTGGCCATTGTCCATCAAAGTACCAAATACCATTTGTACCATTCTTGAATGAATAGTCGTAAATAGTAGCTCTACCTGATTCTGGTACAGCAGCTAGAGTAATACAGTTTCTTTGTGAAACCTGTGGGTTGCCCTCAACATTAGCTGTGTAAGGAACTACCATTCCAGCTTTGATGTACTGTCTTTGATAGGATTTGCCTGCGGCATATGTTCTTAGTAACAAGTTTGTGTTACATGTGCCTGTTTCACGGTCATAGTATCTGTCCCATTCTCTGGAGAATACTGTTCCAATATCTTCGTATTGGAAGTTCATAACCATGTTACCTTTACCATCGGCAAAGTTTCCACCCATTACTGCCTGGAATGAAATATCTGATGCCAGACCAGCAAAGTCGTCATATGTAAGTGTCATTGCAGCGCCTTCGTAGTCATCTCTCAGAACATAGTTAATGACACCAGCAATAGCATCAGAACCATAAACTGCTGAACCACCAGCGTTTACAATTTCCACTCTATCAATCATGACAGATGGAATGTTGTTTATATCAACGGCGTTACCTGAACCACCTGATCCAAATGGAGATGTTGATCCCACGAATCTTCTTCCATTTACTAGAACTAATGTTCTACCGGATCCTAGTCCGAAGTTGTTAGCAAGAGCTTGTCCCACACTAAGGGAACTTTGGTTACCAAAGCCTCCGCCTGAACCGTTTGTTAGAGAGTTAGTAACACCAATACCTGGTACATCAAACAATGCATCAGCGGCGTTTGTATAACCCCTATTTTCATATTCCTCACCGTAGATAATGGTAATAGGTTGTGCAACCTCGTACTGAGATCTAGCAATTCTAGAACCAGTAACGACCACTTCTTCCGGCTCGGCTTCATCTTCGTCATCTCCGGATTCAACTTGCTCAACAACGACGTCGACGGCTTCGTCAACCTCTTGGTCAGCAAATGTCAGACCGAAAAATCCCAAGGAAACTAATAGCAAAAGTAATCTTTTAGTCATATCTTTCCTCTTTAATTAAATTTAATACTCCATTTATCGCCTGATTCGCCCATTTTGTCAATGATTCTGGTGCATTTTTAACAAGATTGTAGTGGTGACTTGAGAATTAAGCGTATTTTTAAGGAAAATCACTGTTTTGGCGGAGAGAGAGGGATTCGAACCCTCGGAACGCTATCAACGTTCACTACCTTTCCAAGATAGCGCGATCGACCACTCTGCCATCTCTCCGAATAGTGGATTATATATCAGATTGAATCTATGAAAAACGAACGGGTATTATTGCAATACCTCCCCTTCTTTCGAAAAAACCTTTTGTCGAAATCACATCAAACCCTGCGCTGACTAAATCATGATGAATAAGCTCAATACATAATTCATGGAAACACTGTTTATCAAAGTAGCTTCCAAGATATGCTGAAAGTTCATTTTTAAAATCTGTATCAATAGCAGCATCAAGGTAGATATCTGCAAGATCTGGTTGAGCTGTTACCGGACATAATGATCTAAAACCGCTAAATTTATGAATTTTTGCCTCTATTGTGGTTTGTTTTCTTAATTGATATTCAGTATTAATTTTAATATTTGTACCAACAATATCTTCCGCTGTATGCAACTTATCAATTGTTACTTCAGAACCAACAACATTTTCAACAGATTTCTTTACAATTTCTGATACCTCCTGAAAAGATTCAAATCTTCTATGTATTAGTGAGTTTATGAATAGTTTCATTGATTTAGATTCAACGGTATTTTCAGAATTTGAGGGTATAGATAAAGAGATCTCATTTTGATGAGCACTATTATCTTGATCTAACCAAAAAACCTCGTGGATATTCCAAATGTCTTTTCCTTTTGTGGTTTCAAGGTTATGACTTTTTCTTTGCGTGGTTCTTTTGATTGGAAATAATATATCCGGTGCAAAAGAAGTTGGTGTTGAAGTTTTCTTTCCGAG
>CAJXFH010000021.1:0-13147 GCA_913052565.1 uncultured Gammaproteobacteria bacterium | reverse complement strand
CTGATGCATGGGCAACTGCACTTTATGTTTTAGGCTTAAAAAAGGGTATAAAAATAGCGGAGGAGAACGACCTCGCAGTTTATTTTATTTCATCTGATGGCGATTCCGTAAAATCGAGGAATTGGAGTATGATATCCCCATGATCAATACTTTCTTAGCTATCATCGTAGTTGCTTTATCAATTTGTGGTATGGCAATAGGGTTAATTGTGAAAAATAAACCATTGAGCCCAAGCTGTGGAGGAGTATTTCTATCAAAAGGCGAGGCTTGCCAAGTTTGCGGGAAAGTTAAAGATTAATTTATTACTATTCCTCTTCAGCTCTTCTCTTGCTTATGAATGATTGGGTTGTGACAATTGACTCATCTTTTTCTTCAGAATCATCATCAGTTGATCTATATAAAGTTCCGTGAAGAGACGAAACTAAGTCTAAATGCCCGGCACCATCAAGATCAACAACGCCTGATCTGTGAATCAAATAAGCTCCATCAACTCCCCAATTTTGATAATTATCGAAATATGACCAAACCATTCTTTTTGGAAAATAATCTAGTGGGACTTCAGTGAAAACACCAGTTCCATCATTTAGCGCTAAAGTAACTCGAGGATATATTGAAAAATCTTCTCCACCAAAAATTGCCTGAGTATCAATAATATCTAGATCTCCATCCAGATCCATATCCTTTAAAAAAATGACTCCTTCACCTATACCAGTTCCTGTTAGAGATTGATCTAAACCTGCTCTTGGTTGGTCTGCAAACCTAGTATCAGTTTCATCAATAAATGTTCCATCTCCATTGCTAATCAATATTTGAACATGCCTTCCTGCATAATAAGGATTTTTTCGAGTCGATCCTACAACAATATCATCAAAGCCATCACCATTAATGTCACCACTTTCAGCATCGTTATAGTTTGCATTATCAGGGCCATAGAAAGGTTCTGGCAATCTTCCCCATTCATCAGAATCTAAGTAGGCAGGATTAGTTTTATCAACAGGCCCAAGTAAAATATTGTTCCAATTTCTTGCCCCCCATTCATTTTCTTCAGTAGCAATATCACTCCAAAAAATTACTAGATCATCAATACCATCATTATTGAAATCTCCGATTGTTGAGGCATGTGCATGTGTTTTGTCAACTTTTTCTTTTCCACCTCCCCATTGATCCATATAATCTTTTTGATTTAAACCAACAATATCAAAGTTCCCTTGACCATCACTAAAATAAAGCACTGCATTCATAAAAACATCAATATTCCCATCACCATCTACATCGCCTGAACTTGAGTCATGTGCAAAATTATTTGCAGTTGCGAGATTATCCTGAAGAGTTGGCTCATTCTGTAAAATTTCAATATTTTCGTGGATGCCATTATTGGACATAAGAATTAAGTGAGGGTAGGGGTCCCAATAGTTTGTATTGTCTTCATTTAGATATGGAACACCAAAACTGGCAATAAAAATATCATCAATTCCATCAGAGTTAAAATCTGCTATTTCTGCATGATATGGCGCTGGCAACCTTGGAGGTTCACCACCATCATACTTTGAGTAATCCTCTGAAAGTCTCCCTTTGCCATCATTAAAAAGAATATGAATTGTGCTCCAATATGATTTATCTTCAACAGAACCTAGAGACTTAAATACTCTATCTCCTATGTCTGCAACAAACATCACATCTTCATCACCGTCACCATCGAAATCACCACCAAGAATATCAGCTGGTATGTAGCCTGGCGGCCATGTTCCTGGGTTATATGTACAATTATCTGGTGTGGGGTAACAATACTCTCCCTCTGGTACTGTTTTCCGCTCACCCCGTAACATTGGCATAATATCCCAAACAGCATAATTATCATTCTGCAATCTATCCTGAATCGTTTGATTAGGATTAAATGCTAAAGCGTCGAGCGGGGTATTGAATTGTTCAGCTACATGTAAAAAATTCACAGGTATATTTACTGTTTCTGTTACTGTTCTATTGTTAGAAGAGGTAAGAGTCACATCAAAGAGTAAGTCCTCGCTTGTATATGTAAATGGAGCCCTGCCATTTACTGTGTACCCATCGATCTCCAAATGTAAAATTTGATTGTCAGAATCACTAACACTTACTTCAACTGTCTCGCCTGACTCAAGATTTTGAGGTGTGATATTTATCTCGAAAGGCTGGTAGTCTTTAAGCTCAGACGGTGCGTCTATGCTCATCCCAAGTGATGTTGGTGCCGGGGTTGGAGCAGGTGTAGGTGCTGGTTCTGGTGAAGATGATCCGCCACCACCACAATTAGCTAAAAATATAGTTGAAATTAATATTAGGATTAATTTATTTAATTTTTCCATATTCAAAATTGAGTCTTATTTTAATACAGAAATAAGTAACAAGTGAAGATAACTAGATGGAAGGTGCGATCGCAACTAAATATAAAAATGCATCAAGCAAACCTATGATAAATATAATTCTTCTTGCATTATCATTAGATGTAATAGCCTTTCCTTGGTCATCAAAATAAACAAATACATCTTTTTTAGCTGGACTGTTAAGCCATTTTGATAGGCCAAATAGCATGTTAAATAATGTGAATAAAAAGATACAAACTAGCATAGATGCACCAAAAATTAATGCTGGAAAAACTATCCAAACCAGAACAAACCAAATTATTTCCACATACCTAATATATAAAAAAAGGGCTTCGTTTTACAGAAGCCCTTCAAATAGATTTCGTTGAATTAGAATTGGTCTTCTTCAGTCGATCCTTTCAGTGCTGAAGTTGAGCTCTCTTCGCCTTGAATGCAGTTATTTACTGCATCAAAATATCCTGTTCCAACTTCTTGCTGATGAGATACAAACGTGTAGCCTTTTTTTGCATCTTCAAATTCTTTTTCTTGGAGTTTTACATATGCTGTCATTCCATCTGAGACATACTCATTAGCTAAATTAAACATACCGTGCCACATAGAATGAATGCCAGCTAAAGTAATAAATTGGAACTTATAACCCATTGCTCCCAATTCCTTTTGGAATTTTGCAATAGTTGCATCATCTAGGTTCTTTTTCCAATTAAAGGATGGCGAACAGTTATATGCCAGCATGATTTCTGGATGATCTTTTTTAATGGCTTCAGCAAATGTTTTTGCTTGCTCGAGATCTGGTTTGGATGTTTCACACCACACAAGATCAGAATAGGGCGCATATGCTAATCCTCTCGCTATGGCTTGGTCTAGCCCAGCTTTGGTTCTAAAGAATCCTTCAGATGTTCTTTCACCAGTTAGGAAAGGCTTGTCATTTTCATCAACATCTGATGTCACTAAATCTGCTGCATCTGCATCTGTCCTAGCAATTAAAATAGTTGGTGTATTTGATACATCTGAGGCTAATCTAGCTGCTATTAGTTTTTGTACTGCTTCCTGAGTTGGAACTAAAACTTTGCCACCTAAGTGACCACATTTTTTGACACTAGCTAATTGATCTTCGAAGTGCACTCCTGCTGCACCTGCAGAAATCATCCTTTTCATCAGCTCAAAAGCATTTAAATTTCCACCAAAACCAGCTTCAGCATCGGCAATAATTGGGGCAAAAAAGTCAACTTTTGGTTGTCCATTCGAGTTCATCCATTCTATTTGGTC
Organism: uncultured Gammaproteobacteria bacterium; assembly: GCA_913052565.1. Lineage (GTDB taxonomy): Bacteria > Pseudomonadota > Gammaproteobacteria > Magnimaribacterales > TMED112 > TMED112. The sequence goes on along the minus strand of CAJXFH010000021.1, from coordinate 9,527 downwards.
AGCTCTTCTAAAGGCATTGTTTATTCGAGTGATGACTTTAGGTACTGAATCAACTGGGTAAAGAGACTGATCAGGATACATCGTGCCTGCTGAATTATTATCAGCTGCAACTTGCCAGCCTGATAAATAAATGGCTTTTACGCCTGCTTTTACTTGCTGAACTGCTTGACCACCAGTTAGCGCTCCTAAACAATTAATATAATCCTCAGTAAATAGGTATTTCCAAAGCTTTTCAGCGCCTTTGCGCGCAAGCGTACATTCAGGTTGCAGAGAACCTCTAAGTTTGACTACTTCTTCAGCAGAATATGGTCTTTTTACGTGCTTCCATCTTGGGTTCTCAGCCCAATCGTTTTGCAAAGCATTAACTTGATCAGTTAAGTTCATTTATATACTCCTATATGCAGGCAATGTGAGGAAATCAGTTAATTCGTCGCTCAGAACCAATTTTTTCAGTAATTTTTTGGCTTCGACAAACTTACCTGAATCCAAAGAGTTTTGCCCAACCTCTTCTAAGACAACATTGTATTCTTCATCTAAAAGTTTTTCAAACATCTTCTGATTTGCAGTTATACCAGTGTCTAGAACGATTTCGTGCCTAACATTTTGCCAAAGCGAGCTACGTGATATTTCAGCTGTTGCTGCGTCTTCCATCAAACCATAAATAGGCACACAACCAACACCTCTAAGCCATGCTTCAATATAAATTAATGAAACACGAATATTTGTTCTAAAACATTCCTCTGTAAAGGCGCCATGGCATGGATCAATCAAGTCACGCTGAGTGATTTCATCGTCTTCTCTTAAGACATGCATTTGATTAGTTCTGTCTAAATCGAATGCATTTGAGAATACATTATTAGCAAGATCTGCAAGGCCAGGGTGTGCAATCCATGTGCCGTCGTGTCCGTTTTTAGTTTCAAGCATTTTATCGCCAAGAACTTTTTCAGTAACTAATTTATTCTGCTCAGGATCTTTTGAGGGAATGAAAGCTGCCATTCCACCCATAGCAAAAGCACCACGCTTATGGCATGTCTTTATTAGAAGCCTAGAGTAAGCATTTAAGAATGGTTGGCTCATACCAACTTGATACCTATCAGGCAGAATTCTTTCTGAGTCATTTTGAAAGGTTTTTATGTAACTGAAAATGTAGTCCCATCTGCCACAATTTAGACCAACAATGTGATCTTTTAACTCAAAAAGTATTTCATCCATTTCAAATACAGCAGGCAGGGTCTCTATTAAGCATGTAACTCTTACCGTGCCTCTAGGTAGGTTTAATTGATCCTCTGCGTAGTTGATCACTTCATTCCATAGTCTGGCTTCGAGATGAGATTGTAGCTTGGGGATATAAAAGTAAGGTCCTGTTTCTCGATTAATTAATTCTTTTGCATTGTGAAAAAGGTAGTAACCAAAATCAATCAAGCAACCTCGCGGATTTTCTCCATTAATTTGAATCCCTTTTTCCATTAAATGAAGTCCTCTAACTCTGCACATTAAGACTGCAACATCTTCATTCAGTTGATATTTTTTTCCAGTTTCTTTATTTTCGAAGCTTATAGATCTGTTAACCGCATCTCGCATATTTACTTGTCCTTGCGCAACATTTTCCCAAGTAGGGCTCAGTGAATCTTCAAAATCTGCCATGAAAACTTTTACATCTGCATTTAATGCATTAATGATCATTTTTCTGTCTACAGGACCAGTAATTTCCACCCGCCTATCAAGCAGGTCATGAGGTATTTCCCTTACTTGCCACTCTGAGTCTCTGATAGATTGTGTCTCTGCAAGGAAATTTGGCAATTCTCCTGAGTTATACTTCTTTTGCTTTGATGCTCTCAACTCAATCAGATCCTTAATTTTTCTTCCAAATTTGATATGCAGGTCACTAACAAAATTGTTTGCCTCTTCGTTAAAAATATCTCGAGCAGATTCTGGTATTGAAAAATTAAATTTCATCATTTGGTTTCCTTAGCAAGTTTAGATGCCATCCCGACATATTCACTGGGTGTTAAGTTGTTCAGCAAAGTTTTATGCTCTTCATTTTCTATTAATTTATCTACAGCTTTCAGATATATGCTTTTGTCCATTTTTTGACCCCTTGATAATTTTTTTACGCTCTCATAACCATCGACTTTTCCTTCAAGCCTTAAAAAACTTTGCAATGCTTCAGCAAGTAATTCATACCTTTCATCAAGATCATTTTTTATCACTTCCTTATTTGGTTCTAACTTCTGCAGGCCGCTATCTATTGAATTAGCTGCAATTTCTATGTACCCATAGGCAGTACCTATATTTCTTAAAACTGTTGAATCTGAAAGATCTCTTTGCAGTCTGGAAACTACAAGCTTATCTGCAAGATGATGGAGTATCGCATTAGCCATTCCTAAATTTCCTTCAGCATTCTCAAAGTCAATAGGATTAACTTTATGGGGCATTGTAGAGGAGCCTACCTCATTTTCTGTAATTTTAAGTTTGAAATAATCAAAAGAGATATATGACCAAATATCTTTAGTCAGGTCCAACAAAATGTTGTTAGTTCTTTGCATTGAATGAAATAGATCGGCCATGTAATCATGAGGTTCAATTTGAGTTGATACCTTTGTCAATCTGAGATTCAGGCTGTTTAAAAAACTCTCTGAGTGTTCAACCCAGTCCTCATTAGGGTATGCTAGCAAATGGGGATTATAGTTAGCAGTAGCTCCACCCCATTTTGCGTAAAAAATTGTTTTTTCCATTTTGTCCATTTCCTTTTTAAGTCTTGTTGCAAAAACATTCATTTCTTTACCAAGCGTAGTAGGAGAGGCTGGTTGGCCATGTGTCCTAGCAACCATTGCAAGACTATCGTTATGTGCAGAAATGTTTTGAAGGTTTTTATAAATGCTTTCTATCCATGCCAAGTATTTTGAGTTTGCATCTAGAAGCATTAATGCATAGCTTGCGCTATTAACGTCTTCAGATGTTAAGAAAATATGTATTAAGCTTTGAACATCTGGGTGACCTTCAAACTCCTCTGCTAAAGCTAGCTCAACTGCTTTTACATCATGGTTTGTTATTTTTTCTATTTCCTTAACTTTCATTGGCATAGAGTTTGGAATTGAATCACACAACTGATTGATTTTGATATTAATTGCTTCGTTTAAAATGTCGGGTTTAAAGTTTTCGAGAAAATATTTCAACCAAAAAACTTCAACTTTAAGTCTTTGCTCGATTAATGCATGTTCAGAAAATAGCGCGCGTGATTGTTTGGTTTTTGCAAAATACCTTCCGTCAAGTGGCGATAGACTCTTGAGAGTTTTGTCATCCATAGACTTGGTAATTATACCCTCGTTTACTCGCCCAGCTGTAATAATTTTCGGAAATTCTCTCAGTAATTACTCCACCACCAAGGCAGTGATCTCCATCATAAATTACTGCAGATTGTCCTGGGGTAACAGCTAGAATGGGTTCTGAAAAAATCATTTTCCACCGGTCACCATGCTTTGAAATTTTAGATCTAATAGGTTTAGACTGATAGCGAATTTGTACTTCAAAATCATGATTTTTTTCAGGACCTTCGTTGATCCAATGCATATCATCAACATAACAACCGTCACTGTATAGCAGTTTATTTTCTGAACCTTGAACAACTGTAAGTTCATTTGAATCTAAATCTTTATGAGCTACATACCATGATTCATCTGGCCTGCCTTTGACACCACCCAATCCAATGCCTTGTCTTTGCCCAAGCGTGAAATACATGAGACCATCATGTTTTCCGAGTTTAATACCATTTTCATCTACAATATTTCCAGGTTTTTTGCCCAAAAAATTTGAAATAAAATCGTTGTAATTATTCTTTCCTATAAAACAAATACCAACAGAATCCTTTTTGTTTGTGGTTACAAGGTTGTTATCTTTAGCTATAGATCTCACTTCATCTTTGGTTAAGTCACCTAATGGAAATATTGCTCTGTTTAGATCTTTGCCACTAACTTTATGTAAAAAGTAGGATTGGTCTTTTGTGTGATCTATTCCTCTAAACATATGAGTCCCATTGGCTCTATCTTCAAGCCTTGCGTAGTGTCCAGTTGAAATATAATCAGCGCCTGTATCTAGGCAGTAATCTAAGAATGCTCTGAATTTTATTTCTTTGTTACATAAAATATCAGGATTTGGAGTCAGACCTTTGTTGTGATCAGAGAGAAATTCCCTAAAGACTTTATCCCAATACTCAGCAGAAAAATTGGCTTTGTGAAGCTGAATTCCAATTTGATCACATACCAATTCAGCGTCTTTAAAATCTTCTTCAGATGTGCATTCAATATTTGGAGCGTTATTTGTCCAATTGTGCATAAAGATACCTTGGACTTCATATCCCGCCGATTTTAAAAGTAAAGCTGTAACTGACGAATCTACTCCGCCAGATATTCCTACAATCACTTTTTTTTGTTTTCCCATACTTATTGTCTTTAGAGTCTTAATATTTAATGCAAATGTAAGTATAATCAAGCCAAAATTTATCTATGGCTTCATCAAAAATAATAGTGCCAACAAAAGGCGAAAAAATTTCTTACAAAAATAATAAACTTATCGTGCCTGATAATCCGATCATACCTTTCATTGAGGGTGATGGAATTGGTGTCGATATTACACCTGTCATGATCGATGTTGTTAATGCTGCAGTAAATTCAGCATATGACGGCAAAAGAGAAATAAGCTGGATGGAAATATTCTGTGGGGAGAAAGCTGTTGAAATATATGGTGGTGACGAATGGATGCCTAAAGAAACTCTCGATGCATGCAAAGAATACAATGTTTCAATAAAAGGGCCTCTTACAACACCTGTTGGCGGTGGCATAAGATCACTCAATGTATCAATTAGGCAAGAACTGGATCTTTATGTCTGTTTAAGACCTGTCAAATACTTTTCTGGCACTCCAAGTCCTGTGAAAAGACCTGATCTAGTTGATATGGTCATATTTAGAGAAAATTCTGAAGATATTTATGCAGGGGTTGAATTTGAGTCCAATTCCGAAGGTGCAAACAAACTAATTAAAGTGCTTCAGGAAGATTTCAACGTTAAAAAAATTAGGTTTCCAGAAAACTGTGGAATTGGTATCAAACCAGTATCAGAAGAGGGCAGTAAAAGGCTCATCAGAAAAGCATTTGAATACGCTATACAAAATGACAGAGATTCTGTCTCGCTCATACACAAGGGCAATATTCAAAAGTTCACTGAGGGAGCTTTTAGAGATTGGGGCTATGAACTTGCAAGAGATGAATTTGGTGGAGAACCACTCGACGGTGGTCCATGGCACATCTTCAAAAATCCTAAATCCGGCAAACATATTGTTGTGAAAGATGTGATTTGTGATGCTTTCTTGCAACAAATTTTACATAGACCTGCAGAGTATGATGTTATCGCATCACCAAATCTGAATGGTGATTATATTTCAGATGCACTTGCAGCACAGGTTGGGGGAATAGGAATAGCTCCTGGAGCAAATTTAGGTGATACAACAGCTGTTTTTGAGGCAACTCATGGAACTGCACCAAAATATGCTGGACAAGATAAAGTCAATCCTGGTTCATTAATCCTATCAGCTGAAATGATGTTAAGACATATGGGTTGGTTTGAAGCAGCTGACCTGATTATTAAAGCCATGGAGAAAACTATACAGAAAAAGAAAGTTACTTATGACTTTGCCAGGCTTATTGACGATGCCAAAGAGGTTAGTTGTTCAGAGTTTGGTAGACTGTTAATCAAGAAATTTGATTAATCAATGGCAGAAGATAGGTTCTCTACTGGAACATTAGAGCTAGAAGAAGCAGAAACAAAAGTCGATAGACCGCCTTTATTTACTGTTGTTTTCTTTAATGATGACTTCACACCAATGGAGTTTGTCGTATATGTAATACAGAAATTCTTTGGTTATGATCATGCTAAATCTACTGAGGTGATGCTTCAAATTCATAACAAAGGAAAGGGTTATTGCGGTGCGTTTTCTCAGGAAATAGCCGAGACCAAATCTCAACAAATTAATCAATTTTCTAAAGAAAATGAACATCCTTTGAAAACAGATATTGAAGAATTAGGAAAAGATTAGATATATTTAACATATGCTTTCAAAAGACTTAGAAAATACACTCAATTTGTTGTTCAAAGAATGCTCTGATAACAACGACGAATTTGTGACAATTGAACATCTTTTATTGGTCCTAACAAAAGAAGATTCTTCCAGAAGAATCTTCGATCATTTGTCTATAGACATTGATAGTCTTCAAAAAGAAATAAAAGAATACATTGATAAGAACGTGCCTAAGGCAACTGAAAAGAAAGAGATCCAGCCTACATTAGCATTTCAAAGAGTGCTTCAAAGGGCCATATTTCATGTCCAATCTAGTGGAAAGAACGAAGTTAACGGCGAAAATTTACTGGCTGCATTATTTTCAGAAAAAGAAAGTTATGCGGTCTATATGTTGAACAGAAGGAATATTTCTCGATTAGATGTAGTTGAATATATTTCACATGGTAAAAATACAGCAGTTGAAACAGAACAAGGCACCGAAGAAAGTCCGAAAGAGCCAGAATCACATCCAGAGTTTCTCACAAACTTAAACAATGTGGCAAAAGAAGGTGAAATAGATCCACTGATTGGTAGAGCTGAAACAATGGAAAGAATGTTCCAAGTTCTTGGTAGGAGAAGAAAAAATAATCCTATTTTGGTGGGAGAATCCGGTGTAGGTAAAACTGCTATTGCTGAAGGGCTAGCAAAGAGCATTGCAGACGGTAAGGCACCAGAATTATTCAAAGACTATCAAGTGATGTCTCTTGATGTTGGAAGTCTAGTTGCAGGAACAAAATACAGAGGCGACTTCGAGAAAAAAATGAAAAGCATGATGGACTATTTGAAGAAGTCGGAAAAAATCATACTTTTTGTAGACGAAATACATACAATCATTGGGGCTGGTTCTGCATCAGGAGGAGCTTTAGACGCATCAAACCTGCTTAAGCCAGCACTTGCTAGAGGTGATATTAGATGTGTAGGAGCTACAACTTACAAAGAATATAGACAAATCTTCGAACGAAATAACTCTTTATCAAGAAGATTTCAGAAAGTTCAGATTGATGAACCTTCAATTGATCAGGCTATACAGATCTTAGAAGGACTCAAAAATAAGTTTGAGAGCTATCATGGAATAACTTATTCAAAAGAGGCTCTTAAAACGGCAGTAGAGCTGTCTAATAAGTACTTACAAGACTCTAAATTGCCTGATAAAGCTATTGATCTTATTGATGAAGCCGGATCACAAAAGAAACTTTCAAAATCGAAGGGTAAAGTTATAAGGAAATCAGACATAGAAGCATTAATCTCAAAAATCACAAAAATTCCTGCGATACAGTTAAATGCGACAAACAAGGAAAATCTCAACAAATTGGACAGCAACTTAAGATCAGTGATATTTGGACAAGACCACGCTATAGATGGTGTTGTTTCAGCCGTCAAGACCTCAAAAGCTGGAATAGGTGACGATGATAAGCCCATATGTTCTTTCCTCTTTACAGGGCCAACTGGCGTAGGGAAAACGGAATTAACTAAACAACTTGCATTTTTTATGGGCATCGACTTTATCAGACTTGATATGTCTGAATTCATGGAAAAACATAGTGTGTCTAAATTGATAGGCTCACCACCAGGCTACGTAGGTTATGAACAAGGAGGTTATCTCACTGAGGAGGTAAATAAAAAGCCACATTCAGTCCTCTTGTTAGATGAAATTGAAAAAGCTCATCCGGACATTTTTAATATTCTGTTACAAATACTTGATTATGGCTCTTTGACAGATAGTAATGGGAGAACAATAAACTTCAAAAATACAGTAATTGTAATGACTTCAAATACAGGTGCCGTAGAAGCTGAAGGGGAGTCTTTAGGCTTCATAGAGCAGGGCGTAGAGGATAAATTTGATAAAGCTGTATCAAAAGCATTTACGCCTGAATTTAGAAACAGACTAGATGGGATTATCAACTTCAACAAATTGTCTACCAATAACCTTGAATCAGTAGTTTCAAAGCTTCTCATCGATGTAGAGGCTAAGTTAAATGAAAAAGGAATAGATTTAGATTTCGATGATGCGGTTGTCAAGCTAGTTTTAGATGAAGGTTTCGATGCAAAACTTGGTGCTAGACCATTATCTAGAGCAGTTGATCGACTCATCAAAAAACCAATTTCTTCAATGCTTATAGAAGATAAAGTAAAGAGAGGCAGCACAGTAAAAATCAGTGTTAAAAAGGATTCTCTAGCTTTTGAGGTTGTTGGTTCTAAAGAAAAAATTACTTAGATCTGAAAGTAATCCTGCCTTTCGACAAATCATAAGGGGACATCTCAACAGTGACTTTGTCTCCATTAAGAATACGAATGTAGTTTTTTCTCATTCTACCTGAGATGTGGGCCGTAATGACATGATCATTTTCAAGCTTCACTCTAAAAACTGTATTGGGAAGGACTTCCATAACGGTCCCTTGCATTTCAATTGTGTCTTTTCCAGCCATTTGCCTTATTTTAAACAGTTATTGCTAAATGTCACTTTTATTTTTTGTACAGTAAAATATAACAAATGTATGATGAAAATGATCTTAAATTACAGGATCTTAAAGTCGCTAATACTAAGGAAATTAGCGATATCTATGACATTAACCAAGCATTGATACCAGATGTTGGTTCATTAAAAGATATTGGTACCTTAAAAAAGCTTATTGAGTTGAGCAAAATTAGTGAGTCATTAAAAGTGAAGGGTGAATTAGTTGGTTTTTATATGTGTTTCGGCGAAAAATCTGAGTATGATTCCATAAATTATAAATATTTTAATAAAAAATATTCTCGGTTCTTATATGTTGACAGAATTGGTGTCAAAAAATCCTTTGAAAATCGTGGTTTTGGCAAATATTTATACTCAAATATCTTCAAAAAAATGAGAGCATCAGATCAGGCATTGTGCGCTGAGGTAAATATATTGCCAAAAAATGAAAGATCCTTGATATTTCATGAAAATCTGGGTTTTACAAGGGTTTTAGATAAAGAAATTAACCATAAATATAAAGTTACATACATGGAATACTATGCAAGTAGAATCTAAAAGTTACGTAAATAAAAGCAAGACTGAAACGTTAAATCTAATACGTAAACAAGGAAATTTAAACGATTTTCATCCTTATTGTGCTCATAATACTGTCACAAAATGGCCAGGAAAAGGTTCAGTAGATCATATAGAGTACTTAAGTGGTCTTAAATATCGAAGAGACTTTATAGAATGGGATGATACAGGGTATACATTAGAAATCGGCCGCAATAGAAAAATAGCAAAAGTTCAGTGGTTGGTTGAAGGAAATAACCAAGAATCAAGTCTTCATATAACTATTAAACCGAAACTGCCTTATAAAAACGCTCTAATAAGATATTTAGCATGGAATCTATACATAAAACATAAACTGCAAAGTTATATAGATGCTGTTGTAAGAGGATTTGTTGAATATACAGAGACTGGAT
>CAJXFH010000020.1:0-13570 GCA_913052565.1 uncultured Gammaproteobacteria bacterium | reverse complement strand
TGTTCTTGATGCTGAGGAAATTGCTTTTTCAGGATATATCTTACCTACAATTAATCTAATTGATTCTGAAGAAGCTCCGGGATTAGTTCTAAAACAAAATGTTAAAAACTGTAATAGAGATGGTGATTCGGATGAATCAGAGGAGGATAATAACTCCGAAAATAATAGTAATAATGAAGAAGAAGATGATTGTATTGGTGTTGAAATGCCAGAGGGTACAGAAGTAATTCTTGAAGTATCAGGAAAAAAATTTACTGCTGACTTACCTAATATTCCTCCTTGTGAATACACAATAAATGAGGCTGAAAGTTTGGTCAAAGAATTTATGAGAGAAACTAATGTAATTTTGTTCCTTAAAAATACATTCGAATTAACTGATTTAATCAATTGTGAAGGAAAAGTTATAGGGACAAATGTCGAACAGGGTGGAAGTGTTTCTACAGGAGATACTCTAAATTTTATTATTGGAAGTAAAAGCGAAGATTAATTTAAATTTTTAAAAAATTCATAGAGAGATAATACTCCAAATCCAGTAGCACCTTTTCTGTTATCAGATCTTGCAGGACCGGCAATATCAAGATGTACCCAATCATTATCGCCAATAAATTCTTTAAGAAGTAGTGCAGCGGTAATTGCACCACCAAATCTTCCGCCAGTATTTTTCATGTCTGCAAGGTCAGAATCTATTAGTTTTCTGTACCCGTCAAATAATGGTAGTGAATGAAAGATTTCATGTATCTCTTTTGCTGATTCTATAAATTTTGTTTCTAAATCAGCATTATTTGATAATGTTGCTCCAATATCTAAACCTAATGCGACATATGAAGCTCCAGTTAAAGTTGCAATATCACAAATTAAATCTGGATTTTTCTCCGATGCAAATGCTAGAGCATCAGCCATAATTAGTCTTCCTTCTGCATCAGTATTCATAACTTCAATAGTTTTGCCATTTCTTGTTACCAATACATCTCCAGGTCTTATTGCAGATCCACTAATCATGTTCTCAACAATTGGTGTATAAACTGTGAGTCCAATATCAACATTCAATCTAGCTACTAAGTTAATAACTCCCCAAGCACTTGCTGCACCTGTCATATCAGTCTTCATTGTTTCCATACCTGAAGGACTTTTAAGAGAGTACCCTCCTGTATCAAAAAGAACACCTTTGCCAATTAAAGCGGCCTGATATTTGGCTTTTGAATTATATTTACCTACTAAAAAGTACGGAGGTCTATCAGATCCTTTTCCAACTCCTAAAACTCCACCAAAATTGTTTTCCTCAAGCCATTCTTTATCGTGTACCTCTACTTCTATTCCAGAGGAATCAACTAATTCTTTTACTTTATCAATAAATACTTCCGGTGATTTATCTAATGCAGGTGTATTTATCAAATCTCTTACCCAAAAAATTGAACTCTGTTTTATATCATTTTCAAAAGTATCTTCATCCTTAAATGAAATAGAATTAATGGTAGAATTTTCTTCAGATTTATAAGCATTAAACTTATATTGTGAATATAAAATTCCATCAATTACTAATGATTTATCTTTATCTAAATTAAGAAAATTAATAACTGAATCCGATTCAATTTTTGATCCAATTGAAATACCAATATCATAGAAATTAACAATTGCATCGTCATCACCTAAACCAACTAAGAATGTTTTATTTTCATTTTTGGAATATGAAGGAGGAACTAAAAGTATTTGGTTTAATTTACCTTTGAAAGAGTGAGTATCACAATATTCTTTAAATTGATTTTCATCAAAAAATTTTTCAAAATTATTTAATTCATTATTTATAAAAAGTACATCAATATTCATTTGCTTGGCGTCCATTCATTTTCAAACTCTCTTGCTAACATCCATAACAAATCTGATAGTCTATTTAAATATACAACCACTTGAGAATCGTCTATTTCAAGATGTCTTTGCCATTTTACACATTTTCTCTCAGCTCTTCTTGACACCACACGGGCCCAATCAAATTTTGAGGAAATCTCATTTTCTCCAGGTACAACAAAATATTGAGGTATTCCATTTTTATCTTCTAGATAATCAATCTCTTCTTCAAGTTTTAGAATCATTTTTTTTTCAACTAACGTTTTATCTGGTTCTAACTTTTTCCTATTTTGTTTTGTTGTTGCCAACTCTGCACCAACAATAAACAGTTCTCTCTGGATTCTGAGAACTGATTCTTTAATTTCAATTGGAAGTTGTTTGTCTGCTCTGATTAAACCAATTGCCGCAACAAGTTCATCTACAGATCCATAAGCATCAGGAGCTAAATCATCTTTTGAAACTGAATCACCAAAAAGCAATCGAGTTTTACCTTTGTCACCTTTTTTTGTATATATTTTCATTACTATCAATATAGTCCTAGGACAAAAGTAATAGACCTCCAGATCCTCCAAGTGAGACTATCAATGATAAATAACTTAACCCTGTTGAGGCCATTACTCCAGTGTAAGATTTTTCTCCTAATGATTTAAATGATGCGAACGATAAAACAGATGTTGATAAGAATAAAATTAAAATTACATTTTTAAATATTGTATCAATGTCTTGTCCTATAAATTCTAAATAAATAAGAGGAACAATAATAAGAGATTGGACTGTTCCTGTAAGGGCTATTTTTTTCATTCCCTCTTTAGATATTGTTGGGTCTACTAAGAACCAGTGACCTATCATCATGGATGATAGAACACAGCTAACTAGTGATATTGGAAGCAAATAATTTATAGTTAAATCAATTATCCTTAAATCTAAAATATCAAAGATTTCATAGTTTAAGGTTATAAAACTCGCCGAGAAGATATAAGGATGATAGTTTTTTTCCTTAATCAATAAAGTGCTTCCTAATAACAATATCCCAATAACAGTAAACACCGTAAAATTTAAGAAAATTATGAGTGAAATGATTGATATAAATAAAATGCTAAACCCTTTTCTTGGCTTGATTCGTAAATTTGAATAAAGAAGATAAGGTATGCAAAATACAAGTAAGACGTAAACAAATATGTTCAATTCCATATATCTTTTACAATAACAATATATGCTCAAGAATATAAATCTTCCTAAGGTTTTAAAAGCTCTAGTGATATCTTTAATTTTTATTAATGGAGTAAATATCTTATTTGATGGAGGTGATATTGCTCTAAACACAAATTTTTTTATCTCACTTCTTATTTATTCAACACTAAGTTATATCGCTCTTTATGGATATGAATTAAATAAATTAGTTGGATTAATTTTATTTTTATCTATTACATTTCTTTCACCAAATATCTACCCAGACTTTGAAGGTGAACTTTTTCCGGTTACTTATGTTATTTTTGCTTTATTTTTAACCTATTTTTTAGGAATCAGATTATATAAAAAGTGGAAAACAAGTCTCTAAATTAAATAAATGATGAAGGGTGAGTTAGAATAAGATAATGTTACGGGGCATCTTTAAGAGATTTCTTTTTATTTTTATAATTTCTTTATTGTTTCCGCTCATGACTCAGACAAAATCTTACTCTTTTCCTGTAGTCAAGCATAATACAATTGTAAGCTGTGCAGATAATGCTGTAGCTCCTCTCACAACGATCACAGATATTCAAACTTATCTTAAATGTAATGGATTTAGTCCAGGTCCTATTGATGGTGTTTCAGGGGGACGTACTACTGCTGCAATTAAAACATTTCAAGCATCTGTTGGATTGACAGCAGATGGTGTTGTTGGACCTGCAACTAAACAAGCTATGAGAAGTTATAGTGCTGTTACATTCACATTTACCGGCAGTGGTTGGGGTCATGGAGTGGGTCTTAGTCAATATGGAACTAAAGGCCTCACCGAACTTGGAGCAAGTTTCTGCAGTAACACTAGTTCATGTAATTCTGATGAGGTAGTTAAGTATTATTTTCAAGGTACAAATGTAAAGAATTTAGGTGATATTTCATTGTCATCACCAGATATTGCATCCAACAATAATGCTTTGTGGGTTGGCCTAGCAAGAAATGCAAAAAATATATCACTTACTACATTGCCTTCATCAAGTCCTCCAAGCCTTCAGATCTGCCAGGATGGTTTATCAAACACAGCAGGCGTTCAGTTATTTCTTACATCTAGGGGTTTTGAACCAGGTCCAATCGATGGTGCTTATGGAGATAAGACTGCTGATGCTATTCGAAGTTATCAAGCTTCAGTTGGTCTTGGTCAAACAGGATCAATCAATGATGAGCTGATGAGCAAGATTAAGTCTGATGCATCAAGTGATGGTCCCTGCGAATCAATTTGGGGTCCATTAAAAATTGGTGGTGGAGCAACAATAAACATCATAAACAGTGGTAATGAATGTTATATGACAGGACACCCATTGGTACCAAAAATAAGGGCAAGTTGCAACATTGGTGTGAAATGGAGTGATGGAGGAAGAATTAGAGTTGGACCAAGAGAGCATAAACATGGAATTTTAAAATTGAGAAATAAAAATGTTTCTTCAGGTTTTCACGTTTCATTAGCAGTAAATCTAGAAAAATATCTATATGGATTAGCAGAAATGCCTTCAAATTGGAATGTAAAAGCTCTCGAAGCTCAAGCATTAGTAGGAAGAAGCTACGCAGTCTTTCATTATCTTGATGAAAATATTCCATCAGCATCTACAAATCTTGATGCTGGCTTAAGTGAAAAACAAAAAGCATATTGCTGGTGTCATATTGGATCTACAGCTTCAAGCCAATATTATTACGGCTACTTAAAAGAGATATCGGGTCCCAATTGGGTACAAGCTGTTAATAATACCTCTGGAAAAGTGATTACTTATGATGGTTCGTATACAAGAAGTAGCGTTATTCAGGCATTTTATTCATCATCTACTGGTGGAAAAACAAATACAAATGTTGTTGGATTTGGCTCAGCTACTCCATGGCCATATCTTCAGACCGTAGATGATCCGTGGTCAATAGATAATAGAGTTGGTAACGCAAAAGCAGCTTGGTCATTCGATTTTAATACCTATCAACTTTCAAAAAATATTCTATGTGGAGATACTCCTTGTTTTGATGCTTTAACAGATATTTACGTATCTTCAGCTGCTGAGTCAGGAGCAGCTTTAGAAGTAACAATGAAAGGTTTTAAGAATGGTTCACCTAAATCTGTTACGAAGTCTGGGAGAAATATCAAATCTCAACTAGGATTCAGATCTCATTATTTTAAAACATCTAGTACTTCAGATATTTCTAGTTTAAAAGTGGGACCAGTCCAAGCAAATTCTTCGTCAAGTAATAATGGCTCGGAAAATCTCTCATCTGGTGAAACAGCACAGTATGCAACTTCCTTTGCAGGATTTAACTATATGGCTAAAGGAGGATTAATTAATGAATGTGATGGAAATTCATCGGGTTGCCAAGCCAAATCTTTAACTCGAGAAGAAGCAGCAGCAATAGTAACGGTGGTAGGTGGGGTGTCCCAAGATTCTCCAAATGCTTATAGTGATGATGATCAAAGCATTTATCAGTCTGCAATAAATGGACTGCCATATTATGGAATGCAGGTTTGTTTTGGAAGTCCATTTGAAATTCTTCCTAAAGAAACTGTGGCTAGAGATGAGTTTGCATGTTTATTGGTTAAATCAATAAGGGCCGGAACAACAACAAATCTTTCTGGTTCTATTGACAAATACTCGGATGAAGGTGCAAGTAAATGGACAAATGAAATAAATACTTTAGCGGCAAACAATGTAATACCTCCATGTAGTTCATTAAGTGATAAATTTTGTCCAAGTAGAAAAATTTCAATTGGAGAAGTATCTTATATAATAGACAAGCTTGTTGGCAAGTCTCTTGTATCAAGCGATTTGTTTAATTCTTCTCCATTTAATAACTCATGGGAGCCTTCTGGTGGTGAAGTTGAAAATGTGGCTGAAACTGCTGTTTCAAATCCAAATGCAGGAAATGATGCTTGTGTTCCCAAAGACAACACAGCAATCATTATCAATTCAGTACTAGACGTCCAACAATTTCTTGTAAATAATGGATTTAATCCGGGACCTGTAGATGGACAATCGGGTCCAAAAACAAAAGCCGCAATAAAAGAATTCCAACAAAAAAATGGTTTGTTTGCTGATGGAATTGTCGGTAACAAAACAAAAGCTGCAATGAAAACTTACACAGGTTGCGAATCAGGAAATGTTTGTAAAGCAAGGGACAATACTGGTGCGAAACTAGATAGCGTTGCAGGAGTTCAAACATTTCTAGCAAATAACGGATTTAATCCTGGAATTATTGATGGAGAAATGGGTTCTTATACGAGAGAAGCAATTAAAGCATTCCAAAGAAAAGTTGATTTAATTCCTGATGGAGTTGCAGGCACAAGAACCAAAAATGCAATGAAAGCTTATACTGGTTGTTAATTCAATAAACTTCTTATTTCATCACTAATTTTTTTGGCACTAAAGTTATATCTTTCAGTTAGCGCTTCAATTGGAGCTGATTCTCCGAAAGAATCAATTGAAAATGATCTTGTAATATTTTCAATGTATGAATCCCAACCTGTTGATCTTCCAAGTTCAAGTGTAAAAATATTTTGATTGAGATTTAAAGATTTTATCCTCTCTTTATTTATCTTATTAAGAATAGGGGCACTTATTATCTGCACAGATAAATCTTTTAAGTTTTTACTTATTTCAACAGCAAGCTCAAGTTCAGAACCTGTCGCAACCAAAGTAATTTCTTTACCAGGCATGAATTCGTAAACTCCAGTCAGAAATTCATCATAACTGACATCGTTTTCAAAGTATTTCATATCCTGTCTTGATAAAATTATTACCTTTGGATTCTCTCTATTGTCTAATGCATATCTGTATGAGTGAATTAGTTCTTTACTGTTCGTTGGTCTGATGACATCTAAGTTAGGTATAAGTCTTAAGGACATTAGATGTTCAATTGGCTGATGCGTTGGCCCATCCTCTCCAAGAAATATTGAATCATGCGTAAATATAAATAATGAATTTGTTTTCATCAAAGTTGCTAAACGTATGCTTGGTCTCATGTAATCGGAGAAAACTAAAAAAGTTGATCCGTATGGTTTTAAATTACTATGTAATGCAATACCATTTACAATTCCACCCATTGCATGCTCTCTGATTCCAAACTCTAAACTGTTTCCTTGATAATTATTAGAACTAAAGATATTTTTACTAATTACTTGCTTTGTTGAAGCAGCCAAATCTGCGGATCCACCAATAATGAATTTGTTTGATAGGCCATATTCGCTTAATACATTTCCACCTATAACTCGCGAGGCCTCATCTCTTGACCACTCGAATTCTATTTCTCCTCCTTCAAAATTGTTAAATTGATTCCACAAATTTTTAAAATTACTATCAGATTTTATTTTTGAATCAAGGTTAGATTTCCATTCTTCATATTTTGCATTATCATTGTCTCTTTTTTCATCAAAATATGAATAAATTTCTTTTTCATGAACAAAAGGGTCTCCTGAAAATTCTATATTTTCTAAAAAAAGCTTAAATTCATTGTCACCTAATGGAGATCCATGTACTCCACTTGTGTTTTGTTTATTCGGAGCGTATTTGCCAATCGTAGATTTTGAAATAATTAAAGAAGGTTTATCAATAACCTTTTTTGAAAATTCAACCGCTTCAATTATTTCATTTTCATTGTGCGCATCAATTTCAAGAACATCCCATCCCATAGAAACAAATTTTTGTTTCTGATTGGTTATCGAAACTTGTGTAACATTTCCATCAATAGAAATATTGTTATCGTCGAAAAAGTAAATTATCTTTCCAAGTTTCCATAAACCAGCTAGTTCTGCAGCTTCTGTGGAAATTCCTTCCATTAAATCACCGTCGGAGACAATCCCATAAATATGATGGTTAACGATATCCTCACCTAAAATAGAGGCTAGATACCTCTCAGCAACTGCTAAACCAACACCGTTTGCAAATCCTTGACCAAGTGGTCCTGTAGTAGTATCAATGCCAATTTGAAAATCTTTCTCAGGATGCCCAGCTGTCTTTGAATCTAATTGCCTGAATTTTTTAATATCATCCATCGAAATATCAAATCCGTTGAAGTGTAAAAGGCTATATAAAAGCATTGAACCATGACCGGCACTTAAAACAAACCTGTCCCTATTTATCCAATCAGGATTTTTGTTAGAAACTTTTAGAAAATTTTTGTAAAGAACTACTCCAACATCTGCCATACCCAATGGCATACCTGGATGACCTGAGTTTGCTTTTTCCACTGCAGCAGCAGAAAGAACTCGAACAGATTTTGTAACATTGTCAAACATTGCTTTAAGTATATTTATTAATCAAACAGAGGCAAAGGAATCTTTTGCATGATACGATGACCGAACAAGAGGACCCGATTCAATATGCGGTATTCCAAAATCCTGACCAATGACTTTGTATTGTTCAAATTCTTCTTTTGATACATACCTATCAATAAGCCTATGTCTGTGAGTTGGCCTCAAGTACTGACCTATAGTAACAATGTCAACATTTATTTGTGATAAGTCTTTGAGTACAGCAATAACTTCATCAAATTCTTCTCCCATTCCTACAATTAGACCTGTCTTTGTTTTGCCTAAAAAGTGTGACTCTTTAGCGTACTGAAGTAAGGCTAAGGAACGTCCATATGAGGCAGCTGTTCTGATTTCTCTTTGTAATCTTGGTACGGTTTCCAAGTTATGATTTATTACCTCTGGATTAGCATTAATTATGTTATCTATTGCATCTTTATTTCCTTTAAAATCAGGTATCAAGACTTCTACAGAGATCTCTTGGTTTTGAAGTTTGACCTCATCAATCGTTTTTGCAAAAAATTCGGAGCCACCATCTTTCAGGTCGTCTCTATTTACTGACGTAATGACTGCATGAGTGAGCCCCATAATTTTTACACTATCCGCAACTCTATAAGGTTCGTCCATATCTAGATCACATGGCTTTCCTGTATTAACATCACAAAATCCACATGCACGAGTACAGGTATCTCCCATAATCATAAATGTTGCTGTACCCATTGACCAACACTCATAGATGTTTGGACAAGATGCTTCCTCACAAACAGTGTTAAGTCTTTTTTCTTTTATCAAACTTTTCAATGAGAGATAGTCTTTGCCAAGATTGGCTTTCACTTTCATCCACTCAGGTCTTTCTGGTTCATCTTTAATTGATGATTTTAAAGAAACTGGAATTGTTTTTTTTGTGGAGTCAAATACTCCCTTTTTTACAAGGTGGTCAATATGAAATTCTTTATTCTTTTTTAGTTGCCTCGGTGTAAATTGAGAAAATTGTTTATCCACTTTTTGGTAACCAAATATCTTAATAAAATTTTTAGAGATTATATCGGTAACTTCCTTAAATGATATTGTCTCATCATATTGCTGAATAGAGACAACATTTTCTTCATTGTTTCCACATGGATTTATAAAATTAAATCCTTTAGTATTTTCTGTAATATTTAATGAAAAGCCATGTAGAGTTGTCCATTTGCTAACTTTGATACCAATAGAGGCAATTTTTCCTTCATTAGTCCATACACCTGTATCATTTTGTTTTGAAAATGCTGGAATTGATAATTCTGATAGTGAATCAATAATTACTTTCTCAATTTTTCTTACAAATGGTACAACTTTCTTTGGATCATCGAGCCTGATAATAGGATATCCAACCAGTTGACCATCACCATGGAAAGTTATATCTCCGCCTCTATCTGTTTCAAAAAATTCAATTTTATTTTCTTTTAAAACTTCTTCGGAGACTAACAGATTGTTTATATCACCAGATCTTCCAATTGTTACAACATTGTTGTGTTCCAATAAAAGTAAGTAATCAAATGGTGAGTTTTCTAAACTCGTCGAAGAGTGAAGACCCTTTTGAAGAATATAAGCTTCTCCATAAGGAAGCTTTCCTAACCATCTTATATTTAGTTCTCTCAAGATATTTCCTGAGACCATTCTGTATTTTCAAGCTTATTTTTAATTGAGTTCAAAAATAACAATGCTGTTGACCCATCAAATACACGATGATCCCAAGTTAAGCTCAAAATCCCAATGTGTCTTATTGCAATTGAATCTGAGCCATCTTCCATCTCAACTACTACAGGACGTTTTTTCACTGATTCAGTCGAAAGTATTGCCACATTTGGTTGATTTATAATGGGCGAAGTTAAGAAAGAGTTGAATGATCCATTATTCGAGATAGTAAAGGTACTTCCTGAAACATCATCTAAATTATATTTACCACTTCTTAACAGATTTGAAATTTCAGTTATTTTTCTTGCGGTACCCTTCAAATTATATGAATCTGCTTCCCTAATGGTGCCTACAAGAAGCCCTTCCTGATTTAAATCTACTGCGATTCCTAATTCAATATTTTCATGAACAGTATGTAATCCTTTTTCAATGTTAAATGAACTATTAACCACGGGAAACTCTTGTAAGGCAGACACAACAGATGTCGCAATAAATGGTAAATAAGTAAGGGAAAAATTATTATCTTCTTTAAATTTATTTTTTACTTTACTTCTAACATTTTCAACATTTTCAAAATCTACTTCTATTGAAGTCATAACGTGTGCAGAGGTTTGCTTGGATGAAACCATATTTTCAGCAATTTTTTGTCTTAATCTTGGAATTTCAGATGTTCCAGAAGCAACAGACTTTTGTTTGGGTGAAGAAGGTTCGGGTTTCTTCGGTGTTTTTATGGAGGCACTATTTAAATAATGATCAATATCTTTTCTTGTTATTCGACCATCTTTACCCGTTCCATTTACTAATGAAAGATCTATATTATTTTCAGATGCAAGTCTTCTGACTACAGGTGAGACTTTTCCATTAATTTTAATTTTTAAATCAGGCTGGTCAGCTTCAACAACATTTTGCTCAACCAAATTTTCATCAGTCGGAACGTCTAAACTCTCTTCAATAACTTCTTTTTTATCATTAACCTCTTCAACTATTGAACCGTCACCATTAAGTTCAAGTAAAGGAGCTCCTACTTCTACGGTCTCCCCTTCCTCTACTAATAAAGCAGAGACTTTTCCAGAAAATGGACTTGGAACTTCTGTGTCAACTTTGTCAGTAGATATTTCTAAGATTGGATCATCTTCTTTTATAGTATCTCCAACTTTTACAAGCCACCTAAGCACTGTTCCCTCTGTAACTGTTTCACCTAGCTGGGGCATTGTTATGCGTTCACTCATATATTTATTGTAATTCCTTAATTGCATTTACCACTTTTTCAACACTTGGAATAAATGCATCTTCTAGAACTGGGGCAAATGGTATGTGTGTATTTGGAGAAGTTACTTTTATGATTGGGTTATCAAGATTCCAAAAACCTTTTTCACCTACGAGTGATGATATTTCAGATGCAACAGATGCGAACGGAACATCTTCTTGAAGAATACAAATATTTGAAGTCTTTTCTACAGATTTTAAAATTATTTCTTCATCAAGTGGAACAATTGATCTAATATCAACAATTTCAACTGAAATATTCTCTTTTTGTAGTTCTTCAGCTGCATCTTCAGCTACTGAAACCATTCCTGACCAGGTAACTATAGTAACATCAGTTCCTTCTCGAACAATCTTGCCTTTTCCAATTTCAACCTCAAAGAGACCCACCGGAACATCCATCTTTAAATCTGGTTTTCTATATAGTTTTTTATGTTCCAGATACATGACCGGATTAGGATCGTTAACCGCAGCAACTAATAATCCTTTTGCATCATATGGATTTGAAGGGGCAACAACCTTTATGCCTGGATGATGTGCTAAAAGTGATTCTGGACTAATAGAGTGAAAAGGACCAGATCTTGTGCCTGCTCCAGTTGGCCCCCTTACGACCATTGGAACTGATTTTCCTGCTTTCCAATTATATTTAGCTGCTTCCGTCGTAAGTTGGTCAAGTGCTGGATACACGAAATCATAAAATTGCAATTCAACAATAGGTTTTTGCCCAGCTAATGCAGCGCCAACAGCTGCACCTGTAAAGCCCCCTTCTGATATTGCTGTGTCAATGACTCTAAATGGACCGAACTTATCAAAAAGACCTTTGGTTGCTTTAAACGCTCCCTCAAATACACCAACATCCTCTCCCATAATGAACACACTCTCATCATTAGTCATTAACTCGTCCAAACCGTTATTAATTGCTTCAATGTAATTCATTGTTTTTAAATTGTTTGATTTATTTTCTAAAATTGGTGTATTTCTTACAGCAAAAATATCTTTAAGTTCATCCTCGGGATCAGGATCTTCTTCATTCTTTGCCCAATCCAGGGTCTCTTTTATTTCCTTTTCTAAACTATCTTCTAAATCTAAAAAGTCTTTTTTTGTAAATAAACTCTCACTTTCAAGAGACTCTTCGAACCTTGCAATTGGATCTCTTTTCATCCAGAAATCTCTAACTTCATCATCTACATAGTCCGCAGGGTCATGACCCGCATGTCCATAATGTCTAAATGTGACTAGCTCAATTAATGCTGGACCTTTTCCATTCCTTGCATTTTCACACGATTCATGAATCGTATCAATTACATCATAGATATCATTTCCATCGATAATTAAAGACTTAATACCATATCCAGCACCTCTATCAGCTACATTTGGTGTTCCAAACTCAGTTTCATTTGGTGATGAGTAAGCAAATTGGTTATTTTGAACGGTAAATACTACAGGGAGATTTAAGACGCCTGCCATGTTTACACTTTCATGCCAAGTTCCTGTAGCAGTGGCTCCTTCACCGCAATTAGCTACAGCTACGACACCGCTCCCTTGTTGTTGAGATGCAAGTGCCCAACCTACTGCAACTGGGGCTGAATCTGGTAGTGGTGATACCACCATTAGGGTTCCCTTATCAACAACACCAAAATGGCTATTTCCGTCTCTTCCTTTTGACGGTCCATCTTTTTTCCCGAAAAAGTTTAGAGCTACTTCTTTTAAAGTTACACCCTTCATCAACTGGACACCAAGATCACGATGAGTGCCACCAAAAATATCTTTTTCACCCATGCCTGCTCCAATCCCTGCCATAGATGCTTCTTGGCCAATTCCTGGATAAACTGCACCGCTTAACTGTCCACCCTTATACATTTTTAACAATCTATCTTCAAGCATTCTTTGAGTTTTCATAGATTTATATATTTCCCAAAGTTGTTCAGATGAGAGTGTTGATGAATACCCTTTTCTAATTATTTTTTCGACTTTCACTAATGCAATCCTTTCCCGGTTAAACCAAGTAATGATTCACCTACTGCTTCACTTAATGTTGGATGAGCATGAATAAATTCTGCAGCCTCTTCCGGTAATGCTTCCCATCCAACCATATACATAATTTCATGTATCATTTCCCCAGCAGATGGTCCGCAAACACTTGCTCCAACTATTGGTCCTTCTTTTTGGGCATATACCTTTACTAAACCTTGATTTTGTTCGGTAATCATTGCTCTACCAACTCCAGCAAAACTGTGTTGAGCTTGTTCAACTTCTATATCTTCTGATTTAGCTTTTTCAGCATTTAGACCGACTTCAGCTAATTCCGGTCTTGTA
>CAJXFH010000019.1:0-14723 GCA_913052565.1 uncultured Gammaproteobacteria bacterium | reverse complement strand
ATTCCATAAGGTCTCATAAAAATTGTTTCATCTACTTCAGCGTCAGAGGATCTGAGGTATTTACCTTCAGCACTAAATTCAACTAAACCTCCAACAGAATTTATGCCACCTTTAGTCTGAAAAGTAGTAATGATATTTCCGTTTGGTAACTCTGAATAGCTATGTGGAAAACTATATTTATCAGTTTTTCCAAAACTATTAGTGATTCTGGGGTTCCATGGGTCTGAAGTATCGTATATGTATGTATGGCTATTATGAAAATCATTTGCGTATATCAGTCCTGAAGAAGGCAAAAATAGTGGTGTATGATGAGCCATACCTACAGTTTCATAAACAGGCACCGTATCAATTAGCCTGCCATAATTTTCAGAATCAGCATCTGCATCAACAACTGAAAGAAAATTTGGACCTTCGAAACCAATGTCGTGCATCCAAATATACAGAAGCTGTTCATTATTTTGATTCTCTTTGACTTGAGTGCAAGAAATAAGGAGCAGAGCTAAAAATAGAAAAAAATAGTTTTTAATCATGCAACTTACATTAAACTAAACTTCAACAGTTTTACAACGTAAAATCTTAAGAAGTAAAAAGTTTATTAACATTTAATAATGAGTGAGATAGAAAAATTAAACGCTGAATTTGAAAAAAGAGGCAAGCGCGATGGTTCAAAAAAACAAGAGATAAATAATCAATATGACCATTCCTACAAAAATCTAAGAACTTACCTCCGAGATGAAAATATAAAAGAGAGGCTCGAAGAAATTTGTGATTGGTTTAACCAGAAAACTATTGAACTAGAGCTACTAGATAAAGAAGCAAATATTTCATTAGTGGAGCATTTCGAACAACATCATCCAAATCCAAATTCAAAATTAGAGTTTTTTCGTTGGAAAGCTGTTTACCTTTTTGCTGTCAATGATGCTTTTAAGTTACGTATAAAAATTAGTCTTTGTCCAGAAGGTGTAAACGAAGGAAGGTATACCTATAGTATAACTGAAGGCTTTGTAAGAGAGCCTGACGATCGTGACAGCGATTATTGGATTACAGATCATCAGCGTTTGGTTAAAAAAGGTGTAACCGAAGAAGAAGCATTTGAGTTCATAAGGTTTTACCTTATCGATCAAATACAAAAAGAAATTAGTTCTTTAAATTTTAACTAAAATTTATCTGCTGCAAGCTAATTAACTATTTCAATTTCATCCAATATGTTGTCGGCATTTTCTACTTTATCTAAAGTCCAGAGAAGATACCTGGAATCTACTGAAATTGTTCTAGCTTGAGGTACAAAACTATAATCAGAAATAATTGTTTCCAACATACCATCAAAAGCTAGACCAACAAGCTCAAAGTTTTTATTAATTGTTGCAGAACCAGAATTGCCATTCGTAATATCTAAATCGGAAAGAAAGTTCACTGGTACAGAACCTAGTTTTTTACTTGCATAACCACCATAGTCTTTGGAGTTAATTAAATCTTCTAATTCCGACGAAATATTAAAAGGCTCTACCCCAGTATTTTTTTTGACTATACCTTCTAAAGAAGTGAACGGCTTGTAATAGACAGCATCTTGAAGCGATATGCCTGATACATTTCCAAATGTAACTCTCAAGGTTGAATTTGCATCAGCATAAATTTGCTTATCTATAGATTTATAATATGACCTGAGCAATTTTATAAATTTTGATCTTAATAATTGTTTGCGGGCTGAACTTTTTTCACTCTTTTCTTCATAAGTAAGATTTTCGTCATACACCTTTTTTAAGAAATCAATAAGAGGATCTTCTAGCATCATAATTTCATCAAAACTCATTTCATAAAGTTTCAATAGCATTTCTGGTGTTGAGTATGAAGTTGAATATATTTCATCAACTTTCTCCAGCATTGCATCTCTATCACTATCGAGAACCAAAGCATCGCTATACATTGGTCTTCGAAGCTCAGAATCAAATTTTTTGTATTCCTCAAGATTCGCCAAAAATAATTCTCTATCAACACGTGCATTAAAAGCATTGTTTAAATATTTAATTCTGTTTTGAATACTTTCTTGATCTCTATCTTGAAAGCCTGATTTTCTTTCAGCATCAGGTTTATTTCTCTCCTCAGCATTTCGAACTAGACCATAAGAAAATTGAATTAATGTAGAGCCGCCAAAATACCTATTGGACTCGGTTGTAGCAATGTCTTTATCAATAATGTCTAAAAGTTCTTGAAGGTATTTTTTCTGCTCTTCAGTAGCATTATTATCAACATACTTCATAAACCCATTCCAATTAGATCTCTCATTTTCTAAAACATTAAAATTTTTTGCTCCAGCTATTTGACCAGATATCTTTTTGAAATAGTTTTCAGCTCCACTCTTAGTACCTCTATAAACAAGACTTGAACCATCTTCATCATTTGTATGCTCTTCTATCAAGTCTATTCTGCTCTGAAGAAAATCTACATAATTCTGAAAGCCCTCACTCAAGTCATATTCTCTTTGATTAAAAGTTAGAAGCCTGTTGGTTCTTCCTGGATAACCCAGAACCATGACAAAATCGCCATCCTCTACCCCTTTTGCAGAAACTTTTAAATATGATTTAGAGCTGTAAGGTACATTATCATCAGCATATACTTTGCTGGAACCATCTTTACCAACATAAGCTCTTACTAACGCAAAATCACCAGTATGTCTCGGATACATCCAATTATCGATTTCTCCACCGTATTCACCCACGTGGGCAGGAGGGGCATAAACCAATCTTATATCTCTGAGCTGTAGAACTTTTTCGAGCTTATAGGTTTCACCACTATAGAAAGATCTTACTCTACATTCTATTTCATCAGATGTTTCACAATTTTTAATTATAGTTTTGCTGTTATTTTCGATAATTTTAAATCTTTCTAAACTGTCAGTTTGGTCATTTGTTCCAGCAAGAATCTCCTCTGTTATATCGCTACTTTCCAATGTCACATAGATTTTTTGACCTGGTGCTGCTTGGAGCTCTTCTGATTTTGATCTCGCAATGAAGCCCTTTTCAAAAAGGTCATTATCATTTGAGGAGTTAGGTTGGATGAAGTCTCTTTCTACACAATGATAATTTGTTGCAATTAGACCCTCTGGTGAAATGAAAGCTGCAGAACAATAACCTAAGCTTACAATGGCATTCATCGGATATTCAAACGGATTGCTTATGCTGTTGACGTTTTTGTAAAATCCAGCTTCTCTTAGTTCTTTTGAGAGGCTAGGCATTTGATATGGTTCCCACATACCTCCGTATGAATTCAAGAATAATGGTAAAGATAATATGGCTAATAATTTTTTCATTTCTGCTCCTTAATGGCGGAGAGAGAGGGATTCGAACCCTCGAGACAGTTACCCGTCTAACACCTTAGCAGGGTGCCGCTTTCGACCACTCAGCCACCTCTCCGGACTGTAAATGATACAAATTATTTGGGCTTTAGTCTCTGCCTTCTGACAGATTTCGTAAATTATATAAATCTTCTTGAGAAAATTTATCGCAAAAACGAAATGGTGGGTTTGGTCTTTTATCTTCTTTGAAATCTCTTACTGCTATCCAACCTATCAAACATCTCTCCATAATTTCGAGTGCAGAATCTGCTTCTATTTTGTCGAGTAGTTTATTTGGGACTACAGGCATAGTTTTCATTTCGAGAGGCTTCTCAAGCGGGTTATCTAATATAAGAATCTGATTATTGTCTGCAGTAAATTTTTCCCATTTTGTACCAGAAACGAATTCATTTGGATTACCGTATTTAGCTACGTTAGCCCAGTAAGACATCATTCTTTCACTCAAAGCAAGCCTGCCCTCCTCTGATTCATCAGGAAATAAAAAGGGTTTTACATAAAATGTGATGGGACCCAAATCAAAATCACCAGTCAAAAATGGAATTTCCAAACCATGTGCTGCTCCAACAAAGACTTGGTAATTACCTGCAATATTTGAGTTTGCTTGTTCGTCCCAGTCAAACCGATATGAGTAGAGATTTGAATTTGATTTTGCCATTCTTCGAAGTGGCTCCTCTGCCCCTTTATATCTCC
Organism: uncultured Gammaproteobacteria bacterium; assembly: GCA_913052565.1. Lineage (GTDB taxonomy): Bacteria > Pseudomonadota > Gammaproteobacteria > Magnimaribacterales > TMED112 > TMED112. The sequence continues at coordinate 10,681 of CAJXFH010000019.1, read as the reverse complement.
AGATATCACTTCTATATTCAATCCAACTTTTTAAATTATCCTCAGATCGGTTTAAAGTTTTAATAACATAAGCAGATGTATTGTAAAAATAGTCTGAATTTATATACCAGTAATTCATTTCATCTTTGTTTGTACCAGCTACAACAACAAGACTCTCATCTATTCTTTCAAGTGATTCATATATACCTTTTTCCGGTATCACAATGTCGTCTCTTATAGTAATTGGAGTAATTGCATAGATATGATCATCAGCTGTTTTTTTATACCGCTGATAGACTTCTTCAGCACTTAAATCTTTCATAAAACTTACTATTTCTTCGGAATCAACCATGAATTTAATGTCCTCTTTAAATATTGCTTTAGAGGAAAGTTCTGAAATATTCTCAGCAAAGTCTCTTGAGTACGATGAAACATAACCTGATTGTGATATTGCCTTTTGGAAAAGGCCTTTTGCCATTGGAGAAGATAGTAAAGCAAAGACATTATGTCCACCTGCTGATTCACCAAAGATTGTTATATTATTCTTATCACCACCAAAAGCAGAGATATTAGTATTAACCCATTCAAGTCCTTTTATCAGATCAAGTTGACCAAAATTTGGAGACTGATCTAAACCTTCAGAAGTCTCACGTATATGTTCGGAAGCAAACCATCCGAACAAACCCAATCTATAATTCAGGGTAATAACGATTACTTGTTGAGAAGCTGCAAGTTTTGAAAAATCATAGAAATCGCCTGAACCCCAAATGTTTGATCCTCCGTGAATCCAAAACATGACCGGAAATTTATTAGTATTAATATCATTTTGATTTTTTGGCACGTATATATTCATAAATAAGCAATCTTCACTTCCAGTGGATATGCTTCTATTCAGAATTAAGCCTTGACTACTCGGTTGAATACATTTGCTTTGAAATTCAGTTGCACTAAAAACTTCATTAAAGCGTGGCAAGTCTCTTGGAGCTTTCCATCTAAGATCTCCTATTGGTGCTTGCGCGTAAGGTAATCCTTTGAATGCATAGTGATCATTTTCTTCGAGCCCAATAATATTACCAGCTGGTGCATCGATTTGTATAAAAGATTCTTCCTCTGTGAAAGGTAAACCACTAGCACAGCTACTGAGAAGCACTGCTAAGAATAAGCTCTTTAAGACAAATTTCATTTATTTAGTAATTCGACGAGCTTTTCAAATCTAGCATCTAGTTCAGAGATCTCTTGGCTTCCACCTTGAGCGAATTCATCTCTTCCTCCCCCACTTCCATCAAAACATGAATTTACTTGTTTGATTATGTCTTTTGCAGAAAACCCTTTCTCAACATTTGCTGCAATAATGTAAGATAATTTCTCGTCAACAATTGATATAAAAACGGAAAAACAAAACTCAACATCTTTTTTTGATTTATCTGAGAATCTTCTAAGCATTTCTGTCGAAGCGTCTTTGTAAAGTTTTACTAAGGCTTTTCCATGTTTTGTGGGAATCTCACTTGCATGAAGCTCCTCAGAACTTAAACTTTTTTCTGCTTTCTTGCCGGACTTTAATGTTTTATTCTCTTTTAAAACGTCTGTTACTCGCTTAACTAGATCCTCTTGAGGGACATTCAATATTTCTGACATTTCCTTAATTGTGTTAAGTGCCTCTTTTGATTTTTTAAGTAATTGTGATCCTGTCATAGCTTCTACTCTTCTCACTCCTGATGATACAGAAGTTTCATTAGATATAATAAACCCTTCTATCTCAGATGTATTCTTTACGTGCGTGCCACCACATAATTCAACCGAAAAATCACCACCGATACTTACTACTCTGACTTCATCACCATATTTATCACCAAAAAATGCTAATGCACCTGATTTAATTGCATCGTCATAACTCATTAAGTTGGTTGAAGTTTTAGTCGCTTTTTCAATTTCTTGATTTACTATTGCTTCAACTTTATTTATCTCTTCACCAGATAACTTTTTAGGATGTGAAAAATCAAATCTTAGTTTTTCGTCGTTTACTAATGATCCTTTTTGAAAAACACTTTCACCAAGTATTGCTCTTAGAGCTGAATGCATAAGATGGGTTGCAGAATGATTGCAATTAATTTTTTCTCTTCGTACTTTGTCTATTATTAATTTAAAAGATTGGCCAAGATTACAAGAACCTTTTTCAACAATAATTTCATGCAAATGAATGCTTCCTATTTTCTTGCAATCAATAACCTTCATTTCAGTATCATCATTTAAAATTGATCCAATATCAGAAACTTGTCCACCTGACTCTGCATAAAAAGGTGTTTCAGAAAAAATTCCGAAACCATGTGAATCTAGACTATCAACTTTATTACCCTCTATATCGAACAAAGCAATAATGTTTGATGTACAGATTTCTTCTTTGTAACCAACAAACTTCGATTTAATAGTGGGATCTAAGACGATATCTTTTGCATTGAACATCGTACTATCCTTTGAACCCGACTTTTGTTTAGCCATAAGTTTTGAAAAATTATTTTCATCGACTTTTAATCCTTGTTCTTCAGCCATCGAGCGTGTTAGATCAATAGGAAAACCATAAGTATCGTGAAGCTTAAAAGCGATATCACCTGGTATTTCTTTTGAGTTTTTTTGGATAATTTTTTCAAAGATTTTCATTCCTGATGAGAGAGTTTTAAAAAAAAGAGTTTCTTCATCTCGCAGGATTTTTTGCACAAAATCAATTCTTTTAAATTCGTCAGAAAAATCTTTGCCCATAGCAGAGTCGAGCTCACTAAGGCAGTTACACAAAAATGGTTCCCTGATACCCATTTTATAACCATGTCTAACAGCTCTTCTAATTATCCTTCTCAAGACATACCCACGCCCCTCATTTGTTGGAAGCACATCTTCTGCTATCAGGAAAAATGCAGCTCTAAGATGATCTGCAACAACGTTTAAAGACTGATCATTAGGCTCAGAAAATTTGTCTTTGATAGAATTTTTTAGACTTTTAAATACATCAATCTCAAAATTTGAACCCACGTTTTGCAATACAGAACAAATTCGTTCAAGACCCATACCAGTATCAACACATTTGTTTGGAAGCGAGCTTAACTTACCACTTGAATCTCGATTGAATTCCATAAATACAAGATTCCATATTTCTACGTATCTATCGCCAGTATCTCCTTTGTCTGGAAGATTGCCTGAGTAACTGTCACCATAATCAAAAAAGATTTCTGAACAAGGACCACAAGGACCTGTATCACCCATTGACCAAAAATTGTCCTCATCTCCAAGACGAAAAATCTTGCTTTGCTCGATACCAATAACTTCTAACCAAATCTTTTCTGATTCCTCATCAGTTTCGTGAACTGTAATAATTAATTTTTCTTTTGGAATCTTAAGATTTACTGTCAGATACTCCCAAGCAAATTTAATAGCATCTTCTTTGAAATAATCACCAAAACTAAAGTTTCCTAGCATTTCAAAATAAGTTTGATGCCTTGTTGTAAAACCTACATTTTCAAGATCATTGTGCTTTCCACCAACTCTCAAACATTTCTGAGAGGAAGTAGCACTACTTTTTCTTTTTTCTAAACCAAGAAAGACATCTTTGAACTGAACCATACCAGCGTTTGTAAACAAAATGCTATCGTCGCCTGTTGGCACAAGGTTCGATGAATCAACTATTTCATGATTATTTTCTGAAAAAAAATCTAAAAAACTTTTTCTTATTTCAGATAGTTTCATTTTTTAGATTCTCCATGTAGATCTTCGCTTTATCTGAATAATGATTAGCACTAAGTTCAAGCATTTGAATTTCTTCTTTTGATAACTCTCTAACTACTTTAGCTGGTGAGCCCATAATTAATGAGTTATCTGGAAATTCTTTTCTTTCAGTAATAAGTGAATTTGCCCCAATAATCGAATTCTTCCCTACTTTGGCTTGATTCATTATTACACTTCCCATGCCAACAATTGTATTTGATCCAATTGATGCGCCATGAATTATAACTTTATGGCCGACTGTAACATTCTCACCAATATCAACTTTTAAACCTTCATCTGTATGCAGGACTGAGTTATCTTGAATATTTGTACCCTGACCGATAGTAATTGCATCGTTATCTCCACGAATGGTGACATTAAACCAAACTGATACATTAGGATGTAATATTACTTCACCAATTAAATCAGCAGAATCTGCAACCCAAACATCATTAGGATCGAATTTAGGTTTCTTATCTCCTAGGCTATAAATCATATGTCTATTATAATTGAGACTTTAAATTTTTATGAATTTTTGTCCAATTTGCTCATCAGCTGAAATAGTAAGAAAAATACCTGAAGGAGATAACTTAGAAAGAGATGTTTGCAATAAATGTAATGAAATTTTCTATACAAATCCCAATATTGTTACTGGAGTTCTTGCTTACACTAATGATGATGAACTTATCCTTTGTAAAAGGTCAATCGAGCCAAGAAGTGGCTACTGGACATTACCAGCTGGCTTTCTTGAAAACGGTGAATCAATAGAAGAAGGTGCTCTTAGAGAAACATTTGAGGAAGCAAAGCTATACGTTGATGATGTAAAACTATTTACTATTCTCAGTGTTCCACATATTAATCAGATATACACATTCTTTACTGGAAAGGTAGCAAATTATGATTTTGGCCCAACTCCTGAAAGTAGCGAAGTTAAATTGTTTAAATATGATGATATTCCCTGGAGTGAGCTTGCTTTTCCAACAGTAATTAAAACCATAAAATTATTTCTTGAGCATGGGGATAATGAAGTATTTAACGAAGTCTTAAAGCCAAAAGCTTAATGCTTCTTCGTGAATAGATATGCGTTATCAAACATCTTAAACCATGGTGATTCTTCAGGCCAATTCGATGGCGCCCAAGAAAATTGTCTAGTTAAAAAAGTTCTCTCTGGATGCGGCATCATTATCATTATCCGTCCGTCTGCATTACAAACACCAGCTACTCCATGTTTCGAGCCATTTGGATTGAAAGGATATTCATTTGAGATTTTGTGGCTTGGATCAACATACCTTGCAACTATATTTGATTCGGAATTGAAATTTGCCCTTCCTTCGCCATGTGAAACCATTACTGGTATTACACTTCCTTCCATACCACTAAAGTATATAGATGGGCTTTCTTCAATTTTGAGTTGTATAAGTCTACATTCATATTGTTTTGAATCATTTCTTTCAAAAGATGGCCAATTTTCTCCGCCTGGTATGATGCTATCTAATCCAGATATAAATTGACAACCATTACAAATTCCCAAAGCAAATTTCTTTTCGTTTCTCAGAAAATTTTCAAATATATTTTTTATGTTTTTATTAAAAAGCACTGTATTAGACATGCCTGAACCAGCACCAAGAACATCACCATAGGAAAATCCACCTGGTACAACAAGCCCTGCAAATTCATCTAAACTTTTAATCTGTTTGCCTAATTCACTCATATGTAGATCGCAAACCTCAAATCCAGCTGCCATTAATGCAGCTGCCATGTCGTAATGGCCATTTATGCCTTGCTCCCTTAACAAAGCTATTTTAGGTTTAGTTGAAAAAATCTTATTACTGACCTTAGGTATCTCAAAATCAATTTTGGGAGTTAAGAATTCGTCAAAATTTTTGTATGCACTTAGTTCTGCGTCTGCTACAAAAACTGCATCTCTGTTTTCTTGAACTTGAAAGCTAACTTTATTCCATTGCTCAAATACATCTGAAACTTTTTCAGAAAATAAAGACTCATTGAATGTAGAAATATTGATCTCTTTTTTGTCATTCTTCCTGGCAATCTCATCAAAAGATATTTCTTTCTTATTAAGTTGCTCTTTAACTGATTCAAGATGTTCGTTACTTACTTCGACAACCAGTCCAGCTTCTTCTGAAAATAGTTTTGGCAAAATTTTACTCTTATCTGGATAATCTAAGTTGATATCAAGTCCTTGATTGCTGCACATTGCCATCTCAAACAATGCTGCAACTAAGCCACCATCTGATATATCATGCATTGCTAGAATTTGCTCTTTTGAAAGCAATTCCTGAGAAATTTCAAATAGAGCTTTAAATTTTTTAGGATCATCAATATCTGGAGTTTCTCCTCCAAATAGACCGTAGCTTTGATATAAAGCACTGCCGCCAAGCCTATATTTGTCATCATGGATCCATAAATGTAGAAGAGTTGAATCTTGTTCAGAAAGCTCAGGTGTTACCGATTTTCTTAAGTCTTTAACATTTGAAAAAGATGAGATATTTAAAGTCATAGGGGAAGTTACTGAGTGCTTTTCATCTTCATGTTCCCAACTGACATTCATTGATAAAGAATCTTTCCCAACAGGAATTGAAACATTCAAAGTATCTGCCATATTAGTAAGAGACTGCACACCTCTTAATAAGTCACCTCTTTCATCAGCAGTTTTTGTTGAACTCATCCAATTTGCAGAGAAACAGACCTCATTCATTGAATCATGCAAAACTCCACAAATGTTTAATAGAGATTCAGCCAGTGCCATTCTAGTTGATGCTTCAGGATTTTCTAAAGCAATGTTGGGTTTTTCACCGACACCAAAAACTTGTCCAGAATAAGAATCATAGTTATCTAGCGTTGCAGCATAATCACTCACTGGTATTTGTCTATTGCCGATTAATTGATCTCTGTAAACTAACCCATTCACTGTTCTGTCACCGATGGTGATAAGAAATTTCTTAGAAGCTACAACAGGGTAAGATAAAACATTATAGATTTTATCTTTAAGTTTGCTTTCAGGCAGCTCTTCTTTGATTGAGGTTCTGTCATAATCTTGAGCAATCAATTCTGGCAAAGGTATATGACCGAATAAATCATCTATGCTCAGGTTTACAATTTCTTCATCATGAAATTTTATTTTGATAACTTTTTCATCAGTTAAAGTACCTGCAATTGAAAAAGGACATCGCTCACGTTTACAAATAAATTCTAAAGCTGGTACTTTCTTCATAGGAATTGAAAATACATACCTCTCTTGACTTTCATTACACCAAAGTTCCATCGGACTCATGGTTTGATCAGTGGAATAAATTTTTTCTAACTGAATATCAACACCAAGGTTAGTGTCTTTTGCTAATTCAGGAATTGCATTCGAGATTCCACCTGCACCAACATCGTGAATAAATGTAATAGGATTTTTTGAGGAACGCTCATTAAATTTATCAAGTACTTGCTGGGCTCTTCTTTGCATTTCTGGATTCGATCTTTGCACTGAAGCAAAATCAAGTTCAGAATTTTCATTTGTTTTCTTTGTTGAACTTGCTGATCCTCCACCTAAACCAATAAGCATAGCTGGACCACCGAGCACTATTACTGCATCACCTGCTTTTGGCTGCCCCTTTTCTATATGCAGTTCTTTGATTGAGCCAATTCCTCCTGCCAGCATGATTGGTTTATGAAAACCATACTCTTTGTATTCAAGGGTCCTGAAATAACCATAAATAGCTGGACGTCCAAACTCATTATTATAAGAAGCAGAACCAACTGGAGCTTCGGTGATAATTTCTTTTGGTGAAGATAGGAAATCTGGTTTTGACTCTGCTGTTTCCCATTTTTCTAATTCTTCTCCAATACGCAAATGAGACAAACAAAGACCCATGAAGCCGGCTTTTGGTCGAGCTACTCTTCCGGTTGCACTGCAGTCTCTAATTTCTCCGCCAGAGCCTGTTGCTGCTCCTTCAAAAGGTGAAATACCTGTTGGATGATTATGGGTTTCAACTTTTATAGTTGTATCAATCTTTCCCTGATAGTTTTTAAATTTGTTATCGCCATCAATTTCAAGAAAATTCTTTCCGTGACTTTTAATAACAGCAGAATTATCGTGATATGCAGACATCACATGCTGCATGTCATCTTTCGTTGTGGATTTAATTGCATCAAAAAGAGAGTCATGACTGAAAGGAATATCAGTTTTCCACTTCGATCTAAAAATTTTATGACGACAGTGCTCAGAATTAATCTGAGCGAACATCATTAGTTCTGAATCTGTTATATCTCTGTTAAGACGAGCAAATAATTTGTTTAAGTATTCAATTTCAACTGCATTCAAAGCAAGGCCAAGTGAATCATTTAAATTTAAAAGAAGATCTCTATTTTTATGAATGGCAAATTTCTGGCTTTTCTTCCTTTCTTGTTTCTGAAAAATTATTTTTGTTTCATCGAGATTGTCGAAATGAGATTCTGTCATACGATCAAAATCATTATCTAAAACCTGCGCCGTAATGCCTTCGCCTGAAAAAGCTCTGATTCTCTCCATTTGCAGAATACCCTCAATACCAATATTTTTAAAAATATCTAAAGCTTTTGACGACCATGAGCTTTGAGTACCTACTCGAGGAGTGATGACAAAATTTGGATCATAAGATTTTTTTGTAGCAGATAATAATTTTTCTATTACAGGTAGTTGCTCTCTTTGAAAGCTATTCTCTAGTTCAAGGATATAAAAGAAGTTATTTTGCAAAAAAATATCTTCATCACCAAAAATTTTTCGCAACTCTGATTTACCGAAAATATTATGACCTTGAAGGAATAATATTTCTTTTGTCATTATGCTTTATTGATTAGAACTTTATCTTTTAGTTCTTTTATAAGATCTCTATATTTTGCTGCCTGCTCAAAATCTAAATCTTTTGCTGAGGATTTCATTAGTTTTTCTAATTTTTTTATTTCTTTCCCAATATTATGGTAATTAACTTTTGAAACATCATATAGATCTGTCTCAGTATTAGAGTCATTTTTTTCTTTTTTCAAAGATCTTGCTCCTTCCATTACATCTTTAATTTTCGAAGTAGCAGTTTTTGGAATAATATTATTTTTTTTGTTGAATTCTTTTTGTATTTCTCTCCTTCTATCTGTTTCCCCAAGAGCCCTTTCAATTGATCCAGTAACTTTATCTGTATAGAGAATCGCTTTTCCTTCAAGATTCCTAGCTGCTCTTCCGATAGTTTGTATCAATGAACCTTCTGACCTCAAAAAACCTTCCTTATCTGCATCAAGAATGGCTACAAGCCCAACTTCTGGTAAATCCAAACCTTCTCTAAGCAAATTGATACCAACTAAAATATCAAATACACCTAATCGTAGGTCTCTCAATATCTCAACCCTTTCAACAGAATCAATATCCGAATGCATGTATCGAACTTTCAACCCTTTTTCATGCATAAATTCAGTAAGATCTTCAGCCATTTTTTTTGTAAGTGTTGTTATTAAGGTTCGGAAACCTTTCTTTGTTGTTTCATTTGCTTCTTCAACAACATCTTCAACTTGGTATTTAGCAGGCTTCATTTCAACCTCCGGGTCAACCAAGCCAGTCGGTCTTACCAATAATTCAACCTGTTCATCGCTGTACTCTTTTTCCCATTTTCCAGGTGTAGCTGAGACAAAAACTCTTTGTGGTGCAAGCTTGTCCCACTCTTCAAATCTCAATGGTCTATTATCTAATGCACTTGGAAGGCGGAAACCATATTCAACTAATGTTTCTTTCCTTGATCTATCACCTTTAAACATGCCCCCAATCTGAGGTACAGAAACATGTGATTCATCAACAAAAACAATGGCATTCTCAGGTATATAGTCAAATAAACATGGTGGAGCTTCGCCTGGTTTGCGACCCGATAAATACCTGGAGTAATTCTCCACGCCATTGCAGTAGCCTAGCTCTGCCATCATTTCAAGATCATAATTAGTTCTCTCCTCTAGCCTTTGTGCTTCGAGTAGTTTGTTGTTAGCTTTCAGTTCAACTAGCCTATGGTCTAATTCGATTTTAATTTCTTCAAGTGCATTATTAATTGTATTTTGGGGTGTGACATAGTGTGTCTTAGGGAAAATACTTACTCTTGGTATTTCTTTTATTATTCCGCCAGTTAGAGGGTCAAATAGAGCAATGTAAGAAATTTTATCGAACTCTAATTCTATTCTGACAGCTTCTTTCTCTGCTTCTGCTGGGAATATATCTATACTGTTACCTCTTACTCTAAAGTTGCCTCTTTGGAAATCTAAATCATTTCTTGAATATTGCATGGTCGCAAGTTGTCTTAATATATCTCTTTGATTGATCACCTCTCCTCTGCTCAAATTTAGTACCATTTTGAGATAAGATTCTGGAGCGCCAAGACCATAAATTGCAGAAACTGATGCAACAACAATTGTATCTTTTGCTTCGATAAGGGCCTTTGTTGCTGATAGCCTCATTTGTTCAATATGCTCATTGATATTTGCATCTTTAGCTATGTAAGTATCAGAGGATGGGACGTAAGCTTCGGGCTGATAATAGTCATAATATGAAATGAAATACTCAACTCTATTATCTGGGAAAAAATCTTTAAACTCGCCATAAAGTTGGGCAGCTAAAGTTTTATTTGGTGCCATGATGATGGCAGGTCTTTGCGTCTCTTCGATTACTTTTGCAATTGTAAAAGTTTTACCAGAGCCTGTAACACCAAGCAGTGTTTGATTCAAAAGACCATTATTGAGGTTTTCGACTATTTTATCTATAGCCTGAGGCTGATCTCCTTTGGGTTGAAAATCTGAGATTACTTTAAAGCCTGACATTGTTTTTTATTTCTCAATAGTTGTATATAATTCCTATTCGTTCCCCGATAGCTCAGTTGGTAGAGCAACTGACTGTTAATCAGTGGGTCACTGGTTCGAGCCCAGTTCGGGGAGCCACTCT
>CAJXFH010000018.1:0-16597 GCA_913052565.1 uncultured Gammaproteobacteria bacterium | reverse complement strand
TTTTTGCGCTTCTTCATAGACTCTTACCACACTCTCCCTTTGACCATCAATACGCCAAAGATTTTCTACCATTTTTATTGAGATATGAAGAATTGAAGGGCTGACAAGTGCTATTCTCTTTTTGTCTGCAAATGAAACCAGATCAGAATCATATTTCAAACCAACACTTAATGAGTCATCAATACCCAAAAACATAAATATGATGTCAGGTGTATTGAGTTCTTTAATATCGGTATATTTCGTTGTACTTAGATCAGTTATTCTTTGCCGAATATTTTTTGTGAGCTCCTTGCCAAACTTGTCTCTTTCCGCAGCTTCTTCAGAGTTGCAATAATCGTTATAGGCATTAAATGAAAATTTTGAATCAATAATAATATTTCTGTTCTCAGGTAAATAAATAACGGCATCAGGTATTTCTCGTGAAATATCGCCATCTTCTTTTACAGTAAAACTTTTTTGTAATTTATAGTGAATATTTTCTTCAAGACCAGAATTTTCTAATAACATCTTTAGCTTAAATTCACCATAATCACCCTGAGTTTTGCTGTCACCTGATAGAGCTTTTGTAAGTTTGTTTGCATCTGAAGTTATCTGGTTTGTCTGCTCAATTAAATTATCAATAGTTACCTTTGTTTTAGTGTGAAATTCGTGTTGTTGGGTAGTATTCTTTCTAACTTCTTCTTCAAATTCTTTTATTCTTTTTTTGAATGGATCAATGATATTCTCAATATTTTCTTTAGATGCTTTTTTAAACTCATCTTCCCTCTTTTGATAAACCTCATCTATGGAAGCAATAATTTTATTTTGCAGATCATGATTGAGTTCATTATTTTTCTGACTATTTGATTGATTAGTCACTAGATAAATTATTACGCCTACGGAAATAACTAGAAAAATTGCTAGAATTATCACTATCGAATTCATATGAGTATTTTAGAACAAATAAAACAAGAACTCCCTTGGTTAGACGCCAATTGTGTCTATGATTTAACGAGAGGAAAGCCAGCACCAGCTCAACTTGATATATCACAAAAAGTTTTATCACAAATTGAAATTCCTTATGAAATGGATGGGATAGATTTAAGAAATTATGGAAACCCTGAGGGCTTACCATCCGCCAGGAGGCTAGGTTCAAATATCTTGTCTTCAAATTTTGATGAGACAATAGCATTAGATAATTCCTCTTTGACGCTTATGCATCAAGTTGTTAGTTGTTCTTTATTCCTTGGCTTCGATAAATCTAATCTAAACAAAGATAGCAAGATTATTTGTCCTGTGCCTGGCTATGATAGACACTTCAAACTCTTGGAAAATTTTGGTGTAAGGATGATTACAGTTCCATTTCAAGATGATGGCCCAGATTTACATGCGGTGAAGGAGGTTCTCGAAAACGAGAGTGATGTTCATGGTATTGTCTGTGTTCCAAGGCACTCAAACCCAACGGGCCACACATACTCTGATCAAAATGTTCATGAGTTATTCAAGCTCTTTCGGCCATACAATAAAAACTTTTCAATCATGTGGGACAATGCTTATGCCTGCCATGATTTAGAAAAGACCATAGAGCAAACACCAGCAGATAAAATTGCTAAAGAATTAGGAATGCATGAAAACTTCTTTCAAGTTGGCTCAACGTCAAAGATAACCTTAGCTGGAGCAGGGATTTCTTTCCTATCAAGCTCTAAAAATAATATTAATAAGTTTATCGACTTCAGAAATGCAATAACCCCTGGGCCTAATAAATTAAATCAAGGCCTACATGTTAAATATTTCAAACTGATGTCAATTGAAGATCAAATGGCAGAATTGAGAAAAATTATTGCACCAAAATTTGATCTTGTTAAAAAATACATTGCTCCACTAAGAGATGAGGATTTATGTGACTATACCAGCCCAACTGGTGGCTATTTCTTTTCTTTTGATTCCAAAAAAAATAATGCTGCAGAGATTATTCAAACTTGTGAAGCACTTGGCCTTAGACTATTGCCAGTAGGCTCTTGTTTCCCTTATCAAAAAGACCCAATGAATAATAATATAAGATTAGCGCCCACTTTTCCCGACTTAGATACTCTTGATAAATGCATGCAAATCTTTTCAAAAGTTGTTAAAACTTTGAACTAATTCTTCTTTCTTTCATCAAAAGTAATTGAGGGTAATTATGAATAAAAAATTTTTATTAACCATATTAACGCTTAGTGCTTTCTTATTAGCAGATAACCACATGGGAAAAAACGATATCTCAAATAAGATGTGGGCGAAAATGAAAATGGACCTAGCAGAGCTTAAAGGACCACCTTCTGTTTCAGAAGTTGAGGCAAATAAGTCAGCTAAGCTTGCAGATTTGGATCTATTAATAGACAGCGGAAATTATGAGGGCAGAGTATTGCAGCGTCTAACAATGATGCGTGAAAAAATAGCAAATACTGAGACACCGTCACAAGAACAAATTAATCAGCGACATCAAAGAAAATTAAGAATGATGAAGATGAAGATGCGCAGCAAGGTAAGAATGATGGATCGTAAATTTAGAAACCCAAAAAGGGATCGAGAAATGCGTGAAAGAGAAAGATGGGAGGCCAGAAAATATAAAAAAAGACCTAACTAGTTATTAGTCGTAATCTGCCCATAACAGATTTGCGGCAACTGACCTGAAAGGACGCCAGTCTCTTGCTATCGAAGTCATATCCTCAACGCTTGGGCGCTCTTTCAGGTTTTTTAATTTCTTTACGCTTTCCTGCAAACCAATATCACCCACAGGCCAGATGTCAGCTCTACCGAGGCAAGCCATTAAATAGCAATCAGCTGTCCAGCTACCTATACCTTTTAATTGACATAAGTAATCATGAGCATCTTTATCATTTAATTTCTCTAAATGCTCAAAGTTAAATTGACCATTAACCTCCTTCTCAGCAACTCCTTTTAGATAATTAATTTTCGGTCGACTCAACCCAGCATTTCTGATCATGTCATCTTTTAATTTCAAAAACTCTCTCGCATTTACTTTTTTCATTAATCCAAAAACTCTTTTTTTTATTGAATTTGCGGCAGCAACAGAGATCTGTTGTTCTATTACTAGTGCACAAATACCTTCAAAGCCTGCTGGCCTTAAGAAAAGCTCTATTTTTTCATGTGGAACAAAATTTTTAAATCCTGGTTCAGTTGATAAAAGATGCTTGATGCCTTCTCGTATAGTGGTTTGTTTCATTTTTATAGCAATCCATCTTCAACTAATAGTTTCTTGAAATCATCAAATCTGTCTTGGCCAAAAAAAGTTTGGTTTTTATACACAAGCAATGGTACTCCATGATGTCCGGCCAATTTCTGATCTTCTTGGTTCTTCAATATCTGTTGGATTAATTCCTCTTCATTTTGCTTAACCTTTATCTTTAAGTCAGCCAGATTTAAGCCAACTTTGCTGCAAGCTTGAGCCATATTATGTTCTTCATTCCACCCACTTTTAGTACCAAAGATTAAGCTTGATAATTCAAATGCTAACTCTATGCCAACACCTTCTAAATGAGCTTGTTGACCCAAATGACAAAGATTGAATATGTATGGTTGTTGATCACTGATCTTACCAGTTAAATAGCTTTGTTTTATGGGGTCTGGTTTTGGTGTAAAAAATGGCATATCAAGTCTATTTGCCACCATTCTCATATCGATCATTTTGTGAGAAAAGAAAGTAAGAAAATTCTTACCCTTAAAAAATTCTGGTTTACGAATGGCTAACGGATACACCAGTTTGAAGTTGATATTGAGATTGTGATTTGTTTTTAAATCTATTACACGAGGCAAAATTAAATAGGAATATGGGCTTCTATAAGAAAAATAAAAATCTATCTGCATATAAAAATTTTATCATGTAAGATAAATTTAAAGGGAAGAATTGAGATTAGTTTGCAACCCAAACAGATTCTTCACCTTCTATAGCGCCATCTTCACTTACTTCCTTCAGTGTGCGATCGATTTCGATATTAGCCAGCAAAGGTGGCTTATATAATGATTCTCTTGCCCCATTGGCGTGTTCATTTATTAAGCCTAGCAGTTCATTTGCTTTGTCAGGATTTAATTCAGATAACTCGGTTTGCTCGGTAGGGTCTGTTGCTAAATTGAATAACCACTGTTTATCTGGAAAGTCGGCTACTTGAAGCTTCCAGTTATCTTTAATTACTACTTTATTGTGTCCTGTTTTCCAAAATATTGGTCTTTTATTAAGGTCGTATTGATCGTTAAATAAATCTATACCATCTACCTGATGCGAAAGTTTTTCTTTAACCAAGCCATGAATTGTTGGCATTATGTCAATGTGTGTTGCTCTTTCGGATAATTGTTGAGGTTTGATGCCTTCCTTCCAAAAAACCAGAGGAACTTTTATGCCCCCTTCAAATAGGGTCAACTTGTAACCACGATAAGGTGCATTAATATACCTGAGGCCAATGTAATGAGCACCTCCATTATCACTTGTAAAAATAATCCAGGTGTTTTCACTCAAGCCATTTTCCTTTAGTGACTCAATAATGCGACCAACACTTCTATCAAGTGACTTTATCATTGCTGCATAAACTCGCTCTACATGATCTTCAATATGAGCCAACTCATCATAATCAGATCTAAGTGCTTGCAATGGAGTATGTACACCCCAATGTGCTAAGTACAGGAAGAAAGGTCTGTTTTTATTCGACTCAATAACTTTAATTGCTTCATCTGTGTAGTAATCAGTAAGATAGCCTTTTGGTTCAAACCAGCCATCTCTCTCTGAAGTTTCATTGAAAGAGGCTGCATAATCTAAAATTGCCCATAAAAATTTATCGATAGGATCCCAAGGCAGATAAGCATTTACAACATTGGGATCATTCTCTGGCAAAAAAAGCCCGCTTGCCATCATCAGACTATCATCAAAACCCTGTGTTAATGGAGCAAAATTAGGGCCTCTGCCTAAATGCCATTTACCAATATGAGCCGTGTAGTAACCAGTATCTTTTAAAGTCTCTGCAAATGTAATTTCCTCAGCAGGCAGGCCCTGTAAATCAAAAAGTGGATTTGTTTCAACATTCTCAGCAAGATATCGGGTTTCTTCAGGATTAAAAAGATTTATTGCTCTAGCCATACCGTCTGGCACTGGTGTGAATTCATATCCAGTTGAAGCTGCATATCTGCCAGTAACAATCATTCCTCTTGATGGAGCACATGTTGCGCTGCCAGAATATGCATTATTAAACTTAATGCCTGTATTTGCTATGAAATCAATATTTGGAGTATGCATTGTTCCAGATGGAGCAAGATTGTCATAATCTGTCATATCATTAATGCCAAGGTCATCAGCAACTATGACAATAATGTTTGGCCTTTCGTCTGTTCGTATGTCAGGGCCCTGTTGCCATACAACCTCTCGATGTGCGCTAACATTGTCCTTTGGTGCTGCATAGTAGACTAGAATTTGGAATAATATTTCTTTCCAAAAGATAAGGCATAGACCTCCAATAATTAATAGTATTAAAAGCAACCTCTTCATTTTTTTCTCAAAATCATAACAGCAATAATACCTATTAAAGTAATAACTAAGATAGCCCACCCCAACAGTGGCAGGACATTTCTTTTAATTGTATTTGTTTGCATTTCTTTTGCCCATTCATAATCTAATGGCAGATCAATGACACCATTTTTTTCTACATAAGCACCATAATCTGTTACTAATTCTTGTAATTTTTCAGGCATTATTTGTGCTAAGTTTTTTGTTTCACCAGGGTCTTCAAATAGATTGTAAAGCTCCCATTGATTTGAACCATTTGGAGGTCTATTTCGTACTATCTTATAATCTCCTTTGAATAGAGCAGAATTACCGGTTACTTCTAAGCCGATTGCTTCAGAATCTGAATAATTCTTATCTTGCGAACCTGCTAATGATGCTTGTAGCGATTTTCCAATTATTCTTTCATTTACCCCACCAAAAACTATGTCATTTATTGTCGCTGCGATATCTGTTACAAAAGCAAAATTGTGATTTTTACCTTTGGCTACACCTGGACCACTAATAATTAATGGCACTCTTAGGCCTCCCTCTGACATGTGAAACTTGAATAAGTGGCTTGGGCTTGCCATAGCTTGCGCAAACTCACTTCCAATAAATACATAACTATCTTCGTCTCCTAGGGTTTCATAATCCCGATCATAAATTGTTGTTTTTATCCATTCTCTCCAGACTTCGTGATCACTTGGATCGTTGCCTTCAGGACCATTGTCTGCTGTTACTATAAAAATAGTATTTTCATAAAGGTTCCGTTGCTTTAAATAATCAATAAATCTTCCAATGTGAAAATCCATTGCATCAAGCATGCCAGCAAAAACAGCCATGCTTTTTATTAACATTTTTTTATCTTCCTCTTCTACTTGAGACCAGCTATCGTAGGTTGATAGAGAGTCAACAATGTCTTTATCTGACGGAAAAATTCCTTTTTCAATTGCAGAGTTTTTTCTTTGTTCTCTCAATATATTCCAGCCTGCTTGATAAGTTGTTAAATATTTCTCTATAAACTCTTTTGGTGCTTGTAGCGGGATATGTTGAGCTTGAAAAGAAAGATATGAGAAAAATGGAGAATCATGACCTCTATCTTCTTCTAAAAATTCAATCATTTGATCCACAAAAAACTCACTTGAATAAAAGTTTTCAGGCAATTCAGTTTTCTCGCCATTTTTAAACCAAGGCGATTCTAGATAATAAGGTAGGTAAGAATGATGGCTGAAATTGTTGCCTCCAGTTGCATCTAAGATAAATGTTTTATCGAAACCACGATTGTATGGCAATGCAGCAGTTTCTTCGCCCCCAAATGCTAGGTGCCATTTACCAGTCATATATGTTTTATAACCAGCAGGCTTAAGCATTTCAGCAATAGTTAGAGCATCGTCGCGTAAATAGCCTTCATAACCTGGGGTATCACGATATTTCCAAGGCATGACCTCAGGTATCATCGGAAGACCGGTATTATGATTATCCATGCCAGTCAAAAGCATTGCTCTTGAAGGCGCACACTCTGAGGTTGTGTGATAATTTGTAAAAAGCATGCCATTTTCTGCTAGAGAATCCATGTTTGGAGTATCAATTTCACCACCATATGCTTGTATGTCTGTTAAAGCCAAATCATCAATTAGAATCAAAACAATATTTGGCTTACTTGATGAATGAATAGCTGATGAAATAAAAATAAAAATGAAAGCAATTAATAGTCGCATAATCAATGAATTCTATTTTGCCACAAACAGGAATGCGCTCAAACAATTGAACGCATGCTGCCCCCCTTTCTTAAGTCTCTCAAAATTACAATACTGAAGTTTTCACTTATACTCAAGATAAATGAAAATTACTGAAAATTTTTTTGAGTCTAGTAGACACAAAACATTTTATCTAGCTGCTGGTCCAGAGTCTGGAGTGCCACTATTTTTCATCCACGGTTGGCCAGATTTATCAATTGGGTGGACAAAGCAAATTAAATTTTTTGCTTCACAAGGTTACAGGGTAATTGTTCCTGATATGAGAGGATATGGAGCTTCAACAATTCATGAAAAGCAAGAAGCTTACGCACAAAAAGAGATTGTTACAGATATGCTAGAACTGCATGCAAGTTTGAACTGTGAAGAAGCAATATGGATCGGTCATGATTGGGGATCACTTGTTGTATGGAACTTAGGCTTGCATCATAAAGAAGTTGTAAAAGGTTTGGGTAGCTTATGTGTTCCTTTTGGGTGGGGAGGTCATCCAGATAGTTATTTATCCTATATTGATAGGGAGCTTTATCCTGAAGATGAATATCCCTATGGCCAATGGGATTATATGTATTTTTATTATGAAAGTTTTGATCTTGCTATAAGCCAGATGGAAGCAGATCCTCATAAATTTATTAGATTAAACTTCACAAAACCTTCTGATGATTTCAAAGGATGTTTCAATGCAGGCATAGGGGCAAGATCTATAACAGCATCAATAAGAAAGAATGGCGGATGGTTCAAGCAAGATGGGTTCAATGGATTGGATTCGATCCCAGATGTTCAAGCAGAAACTGACTTGGTTTCAGAAGAAGAAGTAAAAGTATATGGAGACTATTTATGTAAAAATGGTTTTTTTGGACCTAATTCTTGGTATGTTAATGGCCATCTGAATGACCAATATGCTAAAGAATTAAAAGAATTTACAACTATTGATTGTCCCGTTTTATTTATTCAAGCGACATATGACAGTGTGCTGACATCAAATTTCAATACTCATAATAGGTTGGTTTGTACGAACCTAACTGAAGCAGAAATTGAATCCGGTCACTGGATGGCCCGAGAAAAGCCTGAAGAAACCAATAAGACAATCTTAGATTGGTTAGAAAGTATCTAGAAAAAAAAGGGGGCAAAAAATTGCCCCCTAAAGGTAATTAAAAGGTTAGATTAAATCTTAAACCTATATTTCGTCCTGGCAGTGGTACTGCATCTTTTACAAAGGAATTTGAATTCCTAGCAACTTGATCAAGTGCATTGTTTGCAAAAGCAGAAACTCTAAGATTAGTCATACCGAAATCAAAATCTTTTACTAATTTGAGATTCAGCATTGTGTAACCTTCTGTCATTGTCTCAAACTCTGAGACATCAGAATGATCATCTACATCTTTGAGTACCATAGAAAATGAATAGTCACCTTCAACATATGAAGCTGAATAAAAGTTTCTTGCAGGCGCCATTCTTGGAATAAACCCACCGGCATCAAGTGTGCCTTCAACAACATCTCTACCGAAGGAAAGGTCTAATAGCCCGTTTCCAAGTGGATAAACTGCTCCAACCTCAAATTCATAGCCAGTTAATTTAGCGTCCTCTTGCACGAATTCTGCATGCATAAGTTCACCTTCATGCTCATCATGACCACCTTCTTCATCAGTATGTTCTTCCTCACCTTCATCTTTTAAGTAGATGTAGTTAGCAACACTGTTGTTATAAAGTGTGAAAGAGCTGTACATATTATCTTTCTTATACTTGAACGTTACATCAATATTGTTTGATGTTTCTGTATCAAGGTCAGGATCACCTTTTTCAAACCTTCCAGTTGCTAAATGTGGGCCATTCATGAATAGCTCCACAACATCAGGAGCCCTTTCAAAACTAGCCAAGCCTAAGTTGACGCTGAGATTTTCTGTAAAGTCTTGGTCAAAGTTGAAAGCTACACTTAAGGTATTTAGATTTAAATCATAAAGTTCTAGCTCTTCTTCTCCTTCATCTTCAGAATGATCATCTTCATCATGATGAGCTACTGAACCAGATCTTGAAATTTGGTCATATCTGAAACCTAGGCTGTATCTTGAAGATCCAAAATCTTGGCTAGCAAAATAACCAAGGGTTGTTTCTTCAGACGCTACCGGATTCATGAACGCTTCTTCACCAATGATTGATGAATCTTGATCGGCAACATTAAAGACAACCTTTCTTGTTACTGTTTCATTTCCGACATCAAAGATTAAACCAAATTCTGTTGCATCAGTTTTGAAAAGAGTTGGTTCCTCATGGCCATGCTCATCATCTTCACTCTCAGAATGATCTTCATCATGATGTTCTTCCTCAGCATGTCCCTCTAAATGGGAGTATTCACTATCTCTGAAAGAAAAATCTACTTTATTTACTAAAGGATATCCATTAGTGACGAATGACCCTTTGATATCGAGTTTATTAGAATCAACTTGAGAGAAAATTCTTTCACCTTCATGCTCATCATGATCTTCATCGCCCTCGCTATCTGAGTGATCTTCATCATGTTCTCCATGTGCTTCAACGTGGAACGGTATTCCCATTACACCTTCGTTATCACTGTAAGAGAAACCTACATAACCCCAATCTCCAGTTGTTGAAACACCAAACTTTGTGTAAGTGTTCTCAACATCAGAATTTTCAAGGAATTTAAGGCTTTCTTCATCATGATCTTCATCGCCTTCACTGTCTGAATGATCTTCATCGTGATGTTCTTCAGGATAAAGGGCATCAGCTGGTAGATCATAGTTACCAAATGTAGAATCACTTGCTACAAAAGTTACATTGAAACCACCGAGATTTCCTTTGTAAGAAAAATCTGTTACGTCTCCATCATTTACTGACTGAATTTCGGTTCCAAGATTAATTTCTGGTTCTAAGAAATCAGTTTGAGCGATGCTATTATCAACAACATTGATAACACCACCTGAACCACCATTAGCATATAGCAGTGATGACGGCCCTCTAACTACTTCAATTTGTTGGACGTTTGATAAGTTTACATCGTTGATATGATCTGGACCTAAAGCAGCCACATCTCGTACAACAACTCCATTTTCAAGAATTCTAACTCTTGAACCTGACATACCTCGAATTACTGGTTGGCCTACACCTGCACCAAAATCAGCAGAATAGACACCAAGAAGATCATCAAGTGATTCACCTAAACTCTGAGAGCCACTTGAGACAATATCATCGCCAGATATAACATGCAGCGGATCTTTTAGATCACTAACATTCTCTAAAGTTAAAGATGAAGTTACTACAACTTCTTCAACTTCTTCTGCAGTTATGTTTAGTGTTACAAAAGCACTTATTACTAGTGCTAAAAAATAATTTTTCATTTATTACCTCCTTTGAAAATTTATATTTTTAATTAAAAGTCTTTAACTTTTTGGAGGCGCTCTACTCAAGAAAGCTTTTCTCAATAGAGAACTATGAATATATATTT
Source organism: uncultured Gammaproteobacteria bacterium (assembly GCA_913052565.1). Lineage (GTDB taxonomy): Bacteria > Pseudomonadota > Gammaproteobacteria > Magnimaribacterales > TMED112 > TMED112. The sequence continues at coordinate 5,877 of CAJXFH010000018.1, read as the reverse complement.
TAAAAAGGTAATTATTCTCTATTAAAAAATTAGGAATTGATTTTTCAGACTCAACAGGTTCAACTACATTGTGATTTTCACAAAATTCACACTCATATTCATATATCTCGACATCATTTAACTCATGTTCGTGAGCTATTGGTTCAAGATTTACTAACCCTGCGAAAAGCAGAGCACATAAGAGTATAAAAAGATCTTTAGTTTTACCCATCTATCTGAATTCTAATCACTTAATAAAAAATGTAAACAGAAATTGAGTAAAAATGGTGCCCAGAGGTAGAATCGAACTACCGACACAAGGATTTTCAGTCCTTTGCTCTACCAACTGAGCTATCTGGGCACAAGAATCAATATATTAATGCTTAATATTTTTCAAAGCAAAGGATTGTTCTATGGAAAATAGTTTAATCCTTTTCCATTTTGGCATTGCTACACCATTGCCAGAACCATGACCAGCCCGCAAGGCATCATATAGCATTACAGGATTAGAGCAGCCTTGATATTCTTGAATCCTTGCAGTGAATTTATATGAATGAGAAGGAACAACACGATCATCTCTTCTTGCTGTTGTTGTAAGAGTTGGAGAATAGCAGATATCCATTTTTGTTTGATGGTAAGGCGAAATCTCTATATTTCTTTGAAAGTCATTTTGATTAAGGATGGGATAGCCATAATCGCCGCGCCAGCCCCAACCTTCTGTAAATTCTGTAAATCTAATCATATCCATGACCCCTACAGCTGGTAGTGCTGCACCAAAATAATTTGGGTTTTGAATAAGAGTAGTTCCCACTAAGAGACCTCCGTTTGATCTGCCGCTGATCACAGTAGACTTTCTGTTTCCAATAAAATTGCTTTCAAGGAATTTTGACGCATATAAAAAATCATCAAAAACATTTTGTTTGGTATCTAGTTTGCCGGCGTTATGCCATCTTTTCCCAAACTCTCCACCACCACGGATATTCGCAACTGCTAATACGCCACCCATCTCGAGCCAAGAAACATATTTCGGTGTGAAAGACGGTCTGATCGAAATATTGTATCCACCATATGCATACAAAAATATGGGTGTATTCTCATTTAGCTCAGTCGAAGATTTATATGAGTAAGTAATTGGTATCATAGTCCCATCTTTACTCTCGTATTTTGTGCTTATTTCAACATAGTCTTTGGGATCAAAACCTGGAATGGCTTCCTCCCAGATTAGCTCTAGTGAGTCATTAGCAATATCATAGGCAAAATATTTCACTGGCTGTGTATAGGTAGCAACGCTAAACATTAATATATCTTCGCCAATGTTTTGAAAACCACTTATTGTGCCACTAATACTATCCGGTAAGCTCATTTCTAGCTCTTTACCAGATTTATCGAAAAATACGATCGCAGATCTCATGTCAGAGTTATTGATGTAGTCAGCTATTACATAATCGTCAATAAAAGAAACCCCTTTTAGTGCAAGATCCATTTCAGGAATGATCTCAATCAAATCAAAATCAGTAAATGATATTTTTACTAATCGATAGTTATCTGCTTCATGATTGGTTATAAAGTACATTCCTTCATCGTCGTTATGCACATAATTAAAACTTGCTTTGTTTACCGGTGTTATTGGCTCAAGCATTTCAAGGGTGCTTCCGAATAAATAAAAATTTTCTTCTTCAGAACCAGTAATAACTTTAATTAAAATATCTTTCTCATCGCCCACGAAAGTTACGGTGTAGTTTTGTTCTGGATTGATTTCGCCATAAAACATTTTTTCTTCACCAGAGACAAGATCAAAAAAATAAATTGCGGCATTGTAGCTCTGTTGGCTAAGTCTTTTTTCAGGCAAGGGCTTTGGATACTTATTGTAATAGAAACCTGATGAGTCTGATTTCCAGGTAATATCTGAAAATTTGACTTCATTGACTTCAAAACCAAGCTCCTCTTTGCTTTCTAGATCTAATATCTTTATTGTTCGCCAATCAACACCCCCATCAGTAACTGAATATGCCAAGAACTTTTTGTCAGGAGAAACTGATACTTTATCGAGATTAAATGTTTGATCTGGTGACCATGTATTTGGATCAAGAATTACTTCATCTTGCTCCCCCTTTTTCATATACAAATGATGCTCTTCAGAACCAGAGTTATAAAAATAGTAATCACTCTTCGGATTAAAGAATGAGAGCGAGTAGTATTCAGAGCTGTAAGCTTTAGTGAGTATGTTCTGAATATCTTTGATTTCAGATTCTTCCAAATATTTTTCTACAAGGGCATTTTGTTGATCTGACCATTGAACAACATAGTCGGACTCAAAATCTTCCATGTATTTGTATGGATCAGGAACCGTGGTGCCATGTAGGACGTAATCTGTCGACTCCTTTTTTGCCTTTGGGTATTCAAAATCAGCTGAACAAGCAGAAAGTAAAAAAATTATTAATAGGTATCTCATATTTATCTCCTGAAGTTGCATTGAAGAAACTTCACAAATGCAGTATTTTTTATTTTTAACAGGTAATCAATATTAATGAATTTAGCTAAAAAAATAAAAGATATACATGAATCTATCTTTAAGTTTGTAATAGTCTCTAGTGGAGGGGGGAGCAATGCTATCGGCACTCTATTAAAAGTTCCAGGTGCAAGCAATTCAATTCTTGAAGCCTATATACCTTATGCAAAGGAGTCTTTAGATTTTTATCTTATGAGAAAACCTGAGTCATATTGTTCGTTAGACACAACCACAAGAATGGCTGCAAGGGCATACAGTGCAGCTAAAAAAATCGATCAACAATCAGATATAAAAAACCTTTTTGGCATTGCTATTACAGCTACTTTGAGCACTAATTATGAAAAAAGAGGAGATCATAGGTTTCATATTGCTGTACAAACAAGAGATTTTTCAAAATCTATATCCTGTACATTGGAGAAAGGAAAAAGATCTAGAGAACAAGAAGAAGAATTAGTCACTGAATTTGTTATTTCCTTGATATCTGAATGTTGTGGTTTTGAATTCGAATACCCTCAAACAGAAGAAAGCGCAAATCATATAGAGATAATGGCAAAAGATGGTTGGGCAGATCTCATGTCTGAGAAAACTGATTTTATTGCCTCATCTACTCAACACCCAAAATTAATATTTCCGGGCGCCTTCAATCCTGTACATGATGGACACATTGCAATGAGTAAATTAGCTGAAAAGGAAACAAACCAAAAAACTTTTTTTGAGATATGTATCCAAAATGTTGATAAGCCACCTTTGAGCTACCATCAAATTGATAGGACAATCAACCAGTTCCAGAATAATCAGAATTGGGTATTAACAAAAGCAGGAAAGTTTTCAGATAAAGCTAAATTATTTCCAAATAGCACATTTATTATTGGTGCTGACACATTGGTCAGGATTTTTGATGAAAGGTTTTATGCCAGCAGAAGCGACATGCTAGAACAGTTTGATATTTTTAATGACAATAATATAAATTTCTTGGTTTTTGGTCGTGAAAGAAGCGGTCGTTTTGTTGAGTTAAAAGATGTAACAATTCCAGAAATTATCAAAGATAGGTTCAAAGGGTTTGCTGAAAATATTTTTCGAGATGACATTTCGTCATCTGATCTAAGAGCAACAGAAAACTCTGATTGAATTATTGAGGCACATAGCCAGAAGGTTTCTCATAATCACCATTTTCAAGAAAAAGCATCATCTGGTCATTAAGCCATTTTCTACTATCTTTTTGTGAAAGATCTAGACGTTTTTCATTGATGAGCATTGTTTGAAGTTGTATCCAGTCGTTCCATGCTTTTTGGGAGAAATTTTGCTGTATTTCTTCTCCTTTCGGTCCGGGTAAGGGTGGATGAACAATGGCATCAAGCTCCATATTATATTTTTTACAAAGAATCTTACCCATATTTAATTAATTTATCAGATATTGGCTTTGGCATGGCAATTTTTTTCAATTCAGCTTTTCTAAACCATCTGCCTACAGTTGGAGAGCATAAATCATTGTTTTTTATAAAAGAAATGTTTAATTCACGATGTGTAAGGTTGTGAATAAGGTCAACCTGATTTTGTTGTTCTTTTTTGACAGGTGGAATCCAGAGATTTTTCCAATATCCAAGCTCATCACTTTTGGTTAAGAAAATTTTGTCGTCATCTTCAATAAGCTGAAATGTGAGAAATTCTCTTTTCCTAATAACAGACTTCTTCTTCATCAAAGGAAAAGAACCTTTCTCATTAGCTTTACAATTATTATTTATAGGACACTGATTGCATTTAGGGTTTTTTGGTAAGCAAAGCTGTGAACCGAGATCCATGACTCCTTGTTGAAAACTGAAAAGATCATTCCTATCAAGAATTTGTTCTGACAAGCTCCAAAAAGATTTCTCTTCAAAATGTTCTTTGAAATAAATTCTACTAATAACTTTCTTTACATTGGCATCGAGTATTGGATATGGTTTATTGAACGCAATTGACAAAATTGCACCTGCAGTTGACCTTCCAATGCCCGGCAAGCTCATCAAGTCATCAAAATTGTCTGGCATAATGCCATTAAAATCAGCATGAATTACTTCTTTGGCTTTAAATATATAACTTGCTCTTCTGTAATAACCTAAGCCGCTCCATAGTGCATAGATATCGTCCTCTGTTGCAGTTCTTATTGCTTCTAGGTCTGAATATTTATCCATGAATTTTTCAAAGAACTTAATTGCAGTAGAAACTTGTGTTTGTTGAAGCATTATTTCAGATATCCAAACTCTGTAAGGGGTAACATTCTCCCTCCAAGGTAGGTTCTGTCTGCCATTCAATGCATACCAATCAGAAATTTTTCGCCCAATGTTATGCTTTTGTATATTTTCCATCCTGATATTTGTAAATGATTGGTTGTCCAGTGGCTATTTCTAATTTCACAATGTCGTTTTCAGAAATATTTTCTATAAGCTTTACCAGCGCCCTTAACGAATTACCATGTGCTGAGACTAGTACATTTTTCCCATCTGCTAGGCGAGGCAAAATATTTTTTTGAAAATATGGCACTACTCTATTGTATGTATCTTTAAGACTCTCCCCATCTGGAGGGCAAGTATCGAAGGATCTGCGCCAAATCTGAACTTGCTCAGACCCAAATTTTTGTCTGGCCTCATCCTTATCCATTCCTGTTAGACTTCCGTATGCTCTTTCATTCAAATTTTTATCTTGATACGTTGGAATATCTTCTTGCTCAATTTCCTTCAGTATTATTTTTGCCGTGTTTTGGGCTCTGACTAGTGCTGAGGTAAACATGCATGAAAAACTTAGCCCATATTCATTAATTTTTTTCCCTGCATTGACCGCTTCTTCAATACCTTTGTGTGTAAGGTCAGGATCTTTCCAGCCAGTGAATAGATTTTTTGCGTTCCATTCACTTTGGCCATGTCTCACAAGTACTAAATAATTTGAATGCATAATTCTTTTATATAATGATTATATTGTATAAGCTTAGTACAATTTTTTGATATGGATTTTGGTGATTTCTTAATAACAAGGTGGTATTTATCAGTGCCTTTGGTCATAGTTCTCATTCTTTGGTACATGTATGAGACCAGTAAGGGAGGTAAAAGAATAACCCCCTCAGAAGCAGTGAACCTTGTGAATAATAACGAAGCTATTTTTGTTGATATACGAGAAAAAGATGCCTTCGAAGTTGGCCATATTCACGGCTCTATCAATGTACAAAAAGAGTCTTTTGAACAACAAGAGCATTTATTAAATAAAGGAAAAGCAGTTGTCGTAATTTCAGAAAATGGACTGGATGCTGGAAGCGCAGGTGTTGAATTGCAAAAGTTAGGAATCGAAACAGTTTATCTTTTAAAAGATGGTCTAATCTCTTGGCAAGAGGAGAGTCTCCCACTGGTTAAGTGAGAGAC
>CAJXFH010000017.1:0-16893 GCA_913052565.1 uncultured Gammaproteobacteria bacterium | reverse complement strand
TATTATGGATAAGCTTTGCTTCTTTTCTCAATATTTCTATAGTCCTATTGAATTAAATTGTTTCAAGCTTTGCTTTACAAGAATTTAATTAAAGCTGAAAAAGAGAAACTCAAATCTAAGTCAAAATTAATCAATAGGGCAAGGAACGAAACTTTCTACTTGGTTAGGCATTAGATATCTACCCCTAGGATAATATTCTCGCATTATCTTTATGGTGTCAGCTTGATTCTCAACACTTTGAATAGAATGAGGAAAATCATCCTGAGCTAGCATATGTCTAAATTGCACAATAGCAACGTCATCATCGAAGACTCCATCACCATCATCTGCAATTGGAAGCCAAGCTAATCCACATTCTTTTATGGCATTTCTTGGTCTGTCTTCAACTTTGCTAATTGCGATTGTGAAATAGCCATTCTCATCTACTGGAATCTCTTCATCAAATAAACAATCATTCACTCGAGTATTGCCAAAACTTTGATTGGAACAAATAGACCAGTACCTAAGCTCATTATCTTCGTAAGTAGAATTGCCATTAAATGTTTTTGGTGTTCGAGGAGCTTTAGCTTTTATGAGCAATACTTTGCCATATTTTCTGTTCACAATTGTACGCAAATAGTGGTTATCTAGATTAGGAAAAAAGCCACCTGTACTTCTAGGAGCATTGTTATTGAACTCACCTGTATAGATGCCAATTAGGCTTTGCCTATCTAGTTGAATGTACCATTCAGGAGGATTCTGAGCAGGCCAAGTCATTGGCTTGTCTGGTTGAGATGCAAGCTCTCTATACTTGATTGGAGGTATACCTAAAGCATCTACTGTTATCGCTAAATCTTGAGATGAATTTAGGGCTTTACAAGCATCCTTACCTTTGAGAGTTTTGCCATCCTTTTCTACTATTACCTCTGGTAAGCCAACACCACCAAGTGGGGCAGTACCAGTATTTGGCAAATATATTCTATAAACGATTATCTGTTGTTGAGGGCCATGCTCAGGTGCATGAATAATATTAGATGAAGTTTTTGCCACTCTGCCGGTTTCTCTTTTTACAGCTGGAGTCTTATTTAAAACTTCAATTTTATATCCTCTGTTATCATCTAGTCTGTTGCTGCCATCCACAAATGGATTTGAGGCTCCATTGCTAGGCTGTATTAAATAATCAGCTAAAGATTCTAAAGGTCTACCTCGATTATCATAACTTATGACCGACATGTATCGGGCATAAGGAAATTCACCTTCAAAATACATTCTAGACCCTTCAGGCATAGTGAATGCTGCTGCCCAATAAAACACATTTGAGTCAGGATAAGCAACATTAATATATGGGTCACCACTCACCGGACCTCGCAACCAAAAACAGTCTCTTGGACCTGGAATATTAGCTGATGCCTGAACGCTTTGATAAGTGAAAATTATTAGAAGTATCGCTATTAGTTTTTTCATAAGGCTTTAATCACGCTCTTAATATTAGTCATAATGTCAGGATTTCCCTCATAACATTTAATATCTTTATTTGGAGCGTCCCAATCTCTAGCTGATTTAGTAAAGAAGTTTGAGTCTATCTTTAACCAACTAGAATCATCTAGAGTGCCAGCTTTAATAAATCTTAATAATGGTATTTCTCTAGGGTAACTCATGACTCCTGAGCCGCAGTTTTCACAAAAGCCTCGTTTCACTGTCATGCCAGTAGTTCCTTTCTTGCCATAGAATTTTAGCTCTCCATTAAGCTTAAGATTTTTGTTAGCAATATAAATTATCGTAGCTTTACCGCTACCGGTTGATCTCTGACAGTCTTTACAATGACAATGATGGGCTGAAATTATATCCTCAGTGTCGAATTTATATTCAACTTGAGAACATTGGCATCTACCACTTACAATCATTTTCGATAATCTAGAGGAGGACTCCTATCTTCAAGCAGTGCACTATATTCGTGATCACCAACATTCACTTTATGCTCTGCCCATGCATCAGCAATTAGTGCTGGATTCTCAAATAATTGAACAGCTGTATTAGCAAGTGCTTTTGCTGCCAGAGTGGAACCTTTTGTTCCAATTGTTGTTCCGCCGGCAGCGACAGCCTGCCAAGAATGGGCAGAAGTTCCTGGAACCCATGTAGCTATCCTTACCCCTGTAGTAGGCACTTTCCAAGAAACATCTCCAACGTCAGTTGAACCTTTTGATTGCGTATAAGCCAATGGCAAGATTTTCTCTTGATCTCCTATTTCAGCATTTGGATTGAGCAATGTTTTGAAGATTCTTTTTGCAAAAGCCATCTCCGTTGCATCATATGAAATACCACCCAGCTTATTAAGTTCTATATCAACAATTTTTGAAAGCGTTTCGTTCGGCATTAATGGATAATTTCCATGCATCACTTCGTAAGTCATTGTGGTTTCCGTGCCTTCAGCTGCACCTTGAGCAGTTTTAACAACTCTTTCGAAAAGCTCCTTAACACCCTCAACATTTGGGTGTCGGACATAGTAATATACTTCAGCTTCTTCCGGCACTACATTAGGAGCTAGACCACCTTTTGTAATGACGTAATGTATTCTTGCTTCTTCATCCATATGCTCTCTGAGCATATTTACCATCATGTTCATAGCTTCAACACCATCTAAAGCTGATCTTCCATTCTGTGGCGCTCCGGCTGCATGCGCAGATATGCCTTTGAATTTAAATTTAGCTGATTTATTGCCATTCGAACTACTGAAATGAGCTCTATTTGAACTATCAGGATGCCAGTGCAGAACTATGTCTACGTCATCGAAATAACCATCCCTAGCTATGTAAACTTTTCCGCTTCCTCCTTCTTCAGCAGGTGTACCGTAAAGTCTTATTGTGCCAGGTGTTTTTGTGCTCTCAAGCCAATATTTCAATGCTACTGCAGCTTGAGTTGAGCCAGCTGCAAATAGATGATGTCCACATGCATGTCCAGCATCGGCACCCAAACTTTCCCTAAAAGGTGTATTGTTTTGTGATAAGCCGGGAAGGGCATCAAATTCAGCAAGTATTCCAATGATAGGACCATTATTGTTGTATTCAGCAACAAATGCTGTTGGAATGCCAGCAATACCAGTTTTAACTGTAAAACCTGCTTCAATCAGTGTTTCTTGCAAAAGTTTAGAACTTTTTTCTTCTAGATAACCCATCTCTGCAAAATCCCAAATTTCCAGAGCAATGTTTTCGAATTTTGTTTTGTTTGCTTCAATATTGCTGCTCAAATCAGCAAATAATGAAAAAGAAATAAATAGTAGAATCAACCTCATACTTTCTCCTGTTGATTCTAGTTTAAATTATTTTTTGGTGTGAGTAAGATTAACTTTTACGTCTTTAAGTAAAAGTGCTGCAAAACTTAATAGGAGAATCGATCCAGCCTCAAAAACCAACTGTTCAGGCATAGAATCCTTTCCTTGAAGAACAATCAATCTCGCTAGAGCTGTGATACCAATGAACAAAGGATAAATAACTGGCAAAACGTGACTCCTGAAGTAAATCGCTACCATACCGAGAACCTCAGCATAAATGAACATCAAAAGTAGATCAGCTAATCCAATTGAGCCTCTTTGATAGATTTCAAAGAGCTCAAAACCTACAGCGCCAAGAGTCATTAACGCAATAATTGATAATATGATGTCTTCTAAATAGCCGAATAAACGGTTGATTCTGTTCATAAACTTTATATAGGGATTGATTTAAAACTTTCTAGTTTTTGCTGTGAGGTGGCAGTTTTGCTTCGACAAACCACTCATGTTTTCTTTTAACAGGATTAAATTTTTTGATTTTCAGTTTTTCATTCTCTTGAATAAACTTTTTAGTTTTCACAACTGTGTAGTGATATGTATGGCTGTCCCTAGTTTCACCTTCAGGAATCAGATACACTTTCTGTTGTTTGTTTGCTGCCATAAGTGCGTACTGTACAATAACTAATATTAATTTTCACTATTTTTATGAAATATAAAACACTTAATACAGAAAAATTTGGTACACCATACTCAGATGCTATAGAAGTAGGGGATTTAATTGAATTCTCTGGCATGCTAGGCAATACAGAAGATGGTGTTGTACCCGGTGGATTCGAAGCGGAATTACATCAAATCTTTAAAAATCTTGAAGAGTCATTAAAATTTTTTGAGCTCAATTTAAACAATGTCATCAAGGCAAAGATACTGCTAAAAGACATCTCAGATATGCCAAAATTGAATGAGATCTATCTTCAATACTTTCAAAAACCCCTCCCTATTAGGACAACTTTTGCTGTTGCAGGGCTTCCATTTGACGCTTCGGTAGAAATCGAATTTACAGCACATAGATGAAAAAAACCTACTTAAATTCTTTTCATTCTGAAAATGGAGGTTCAATGGTCGATTTTGCTGGTTGGCATATGCCAGTAAATTATGGGTCTCAAATAAATGAACATAATTTAGTCAGATCAGATGTTGGTATTTTTGATGTCTCACATATGGCTGTATTTGACTTCCATGGCAAGAATCAAACAAGTTTTTTACAACATTTGCTGCCAAATGACATTGCAAAAATATTACCTAATAAACGCGCCCTTTATTCGCCTTTACTTAACAATGCAGGCGGGATTCTGGATGATCTCATTGTTTACCATCTTGGCGATGAGAAATATCGCATAATCTCAAATTGCGCAACTCGTGAGCAAAACTTTGAATGGTTTAAAGAAATTGCAGCTAACTTTTCAGTGGAGGTAATATTTCATTCTGAGGCATCCATAATTGCTCTCCAAGGACCTAAGTCACAACAAATAATAAAAAATCTCTATGATTTGGAACTAGGTAATTTTGAATTGCATCAAAGTAATGACTTAATGATTGCCAGAACTGGATATACTGGTGAAGTTGGATTCGAACTTATTTCTGATCAAGAAGTTGGAAAAAAATTGTGGCATGGTCTCATTGAAGAGGGAGTTCAACCAATTGGCCTTGCCGCAAGAGATACGCTTAGGCTTGAAGCTGGACTAAATCTTTATGGTTCAGATATGACTGTTTCCAATAATCCATTCGATTCAAACTTATCCTGGACGGTTGATACAAACAATAAAAATCGGAACTTCATAGGTGCAGAGGCATTAAAAACCCTATCAAAACCCAAACAAATATTATGTGGCTTCTTTACTAATGAAAGGGGTGTATTAAGAGCAGGTTCGAAAATTACTTTTAACGGCGGTGATGGTGTTGTAACAAGCGGTACATGGAGCCCAACTTTTAAAAAAAATATAGGTTTCTGCAGAATAGACGCTAATCACCCTAGTCATGGAATTGCAAAGTTGAGAGATAAAGAAATTAATTTAGAATTTTGTGAGACAAATTTTTTAAAATATTTAAAATAAATCAATGGCAGAAATACCTAGTAACCTAAAATTTCTAGAATCACATGAGTGGGCAAGACTCGAAGATGATGGAACTGTAACAGTCGGAATTTCCGATCATGCTCAAGAGCTTTTGGGAGACATTGTTTTTGTTGAATTGCCTGAAATTGGTAAAGATATTTCCAAAAGTGGTGATATAGCAATCGTTGAGTCTGTGAAGGCAGCATCAGATGTTTATTCTCCAGTTACAGGTCAAATAACAGAAGTTAACGAAGCACTGATTGATAATCCTGAAATAATTAACTCTTCTCCATATGAAGATGGTTGGTTTTTTAAGATTCAGCCTCAAGATATAACTGAAATGAATGAACTTTTAGATGCCACTGCATATGAAAGTGCTAGTGAAGGTTAAAGCTTTCCATAAAAATGACAGATAGATCAAAAGAATTTTCTGGTAGACATATAGGTTTATCAACTGCCGATATTGACCACATCCTTCATGATTTGGGCTATGAAGATATGGATGCATTTCTGACAGCATTAATGCCAGAATCTATATATGACTTAAAATCTCTTGATCTTCCAAAACCTCTTGATGAAGCATCTGCGCTAAAGAAACTAAAATCGATTTCTAAATTAAATAAAGTCTTCAAAACCTATATCGGTCAAGGTTTTTATAATTGTGAAGTCCCAACAGTGATAAAAAGAAACGTTTTTGAAAATCCAGGTTGGTATACATCTTATACGCCTTACCAGCCAGAAATAGCCCAAGGCAGACTTGAAGCTCTGATGAACTATCAAACTATGATTTCCGATCTAACTGGAATGGATATATCAAATGCTTCTTTGCTAGATGAGCCGACTGCAGCTGCAGAAGCAATGATGTTAGCCAATAGGGTCTCGAAATCAAAATCAAATAAATTTTTTATTCATGAAGATTGTTTCCCTCAAACAATATCAATAATGAAGAGCAGGGCAAAACCACTGGGCATAAATATAGTTGTTGGAGACGCGATTAAAGATGGAGATTATTTTGGTTGTTATTTTCAATATCCAAGGGCAAGTGGTTCAATTGATGACATAAGCAATGATATAGAACACATTCAAAGCAACGGAGGTTTATTCATCGTTGGCACAGATTTATTAGCTCTAACTTTGCTTAAATCACCTGGTGAATTCGGAGCAGATATCGTAGTAGGTTCAGCACAGAGATTTGGTGTACCAATGGGCTATGGCGGTCCTCATGCAGGATTCATGGCAGTGAAAGATAGTTATAAGAGATCTTTACCTGGCAGATTGATTGGTTTGACACAAGATCAACAAGGCAGACCTTGTTACAGACTAGCACTACAAACTCGAGAACAGCATATCAGGAGAGAAAAAGCCACCAGTAATATATGCACCGCTCAAGCATTGTTGGCGATAATGTCTAGTTTTTATGCGATTTACCACGGACCTCATGGCTTGAGAAAAATTGCTACTAGAGTTAATAATTTGACTAAAAATCTTGCTCAGAAAATTCTTGATAATGGGTATGTCATTAAAAATAAAACTTTCTTTGATACGATCGTGATTGAAGTTGAAAATGCAGAAAACTTCCACAAAAATGCACGCAGTCAAAAGATAAACTTAAGAAACATTTCTGATTCTGAAATAGGAATCAGCATAGATGAAACTACATCTGAAGAAGATATTGAAAGTCTCATCAATCTTTTTCCAAAGATAGCAGAAGGAGATCAAAAAATTGAATTATCTTGGGATGATCAACATAACAGAACATCACTATACCTTACTCATGAAGTCTTTAATTCACACCACTCAGAAACGCAACTTCTGAGATATATAAGAAGCTTATCAGATAAAGATATTGCTCTGGATCGTTCGATGATTCCTTTAGGCTCATGCACGATGAAATTGAATGCAACATCAGAGATGATTCCCGTTGGTTGGAATGGTTTCGCAAATGTTCATCCCCTAGTACCCGAGGATCAGGCTATAGGATATAAGCAAATCATTAATGACCTCGAAGACTGGTTAGCCAAAATTACAGGTTATAAAGCTATTTCTCTACAGCCTAATGCTGGCTCTCAAGGCGAATATGCCGGTTTGCTTGCCATTGATAGTTATCACAAGGCTCAGAATGACTTAGATCGAAACATATGTCTGATACCAGAATCAGCCCATGGCACGAATCCAGCATCTGCACAGATGGTTGGTTATGAAGTCGTAGTTATTGATTGCGACGAAAATGGTGATATTGATATGGTTGATTTAAGAAAAAAGGCTGATGTGCATGGAAAGAAAATAGCTGCCATGATGATTACTTATCCATCAACACATGGTGTATTCGAAGAGCATGTAAAAGAAGTATGTGAGCTGATACATGGTCATGGCGGTTTTATCTATATCGATGGTGCTAATTTCAACGCAATGGTTGGAATGTGTTATCCAGGTGAATTTGGTGGTGATGTATCACATCTTAATTTACATAAAACTTTTTGTATTCCACACGGAGGTGGAGGACCAGGAGTAGGGCCAATAGGAGTGGTCGATAAACTTATGCCTTATCTTCCAGCAGATCCCCTGAAATTAAATGAGGATGAATATGCTATTTCAGGTACAAGCCATGGAAGTGCAAGCATTCTGCCTATTAGCTGGATGTATATCGCAATGATGGGACAAGAGTCGCTCAGAAAAGCAACCCAAGTAGCTATTCTAAGCACTAACTACATTTCTAATAGATTGAAGGATCACTTCGATATACTTTACACAGGAAAGAATAATCTCGTCGCACATGAGTGTATTTTAGATGTGAGACCCTTTAAAGAATCATGTGGTATTGAAGCTGAGGATATCGCTAAAAGATTAATTGATTACGGATTTCATGCACCAACAATGTCATGGCCAGTTGCTGGAACTTTAATGATTGAACCAACAGAAAGTGAGTCACTAGAAGAATTGAACAGATTTTGTGATGCGATGATCGGAATAAGAGATGAAATAAAGAAAATAGAGAACGGAGAGTTCGATCCTACAAATAATCCTCTAAAAAATGCACCTCACTGCGTAGATAGTCTGATAGAAGAATGGAACTATCCTTATGCTAAAAAACTTGCTTACTATCCTAACAACCAAACAAAACATCAAAAATACTGGCCACCGATAGGAAGGGTTGATAATGTCTACGGTGACAGAAATTTGGTTTGTACTTGTCCAAGCATCAAAGAATTCAAATAATTTTCTATTTTTAGCTAAATCTGCTAATATGCATCACCGATTTTATGGTAGATAAGATAACAATAGCCAAAGACTGGCTACCAAGATACACAGGCTCACAAATCGATGAGCTTGGTGATTATATTCTTCTGACAAACTTTAAAAACTATGTAGAGGCATTTGCTGCAAAATTTAATTGCGAAATTAAGGGAGAGGGCGGTGCAATGCAAAGTGCCACTAATAAAGACGGCTTAAGCATAATAAATTTTGGCATTGGTTCTCCAAATGCAGCTTTAATAATGGATTTATTGTCCGCAAAAAACCCAAAAGGGGTGCTCTTTTTAGGAAAATGTGGGGGTCTGAAAGAAGCATCAGAGATTGGAAATTTTATTTTACCAATAGCTGCTATAAGAGGTGAGGGTACTACAAACGACTATTTCCCTCCTGAAGTACCTGCATTACCATCATTCAAATTGCATAAGTTTGTCTCAGAAAAGATTAAAGAAGCAGGTGAAGACTATAGAACAGGCGTTATATTTACGACTAACCGTAGACTGTGGGAACACGATAAAGCCTTTATGAAGAGACTAAAGAAATCTACCGCTATAGGGATTGATATGGAAGTAGCCACTATTTTTATAGGAGGACACTATAATGAAATCGCTAGAGGTGCTTTGTTATTGGTATCTGACGTTCCAACAACACCTGAAGGCATAAAAACCCAAGAATCCGATAAAAAAGTCACCAGTAAATGGGCTGAAAAACACCTAGAAATTGGCATTAAATCAATGACTGAAATAGAGAAAAGCGGCGAAAGAATTAAGCATTTTAGATATTAAAAGCAATCACAATATCTGTTCACAATCAGTACCACTCAAAAAAGCTTTTACTCTTTGCTGATCATTCTCATTCAGAGCACAGAATTCTTCTTTGATCCATTTTAAACATTTAGCTTGGTAACTAAATGTCTTTTGTTTCCAGATTGCCCCATCAACATTTACTTCCCAATCTGGAGATTCATTTTGAACAGCTTTTGCATTCTCCAAAAGTAGAGGTGCATATAATTTTCCAAATTCCGACAAAATTGACTTAATTGATTCTGGAATCTGTTCAAGCTCAACCCATTGATTTTCATCAGAATTAAGGCCTGAAAGATCATTCATAAGCTCTACCCAAGCAATAACTCGTGGCGCTAATTTATGACAAATCTCTCTCGGAGTAGGATCGAAATTTACAATCTGTGAAATTTGCCCAAAAAAAGCAAAATCAGCGGAGGAGGGCTTATCCCCCAGTAAAAAACGACTTGTTATGAGATGTTCATTGAATGCTATTAAAAACCTATTAAAACTACTTTCTATTAGGCCAGCTGTTTCGTTGCTTGAGCCAACAACCCATAATCTCTGAGTCTGACGCTCAATGATGAAATTTTTAATTTCTTCATGTTGGTCTTCAGTTAATGGATTTTGGAATTCAATAAGTGGAAGAATTGTGCCAGCTTTATTAGCATCTTTTTCAAAATGCCACCTATAGTGAAACATATATTTTGTTATCCATTCATCTCCAAAGTCTTCCAATAAATAATTTATGAATGCCAATGCTGGATCATTTGGAATCACACTCCTCTCTATATAATCTTCCTCAAGTCTGCGGATCATGGGTGTTGAATCTGTAGTTGCAACTATCTCTTTTTCTTGATTTTCGAGGAGTATTACTGGCAAAAGCACAGGTTTTGGCGCCTCAATCTTAAGATTATCGAGTCGTGTTTTAGTTTCACCCCAATGAATATCATAAGGTATGCGCCTATACCTCATTAATGCAAGCATTTTTTGTGTGTAAGGTGAGGCTGTAGCTCCGAATATTTGCAATCTTTTCATGCTGAAATTATACCCCTATTTCAAGGTACTAAAATAAATTATAATGTTGCGCTTAGGAGAGATGGCAGAGCGGTTGAATGCACCAGTCTTGAAAACTGGCATACGTTAATAGCGTATCGTGGGTTCGAATCCCACTCTCTCCGCCACACTAAAGTATTAAATGAAAAGATTACTTATAACTTTCCTTTTCTTGACATCCTTAATAACGAATTCAGATGAAAGCTCATCTAAAGAAATAGTAATACTTCATACTAACGATATAGAGAGTGTCTATGAACCCATACAGGCTGTTTGGCGCGATGATATTGAGCTCATTGGTGGTATATCACATTTAGCTAGCTTAATTGATGATGTCAGAGCTTCTGAAGATATAAGTTTTTTGGTGGATGCAGGTGATATTTATACCGGTGCTTTGTCCAAAAAAACAAAAGGAAAACTACCTTTTGATCTCTATAACGCCATGGGATATGACGCTCTAAATATTGGCAATCATGAATTTGAATATAATTGGGAACCGCTGGTGGAGATTATCCCCAGAGCTAATTTCCCGGTTCTGAATGCCAATATTTTTATTGAAAAAACGGGCGAGCTTATAGCTCAACCTTACGCAGTACTAGAAAAATCAGGGGTAAAAATTGGTGTGATTGGTGTCATGGGCATTGATGCCTTCTATAACACTATGGCGCCATTTCACCGTACAGGTTTGAGCATTAAAGATCCAACAGAGACTGCCCAATACTGGGCCGATAAAATTCGTGATAGTGTGGATATGATTGTTGTACTTACACATCAGAATAAGACCGCCCCGATGCAAACTAACAAGGAGTCTGATCCCTCAGTGCAAAGAGGATTCGATGAGGATTATGCAATGGCCGGCAAGCTGCGAGGTGTACATGCAATCTATGGAGGACATTCGGACAATGGACTTATGCAACCAGTTGTGCATCCGGAAACTGGCACAATAATTGGACTTACATTCGGACAAGGCATGCATCTTGGATATACAAAATTTATGATTAATACCAATACTAATGACGTCACATTTATTGATGGTTACTTAATTCCTGTCGACTCAAAAAAATATAAAGCTAAAGAGGAAACTTCAAAATTAATTGCAGAATATAGAAAACAATATCCTGAGCTTTCAGAAGTAATTGCTTCTATGAAAGAAGCCTCTATGCGTCTCTATAACAATGAATCGACTATTGGGAATTTACTAACAGATATCATGAGAAAAGCTGCAAACAGTGATATTGCATTCTTAAATTCTGGGGCAATTCGTGCTGACCTGAATGCGGGAAGGGTAACTTTAGAACAATTAATCAATGTCTACCCATTCCCTGATACCTTGTCTATTGTAGAGCTCACAGGTGCTGAAATTAGAAAACTTATTGAGTACAGCTTGACTCTTCCTTACGGTATAGGACAAATATCTGGTTTAAAAATAGAATTTGATAGCAGCAAACCAGCAATGCAAAGGTTAATAGAGGCCTATGTTGGTGATCTGGCATTAATTGATTCTAAGACTTATACAATTGCAACATCGAAATATCTTGCAAAAGGCGGAGATGGATACTCAATATTCACAGAAGGCAATCTGATAGATGACAGTCAAAGTATGCCCGAAGCGCTCTACAAAGGTTTTAAAGAGCTCTCAACCATAGATTTACCTGCAATAAATAGACAAATTGATTTAAATTTAAGATCTGCACTTTAATAGTTTCAACGTATAACTAAAAGAAAATCACCCAGAGAAAATCCTATCAAAAGTCCGCCTAACAACATAAGACAGACTCTAAAAGAAAAGTTATTGAATATTGAAATTTTTTTTAAAGTTGCATTGCCTTTAGCCATGTATAACAGCAGTACCCCAACAATTAGATTTAGCATTATGCTTAACATTTTGATAAATATAGAATCGCCTAATAGTGTAAACTTATTTTGATACACATGCCTACAGAGAAAAAACCTTTAAAAATAGCTGTAATAGGCTGCGGTATAAACGGCATAAGTTGTGCAATTTCTCTTGCAGAACGAGGCCACAAAATTGATATATACGAGAAAAAAACTGCCTTTTCTGAAACCAGTGCAAAATCGTCAAAGCTTCTGCATGGCGGTCTCAGGTATCTTGAAAATGGCCATTTCAAACTAGTAAAAGAATCTCTAAAAGAAAGGTCAAATTGGGTAAAAAAATTACCAGATTTGACGAAAATACAAAGGTTCTATATGCCTATTTATAAAGGACACTCCCGTAATAAATTTCTTTTATTTACTGGAGTAAAGCTCTACGAATTATTAGCAGCAAATTTTTCATTAGGTAAAAGTAAAATGCATTCCAAAAAAGAAACCCTTGACGCAAATCCTTTGTTGAAGCAAGAAGGTTTGATTGGTTCTGTGAGCTATGTTGATGTGCAAATGGATGATTATAAAATTGCTGAGTGGCTTAAGAATGAAGCATTAAATAAGGGGGTGCATCTTAAAGAAAATAACGAAGTAGTTTCATTTTGTGAAAATGGTTCGCTAACTACAAGAGGTTCAGAGACTTTAAATTATGATTTCATAGTAAATGCAGCTGGTCCCTGGGCTAAAGAATTATTAAAAACCAATAATATTCAATCCAATTTCAATATGAGCTTAGTAAGAGGTAGTCATTTAATACTAGATTTTAAAATACAGAGTCCATTAGTCTTACAAAGCACTAAAGACAAAAGAATTGTTTTCATGCTTCCTCTTGATAACGGTTGTTTGCTTGGCACAACAGAGTATTCGCATAACATCAAAGATCCAATAGTTTGCACTCAAATTGAAAGAGATTATTTAGTTGATATAGCGAATACTTATTTAGAGAAGACATTGACTCAAAAAAATATTATTAGTGATTATGCAGGAGTAAGGCCTCTAGTATTTGATTCTAATACAATGGATGTAAGCAAAATTAATAGAGATTCTGCAATAGAATTAAACGAATCCTTAATTAATATTTTTGGTGGGAAATGGACATCTGGCCCAAGCCTTGGTGAAAAAGTAAGTGATATGATTGAATCAAGTTTTAGGTAATTTCTGAATCAATCAACACAGCTATAAAAAGGGCTGGCTCTGTACCTTTACAAACCCAAGCATGATTAGTTCCTCTTTGCACAACAACATCAAAGGGTTTCAGATCTACCTCTTCTTCATCTAAAAGCAGAGTTACTTCACCCTTTAAAAGTATTATGTAATCAATTGTTTCAGTTTTATGCATTGCAGGATGTCTTGAGGTATCTACTCTGGCATCAGCTGCTCCAACTTGTGAAAAATTATCATGGGCAATTTCATCCATTACCTCTTTTGGCACTCCTTCTGGAAGAGGGTTAATTTGAAAATAACGGAACTTTGTTCCGTTCTTTGGTGGACTCAAAAGAATCTCTGTATCAGCCCTATCTATGGTATCAGCTGAGTCAACTTTTGCCCCATCGGTATTCCACAGTTCAAATAAACCTCCTACCTCTTCACCAATTTTTTGTGGTGGTGGTCCATCTGAAATTATTACAGACTTACCATCTTTATTATGTCCTGTGACAATTCTTCTCATAAAAACAATGTTAATTCAAAAATAATACTAATTAGCATTTTTTTCTTAAAATTTTGGACAATATATCAATTTAAGTCACTGAATTGCTTGGTTTAATGGACTTATTCAGGATTTACTGTATTGTGAAGCTTTACTATTAAGGAGTACGCAATGCAAAAAGGAGTCGTTAAGTTTTTCAACAACGCAAAGGGCTTTGGATTTATTGCGCCAGAAGATGGTTCTAAAGATGTTTTTGTACACATTAGCGCACTACAAAAGTGTGACCTTGAGACATTAAACGAAAACGATAATGTTGAGTTTACCGTTGAAGAGTACAAAGGCAGAATGGGCGTCGGTGAAATAAAACTAGTCTAATTTAAAACAAGCCAAGAGATTATCCATGACTCGATGTGTAAAGAGTCATAAAAAGTATTCCTGTCAGCAAAGTTCCTGTGACGAGTACAAGATAATCAACAATCCCTACCAATGTTAGTTTTTTCCAAGATTCGTTCCCGCTTGTCTTTCTATAAGCGGATATTTTGAATAAGCAAAAGGCAACAATAAATACGACTCCCCCCAATATAAAAATACCCATTTTCAAATTATAGCTCAGAAGCCATCGTCCTCTTTTGCTGTTTCAATATTGATGTGTTGTTCATAGGCAGATATTCGCAAGAGGATAGGGTGACAACAAACATGGCAATCTTCAACATATTCTTGCTCACTTACTGAAGGGTCGACTTCAAAAAAAATCTGCTCCCAACAGTAAGGACATTGTGCTGAAACTTCTTCAATCAAAATTTAACCTGAGATCTTCTTAAACCTTCTTCCAACCGTATTTAGAAGAGTTTTCCTACTAAATAATCTTGAGAAGGAATATAAATTCCTATTATTTTTTCCGGTGATTGTGTAAATTTTGCCATTTAGAAAAGCATCCAAGGCCTCTCTAGAGCAGTCTTCTGCTGATTGAACGTCTTTTTTATTGGCATCCATCATGCCTGATAGTCTCTTCTGTAGTCTTTCAGAACTTACTGTTGCTACCTCAACAAATCTACTCTCAGTAGCACCTGGACAAACTGCCATAATATGAATGCCTTTTCTTGCATACTCAAAATTTAAAGCCTCGCTCAAACTCAGGACATAGGCTTTTGTAGCAGCATAAACTGCTGAATAGGGGATTGAGTAAAAAGCTGCAACTGAAGCAATATTAATAATTCCTCCTGAAGCTTTCTTTTCCATGTCCTCCAAAAATAAATATGACAATTCTGTAAGCGAAGTAATATTGAGGTGAACCATATTCTCATAATCTTCCATAGGGCATTCATCAAAGGTACCCCACCTTCCATAACCAGCATTATTGACAAGAATATCTACTTCTAAGCCTGCTTCTTTTACTTGGTCATAGAGTTTTCTAGCCGAATCAGGTTTACTTATGTCCTCTAGAAAAATATGCGTTTCTGTCCCATTTTTATTCAGTTCAGTTGCTAAGTCTTTTAACTTATCTTCCGATCTTGCAGTAAGTATTAAAGATGCGCCTCGTTCTGCAAAATCTTTAGCCATTGCTAATCCAATGCCTGAGGATGCACCAGTAACTAGAACCTTCTTGTTTTTAAAATCTTTCATTCTGAACTCCAATATGTTTTTTCAAAAGTTGTCTATAAGAATAATATAGGGGCATTATATGGAATTTCAGCTTGTCAAAAGACCTGAACACTGCAATAGTAAATAGTAACTTGATTTTTTGATAAATTTTGGAGATAGCATGAAAGATTATAAATTTTTAGCACTTTTGGTGGCCTTACTGATGTTTGGTTGCTCTGATACATCAGATGAAACTACAGAAGTTGAGCAAACTTCTGAAACTGTGGAAGCTGAGGAAATGGGTCCTCCGTTCTCTGAGTATATGACATGTACGCCTGGACCAGATTTTAATATGGATACAGGAAGGCAGATGATCGATGAATGGAACGATCTTGATTTTTCTGAAGGATTTGAATACGCAGCTGGTCATGTACCTTTAAGTGATACATCACTTGGTGGTGATAATAAAGTCTATTGGCAGTTATTTTGGAATTCCAAAGAAAATGCAGATTCTGCATGGTCTAGTGGGCCATCACCAGAATTTGTAGCTTGGTCAGAAAAATATCAAAATGTTTTAACTTGCGATACTGAGAATAGAAGAGGTTATGATTTTTATGTACCTTACGGCAATAATGCTAAATGGAATGCTCCTGTAGAGTGGGTAACATATGCTCATTACTGCAAATTTAATAATGATGACGGACTAAATCTTTTGCAGGAAGCAGTCGTTGCTTTTAATGCTTATTTAGATGAAACCACTAATGATGAAACAGCTCCTTTCATTTATGGAGTTTATAGGCATAACGGTGATAATCCTGAACCATATAAAAGTTATGACTTTTTCTGGATGAATTATTATGAAAGTCATGCAGAAGCAGAAACATCATATGCAAGATTCGTAGAATTGGGTTCAGAGGTGCAAGCAATGTTCGATGCATCAGCTACATGTGAAGGCCCAAATGCCAGTGATTCATATCAGTTTTATCCTGATCCTGACGGAGTTTAATTTAAATAGGACTGCCTAACAGTCCTATTTTTATCTTTTAATTGATCAAAGATAATATATGCAGTTTTTAGACGACTTTTTTGCAGATTTCGTAAATTTAGCTTGGAGCGGACCTACTGCATTATTATTGCTGGGTGCAGGTGTTTACTTTTCAGTAAAAACAAGACTTAAACCATTTAGATACCTAGGTTATGCTTTCGAAGTTTTAGCAGGTAAACATCCTAGTAAAAACGAGATTGGAGAAGTAAGTCATTTCAGGGCTTTGACCGCGAGCCTTTCTGGAACAATTGGTTTAGGTAATATAGCTGGTGTTGCTGTTGCAATTCAGATAG
>CAJXFH010000016.1:0-16941 GCA_913052565.1 uncultured Gammaproteobacteria bacterium | reverse complement strand
ATTTTTATACCCTTTTTTAAGCCTAAAACATAAAGTGCAGTTGCCCATGCATCAGCTGAAGCAGCGTCTTCTGTTGCTACTGTCACAGATATTAAATCCCTTGGTCCTTCGCCCCAAATGTGGTTTGATTCTCTGTATTCACCAGAAGTAGCAATAGAAATGCCATTTGAAGGCAGTTTAAAGGCGATATAAGGGCTTTTTTTCTTCTCAATGGGTCTTTCAATACCAAAAATCCAATTTTGCTCAAATTTCGTACCCTTAGCTCTAATCTCCCCACCAATCTCAACAAAGTAATTAGATATACCATTATTTTCGAGAACTGCGGCCACCATATCTATAGCATAACCCTTTGCTATACCAGAAAAGTCGTAGCCGTTGTCATCTTCTGGTTTAAAAGCACCATCACTTAATTCTTTAATCTTTTCCGATTTTTTATGAAGATTGGAGAATTCATCTGACCAAATGATGCTTTGATCACTATTTATCTTTGATATTTCTGATGCAGGTTTATATGTTGAAAATACTAGATCTATTCGGTCTAACTCTTTTTTAATGTCATATTGTAAGTATTCATAGCTGCGGTTTTCTGCAATCTTGATTGAAAAAGTTGTGCCATAAATTTCTCCAGAGAAGCTTTGCATGCTTGGGGAGGAACAGCTCACCAAAAATACTATGAGAAATAGAAAAAGTTTTTTAACCACCGAAGTCATCAAGCATTATATTCTCAGGCTCAACTCCCAGGTCAGTAAGCATTTTTATGCAGCTTGAGTTCATGATTGGTGGGCCACATAAATAATATTCACAATCTTCAGGTGCATCATGTTTTGCAAGATATTCATCACTTGTTACTTGGTGAATGAATCCTGATAAGCCTTCCCATTTATCCTCTGGCAATGCATCAGACAGAGCTATATTAAATGTGAAGTTTTCATGTTCGTCTGCGAGTTTCTCAAACTCTTCTTTATAAAAAATTTCTTTCATGCTTCTTGCACCATACCAAAAAGAAATTTTTCTGTTGGAGTTAAGCCTTATAAGTTGATCAAAGATATGAGATCTCATTGGTGCCATCCCTGCTCCACCACCAATAAAAACCATTTCATTATCTGTTTCTCTGGCAAAAAATTCTCCGAACGGACCGAAAACTTTTACCTTATCACCTGGCTTCAGGCTGAACACATAAGATGACATTATGCCTGGAGGAAAATCTGTCCCCGGTGGTGGAGAAGCAACCCTAATATTAAATTTTAGAACTCCCTCCTCTAATGGAAAGTTTGCCATAGAATATGCCCGAATAATTGGCTCAGGATTTGTTGCAACATTTTCCCATATTTTAAATCTGTCCCAATCTTCGTGATACTCAGGCGCAATATCGAAATCCTTATAATTTATTGCATCATAGGCTGGAGCTTCTAGTTGTACGTAACCTCCAGCTCTAAACTTTACATTTTCACCTGCAGGTAATTTGAGCACTAATTCTTTGATAAATGTAGCAACATTATCATTTGATACAACCTCACACTCCCACTCTTTCACGCCAAATACTTCTTCGGGAATTTGTATTTTCATGTCATTTTTTACAGCAACTTGACAAGATAGTCGCCAGTTTTCTGTTTGTTGCTTATAGTTGAAATGTGATTGCTCTGTTGAGAGAATTGAGCCCCCTCCGTCAGTTACTTGGCATTTACATTCCGCACAGGTGCCACCACCACCACAAGCTGAAGCGAGGTAAATATTTTTTGCTGCCAAAGTGCTTAATAACTTTCCACCAGCAGGAACAGTAATTCTTTTATCAGGATCTCCATTGATTTCAATTGTGACATCCCCTGTTGAGACTAATTGTGATCGAGCAAACATCACCAGTGCTACAAGCAAAGCAACTATAAGAGTGAAAGATAAAATTCCTAAATAGATATCCATTAAAGCAAGATACCTCCAAATGACATAAAACCGAAACTCATTAACCCAACTATTACAAAAGTTATTCCCAAGCCTCTGAGACCTTCAGGAATATCACTATATTTTAGCTTTTCTCTGATGCCTGCCAAGAGGACAATTGCTAAAGCCCATCCAAATCCTGCGCCAAAACCATAAACGACACTTTCAGCAAAATTATAGTTTTTTTCAATCATGAATAAAGATGCACCTAAAATTGCACAATTCACAGTAATTAATGGCAGAAAGATTCCCAAAGCATTGTAAAGTGCAGGAACATATTTATCCAAAAACATTTCTAGAATCTGCACAGCTGCTGCAATTACGCCAATATAAGTAATCAAACCAACAAATTGTAAATTAGTATTATTTAGACCAATCCATGATAATGCACCCTCTTTAAGAACATAGTTATAGATAACATTATTCAAAGGCACTGTGAGGGTCAGAACTACAATAACAGCAATTCCAAGACCAAAAGCAGCTTTCACCTGTTTGGATATTGCAAAAAAAGTACACATGCCAAGAAATAAAGAAAGAGCAATGTTTTCTATGAAAACAGTTTTAACAAATAAATTAAGAAGATCAGCCACTGGTAACCTCTTTTTTAACAGTTAAAGGTTTAAATGTATGAGCTTTCAAAGGGTTTTCATTTTCCTCAATTTGACCCTTACTAAAAGATCTTATTACCCAAATCATTATCCCGATTATTATGAATGAGCTTGGTGGCAATAGTAGAAAGTTATTTACAGGATAGCTATCAGGTAGAATCTGCATTCCAAAAAAAGTTCCACTACCAAATATCTCTCTCACAGCAGCAACAACAAGTAGCACAAAGCTGTATCCAAGACCATTTCCAAAACCGTCTAACATACTTTTAATGGGCGGATTTTTCATTGCATAAGCTTCTGCTCTACCCATGACAATGCAATTAGTTATTATCAGACCGACAAAAACTGAGAGTTGTTTGCTTGCTTCATAGGCATATGCTTTTAAAAGCTCGTCAACAATAATTACCAGGGAAGAGATAATAGTCATTTGGACAATGATTCTTATGCTATCGGGTATATAGTTTCTGATTAAGGAAATAAAGAAGTTAGACAAAGTTACAACGGATGTTAATGCTAAGCACATGATGAGTGTTACATCCATTTTTACAGTGACTGCAAGAGCTGAGCAAATTCCGAGAATTTGAAGTGCTATTGGGTTATTTTCGATTATTGGTGTGAATAAAAGTTTTCTAGTCTCTTTAGCAGGTATTGCTTTCATATCTCTGCCCCCTCGCTTCTTAATTTTTGTAGAACGGGACCGAAACCATCACTGCCCAACCAGTATTTAATCATATTTGTTACGCCGTTACTTGTAAGTGTTGCACCAGATATTCCATCAATTTCATAATCATTTGTAGATGGCCCTTTAGTAACGTAAAGCATTACATTCCCTTCATCGCTATAAACTTTTTTCCCATTCCAATCTGACTTCCAAGCTGGATTATCTACCTCTCCTCCTAAACCTGGTGTTTCTTTGTGATCATAATACTCGATTCCTTTAATTGTATTTAGGTCAGAATCCAAAGATAAATAACCATATAGCGTTCCCCATAAACCATAGCCTCTAATTGGCAAAACAACCTTTTGAATCTTGTTTTCACTGTCATACCAAACATAGAGAGGAGCAATATTCTCTCTTCGTTTTAAAATCGCTATATCATCTTCCTTTGGCACTAAACTTGACCCTTCAAGGCTCATTGATGCTTTGATATGGTCGTAACTGTCTTCCACAGATACCAATTCGTTTGATTGGAAATCAACATATAGTGTTTTAATTTTTTCAAATTCTTCTTTAACGCTGGTAGTAGAGATTCCGGCGGCTGCTAGAATTTTCTCTTTTTTTTCATTTTCTTTATTGAGGTTTTGCTCAAATCTAACGGAGACTGCAGTGAACGAAACGACGACTGCACAAGCGATGCAGGCTATTAATGGAATGATTAACTTATTCATGAATTATATCTCTCCATTCTTTTGCTCGTATTATACGCGGTAACACTGTAATCAATAACAGGTGCAAGTAAATTTGCCATTAAAATTGCTAGCATCATACCCTCTGGAAAAGCTGGGTTAACTACTCTTATTAATATGACCAAGACACCGATTGATAACCCATATATCCATCTACCGGTATTAGTGTTAGCTGCAGTAACAGGTTCTGTTGCCATGTAGATCAAACCAAATGCAAAACTTCCTATTGTTAGATGCCACCACCATGGAACGCTAAACATTGGATTGTTTTCTGAACCGATGAAGTTTAATAAACTTGCCATACAGATCATCCCGACTAAAGTCCCAAGGATTATTCTCCAAGAGGCTATTTTCGCGTAAACCATGTAGACACCAGCTAAAAGAATTAAAAGGGTTGATGTTTCACCAATGGAACCAGGTATTTGTCCTAAAAATGTTTGCATCCAACTATAGTTTGCTTGAATACCTGAAATGCCTTCTTGTGCTCCGATACCTAGTGCTGTAGCACCTGAGTAACCATCTATGGGCCCATTATCTGCAAGAGATGATATCCATACCATATCACCTGAAAGTTCACTTGGATAAGCAAAATAAATGAAAGCCCTACCTGTTAAAGCAGGATTTAGAAAGTTTTTACCTGTACCACCAAAAAACTCCTTCCCAACAACTATACCGAAAGCTATTCCTGATGCAGCCTGCCACAATGGAATATCTGGTGGACAACTTAACGAAAATAGAACTGTTGAAACAAAAGCACCTTCATTTATTTCATGTCTTCTGACAGTTGCAAAGATTGCTTCACATGCTATTCCTACAACAAATACAGTTAAATAGATTGGAACGAAATAAACTAACCCAAACCAAAATCTATGAAAGTGGTTATCAACGTTAGTGCCAACAAGCTGCACGAGTACATTATGCCAATCCCCAGTTGTAGTGAATCCTCCTCTTTGCATATAATCAAGACCCCAGAAACCCATGTTATACATACCCCAAAACATGGCTGGAAAAGTGGCTAGCCAAACGACGACCATCACTCTTTGAATATCAAGCCTATCTCTTATGTGTGTTTTGCCAGTTGTACCAATTTTTGTTGAAAAGAAAAAATTTTGAATTACCTCGTAGAGGTAGAAATAATAGTTATCTTTTGGCGGTCTGTTTTTATCAAAAAATCTCTCTAAAAACTTCATGACGTTTCCTCTTTCCAAATCAATTCCATACAATCATTAAATAGTGCCACATAGTCATATTTACTAGGGCAAACATATGAAAATATAGCCATATCTTCTTCAATTAAATCGAAAATTCCTAATTCTCTAAGTGCAACTAAATCACCAATTGCGAGAGATTTTAAAAATAGCGTTGGATCTATTTCAAAAGGGTTTACTTCATCAAAAACACCTATAGGCACTATAGCTCTATAGCCACCGTTAATATTTGTATCAAAGTTAAATTTTTCAGGTTTTAAAAAGCTTGATATAAAAACATTAGAATTGCTGTGATCGGTTGAACCAGGTTTCAACCAATTAAAAAACGTGGCCTTCTTTTCATCAGAAACAATCGATACTTGATTGGCATACCTGGTCATATAGTTAGAGTAGCTATCACCACTTCTACCATATAAAAGGCTGCCAGAAACCTGTCTAACATCTCCTGAATAATTTCCTGCCGTTAGTTCATCCATGTTCGCTCCCAAGTTTGTTTTTATTATTTTTGGCTCATTACAAGCTGGACCGCAAACACTGACATAGCTTTCGAAACAGTATTTTTGATGGTGTAAAGCTTTTCCAATTCTTATGACATCTTGCCAATTTATAGTCCAAGTATTTGTATTTTTTGTAAGAGGTTTTAGATGTTGTATGTGAATAGAACTATTTCCAGATGGATAGTTTTCTAAGATTAAATATTCTTTAATCTTTTCACTTTCAATTCCTAGAGATTCATTTGTGCAGAGGTATAGATGATTATTTGTCATCTTTTCAATAAAACTTAACCCTTGTTTAAAAGCGTCTTTTTCTATTTCAATGATTGATGATGGGTTCGCCTCAAGCCCATCCACTTTGCATGCGTTTATAAACAGGAAGTCTGGACTTGTTCCAACAATTGGAACTCTATTAAACGGCCTTTCCCTAAAACTATCCCACAACCCTGCTTTTAAGATATCTTGTTCAATTGAGCCAGTTGCATTAAATGATATTGATTGATCACCTGACTTATTGATTACTACTGAGACTAAAGCACGCTTCTCACCCCGATTAATTTCGTGAATATGCCCAGAAATTGGTGCTTTTACTTGCAAACCATTATTCGTTTTGTCTTCCCACAAAGGATCTCCCTTTGAAACAAAATCACCCTCTTTAACAAGGATTTTTGGTTTAAGACCAAAGTAGTCTTCCGCAAGAACTGCAGAAAACCTTGGCTCTATGACGTCAATGTTTATGTTTTTTACAGAACCGTGAAGAGGTACATCAAGGCCCCCTTTCATTTTAATTTTTTTCATCTACTGTTTTGGGTATCTAATTAAATTTACACCAAGAACTTTTTTCAAAAGCCTTACAACTTGTTTGGAGTAACCATACTCGTTATCGTACCAGCAGTAAATAGTTACACAGTTAAAATTACTGATTGTTGCTTGAGCGTCATAAACACAAGCAAATTCGTTGCTATAGAAATCAGATGAGACGCCATCTATTGAGTTAGAATAATCTATAGTTGTCCTAAGATTTGAGTGGAATGCCGCCTTTTTAAAAGTATTATTCAGGTCATCGACACTTACACCTTTTTTGAGATTTAAATTCATTATTGCCAAACTAACGTTAGGTGTTGGAACTCTTATTGCATTTGCCGTTAATTTCCCTTTCATTTCTGGCAGAATTTGTGTCACAGCTTTAGCAGCTCCAGTGTCTGTGATAACGAGATTCAATGCCGCTCCACGACCTCTCCTATCTGACTTATGATAATTATCAACTAAATTCTGATCATTAGTGTAAGCATGAATCGTTTCGATATGACCGCTAAGTATTTTGTATTTGTCGTTAATAAGTTTGAGTGGTGGTGCTATTGCATTAGTTGTGCAAGACGCTGCTGCTACTATTTTATCTTCTGATTTGACCTTCTCATCATTGATGCCAAAAACAATATTCTTAATTTTCCCCTTAGCTGGAGCAGTTAAGACTACCCTTTCCACAGAAGAATTCTTAATATGTTGCCCAAGACCCTCTTCGTCTTTCCAAACACCGGTATTATCGATTACAGTTGCTTTTTTTATACCATATTCTTTGTAATTAACTTTTCTTGGATCATTTGAGTAAATGATGAAAATTTCATTTCCATTTACAATGAGTGAATTATTTTGTTTATTCACTCTGATTGTTCCAGGAAAAGTACCATGAACACTATCATTTCTCAGCAGGCTTGCTCTTTTGATCAAGTCATCACTGTGTCCTGAATCTCTTACAACAACTGCTCTCAGACGCCATTTAGTGCCTGAGCCCGTATCATTAACTAGTATTCTAGTAATTAAACGACCAATGCGACCAAATCCATATAAAACCACATCTTTTGGTCTCAAGGGGTAAGAGCGTTTAGTACGTTGCTGTCCTTCTAAAGCCTTTTTGACGTATTTTTCAGGATCAAGTTGGGTATTTTCTAGCAAATGAACTACCATCTCACCAATGTCAATCTCACATGGCATCAGCTTCATTTTCGCTATTTGTTCTATGACGGGGTAAGTTTCTAATTCGCTCAGCTCATTCCCCTCGGCCTCCCGTACAAAACGATGTAATTTCATTATCTCTATTGCAGAACAATTGCTTAGTGGACGGCCGTACATTAAAAGATGCACACCATTTCTAAATAATTTTCCTATGATTGGGACCATGGATTCAGCTAGTGCCTCTCTCCATTTCCAGTCCCCAAAGTAGTCGTCGACTTTAGGTCTTCTTCTTTTGTCTGGGTTAAATCTTTTTACCAAATTAACAATCTATATATTTATCTAAGTAGTAATCAGCATTTCCGAATAGATGTGCTATTACCATGAGTCTTTTGAGGTAATGGCCTATAGACATTTCTTCCGTTACACCCATACCACCATGCATCTGAACAGCTTCTTCACCGACCAACTTGCCAGCTCGAGCAACTTGGTTTTTCAGACCATAAATTAGTTTTGTTCTTTCTGCTTCATCATCTGTTGCTAACACTTTTAAAAGGAATGATTTACTAAATTCAGTTTCCATAAACATGTCTACCATTCTGTGTTGAAGAGCTTGGAATTTAGAAAGTGATTGGCCGAACTGTTCTCTTTGCTGAGTGTATTCTATTGTTAGTTTATAACACTTTTCCATTGCTCCTATCGCCTCTGAGCAGATGCAGATTATTGCTTCTTTTACAGTTTCATCAAGAATTTCGAGAGCATTTCCAGTTGAGAAAACAGCTATTGATTTACAATTATTAAGCTTTAAATCACCAGAAACAAAGCCATCATAAGTCTTGTATCCAACAACTTCTAAGCCTTCAGCGTCATTTTGAATCAATGCAAATGCATGCCCCCCATTATGTTTACCAAAAACTAGGAAATTTTCTGCATTTTGAGCATTTAATACCGTTGTTTTGACACCAGAAACAGTGCCGTCCGCGTTTATTTCGCAATCAACATTATCCAAGTTAAAGCCTTTATTTGGCTCATAGTTAGCCAATGACATTTGTGTTTCACCTGATATGAGTGCTTCTATGAGTTCGGATTTTGAATCCAGATCACTTCGTTTTAGTATACCGCCAGCAAGCACAACATTAGCAAGGTATGGTTCTACAACAATTGATTTACCAAATTCTTCAAACATTAGACTTAAATCAACGTCACCACCATCTAATCCTCCCATTTCTTCCGGAAAAGGTATTGCAAGCCAACCTAATTCAGCAAACAGTCTCCAATGATCTTTGTTGTGTCCCAAATCTGAATTAACACTTTTCATTCTTGTTTCAAAGTCATAATCCGATCCACAGAATTTGGATACGCTATCTCTTAATAAGTTCTGTTCGTCTGTAAAACTCAAGTTCATGATTAAATTCCTAAAACAGCTTTCGCAATGATATTCTTTTGAATTTCATTGGTACCGCCGTAAATTGTGACCTTTCTGAAGTTTAAATACCTTGGTGCAGAAAGTTGTGCATCTTTTGAAGCTGCAACTTCAATATCTGAGAATCCGTAAGGACCTCCAAAGGGAAGTGAATCATGTCCAGCAACTTCTACTGCTAGGGTTGAAATCCTTTGTTGAAGTTCAGTACCCTTAATTTTGAGCAATGATGATTCAGCCCCTGGGCTTTTACCTTCTCGCATTGCAGCAAGGCCTCTTAACTCTGTCATTTCAAGTGCAGCTAAATCAAGCTCAAATTGAGCAACTTTTGATTTAAAGCTATGATCTTCTGAAAGTGGCTTATCCCCATGAACTGTCTTTTTAGCCTTATTTTTCAAAGCATTTACAGCTCTTCTCATTTGTGGGGCTCCAGCTATTGAACTTCTTTCATGGAAAAGAAGAAACTTTGCATATGTCCAACCTTGCCCTTCTTCACCCACAACATTTTCGGCCGGAACTCTAACATTGTCGAACCAGACTTCATTAACTTCATGATCTCCGTCAAGGGTAATTATCGGCTTGACTTCGATGCCTGGGGTTTTCATATCCACGAGAATGAATGTAATGCCCTCTTGTTTTTTTCCTGAATCGTCAGTTCTGACTAATACAAATATCCAATCGGCGTGTTGACCTAGGGTAGTCCATGTTTTTTGTCCATTTAAAACATACTCGTCACCTTCTCTAACAGCCTTACATTTCAATGAAGCAAGATCTGATCCTGATCCTGGCTCTGAATAACCCTGACACCACCAATCATCAAAATTTAAAATTCTTGGCAAGAACTTTTTCTTTTGTTCTTCAGATCCAAATGTCCAAATAACAGGAGCAACCATTTGCAATCCGAATGGAACAAATGTTGGACAGCCCTCCAGAGCTAGCTCTCTAAGGTAAATATAGACTTTTGTTGCATCCCATCCAGTACCGCCATGTTCAACAGGCCATGAGTGGCCCATCCACCCTTTTTTTGCGACACACTTGTGCCATTCGACGATCTCCTCTTTTGTCAGATCATCGCCGTTTTGCATCTTTTCTTTAATGTGTTTTGGGTATTCCTTATCTAGGAATTCCCTTACTTCGTCGCGAAATGCTAAGTCTTCTTTTGAAAAATTTAGATCCATAATTTACCCTCTTCCATCTATTAAATATAATCTAGTTTAACTATCTGAGATTATTGATTAAACTCAATTGGTATTAAAAACTTTATGCGTCTATTTTTCAAGTTTCTAGCGGTTTTTGTAGGCCTCTCTTTCAATATTTTTTCTCAAGAAGATGTGCAATATGTAAAAGTAGAAGTAGCCTCTCTAATTTGGAAAAATCAAATAACTACTGAATCTTTCCAAGAAGTTGATGAATATCAACTTGCTGATGAAGTATTACTGTTAGAAAAAGTACAAAAACCTCAGATAAATCTTGAAACAATTAAGCCGGACGAAAACCAAATAAAGATTGATGCATCACTTGTAGAGACAATTTTGTTGCCAACTGAAGAAATTTCTGAAGAAACGCCAATTTTAAAGATACCGAAAATTTTTAGAATTATTGATAAAAAAGAGCATGAACTGAACGGCACTATGCGCAGAATATCCAAGATTGAAGATCTTGAATTGGCAGATCATAAATCTTGGTACCAGCCGCTCAGTAGTGAGGATGAATCCCCCTTTATACTGGTATCAAATGGGAGCAATCAGTGTATTGTAAAAGTCTTTCAATCGAGATTTCCCAGGATTCATGCTAAATGTGCAATGGGTCCAGACTCACTTTCAAAGACTTACCTAATGAGTAAAGCAGAATTCAATGTAAAACCTTTGATTGGAGAGTATGATTTGCAAATTAACTCTGAAGAGGAAGACAAGGACTTAAAAACACTTTATCTGCTTGATGAACAAAGAAGAATAAAATTAGATGAATTTCATTATTTCGACCATCCAAAATTAGGAATATTAGTGGGAGTCTATAGTTATCCTAAAGAAGAATAGAATCTCTATTTGTAATAGGCATTTTCGTTTTCCGAATGATCGGTAATATCCTTTACTCCCTTCAGTTCTGGAAGTTTGTCTAGAAGAGTTTTCTCAATACCTTCTTTGAGTGTTACGTCGACCATACCACAACCTTGGCAACCGCCTCCAAATTGAAGTATCACGTATTTGTCATCAGTGATACAGTCAAGATGAACATTGCCACCATGTGATGCTAGCTGAGGGTTTATCTCGTCATAAAGAATATAATTAACTTTATCTTCAAGGGTTGAATCATCACCGATTTTTGGAACTCTTGAGCTAGGAGCCTTAATTGTTAGCTGACCACCAAAATTGTCCTTGTCATAGTTAACCTCTGCGTCATCTAGGAATGGCATGCTCCTCTCTTCTATGTACAAGACAAAATGATCAAATTCAATTTTATGGTCTGTTTCCTTCCACTCATCTTCACGACAAAATGCTAGACATGTCTCAGCTCTAGGCGTACCAGGATCAGAGACAAAAATTCTGATGTCACATTTAAAATCTTTCTTACTTATTAAATTTGAAAGATATTCTTCAGCAGTTGCAGTTACTTCAATCATTATTAATATGTAAGTTTACTATGAAATTATTAAATGACTTATTTTCTTTGCTTTCTGGAACTGGCAAAAGAGAAAACCTTGAAGATATGGTTGAAGGAAAATCGCCTCTAAGAGTTATAGCTCTTCTAATAGGAATTCTGATAATATTCCTTGTCTCAGTCAGCTTAATAGTTTCAGCAATTATTTGATTAAATTTTTGATTCCAAGTCTGGCAAGGCTTCAAATAGATCGGCCACTAAACCATAATCAGCAACTTTAAAAATTGGAGCTTCCTCATCTTTGTTTATTGCTACTATAGTTTTTGAATCTTTCATACCAGCTAAATGTTGTATAGCACCAGAGATACCAACAGCTATGTATAAATTTGGCGCAACAGATTTTCCTGTTTGACCAACTTGATAATCATTTGGAACAAAACCTGAATCTACTGCAGCTCTTGATGCTCCCACAGCAGCGTTCAGTTTTCCGGCAACAGCCTCGAGTAGTGCAAAATTTTCTCCATTTTGCATGCCTCTTCCACCAGAAATAACAATATCTGCTGCAGTAAGTTCTGGTCTATCAGACACAGTTAGCTCATTCTTAACAAAGCCTGTTTTTCTAGAATTGCTCTCGACAGCACTTTTTTCCTCAACAGTTGCGTTTCCACTGCCTGTAGGTGCCTTATCAAATGAGGTTGTCCTGATTGTAAGTGCATTCTTATCTTGGTTTGATTGCACTGTTGAAATGCATGAACCAGCATATATCGGTTTTTTGAAAGTTTTACCATCTATGACTTCTATAACTTCAGATATTTGTTGAATATCAAGTTCTGCAGCTACTCTTGGAAGATTATTTTTTCCTGATGTGCTGGAGCTAGCAAGAAAATAGTCATAGTCATCTGCAATTGAAACCACGCATGCGCTTACATCTTCTGCAAGTTCATTTTTGAATCTTGGGTCACTGAAATGAACTACTTTTGTTACCCCATCAACGGTTTTGGCTTCTTCAACTACGCTGCTAGCTGCATCACTAACAAGCATAATATCAATTTCGCCTCCAATTTTTTTGGCTGCCTCTACGACACATAGAGTAGCAGCAGATAAATTTGTGGAGTTATGCTCCGCTAAAACTAATGTTCTCATAATACTTTTGCCTCATTTCTTAATTTGTCTACAAGCTGATCTACTGTTTCAACTTTTACACCTTCTTGTCTCTCAGGAGGAGATTCAACTTTCATTGTTACAACCTTATCATCTACGCTTACACCTAGACTCTCAATGGACATCTCTTCAAGTGGCTTTCTTTTCGCCTTCATAATATTAGGCAGAGAAGCATACCTAGGTTCATTTAACCTTAAATCAGTAGTTACAACAGCAGGTAGTTCTGCTGATAATGTTTCTAAACCTCCATCGATCTCTCTTGTTACGACCACTTTAGAACCGTCAATATTGACTTCAGAAGCAAAGGTTGCCTGAGGCAGACCAGTCAATGCAGCAAACATCTGTCCAGTTTGATTGTGATCACCATCGATGCCTACTTTTCCCATAATCACTAGATCTGGTTTTTCTTGTTCATAAATTTTTGATAATACTTTTGCTACCTCTAGAGGCTGAACTGTTTTGTCAGATTTGACTAGGATAGCTCGATCAGCGCCTAATGCTAATGCTGTTCTTAGCTGTTCTTGGTGTTTATCGTCACCAATTGTTATTACTACGATTTCATCAGCCTTGCCTGCTTCTTTTAATCGAATGGCTTCCTCAACTGCAATTTCACAGAAAGGATTGATAGCCATTTTCACGTTAGTAAGATCAACATCTGTATTTGCTTGATTAGGTCTAACCTTGACGTTGTAATCATTTACTCGTTTAATAGGAATCAGAATTTTCATATATTTAAAATTTGTCATTAAGTAATATATAGGAAATAGATAAAATTTAAACACCTTGGTTGAGAATATGGAAAGAGAATCTATGGATTATGATGTCGTGATCGTTGGCGGCGGTCCATCAGGTCTTTCCGCAGCTGTAAAGCTTGCTCAACTGTTCAAAGAACAAAATATCGATAAAACCATATGTGTGCTAGAAAAGAGCGCTGAAATCGGCGGCCACATACTTTCTGGTAATGTTTTCCAAACTACTGCCTTGGATGAGCTATTTCCTGACTGGAAAGAAAGAGGTGCACCTTTGGAAGTTAAGGTAAAACGTGATGTTTTAAAATTTCACTTAAATAAAAAGCTATCTGTAACAATACCTTCAATCTTCATGCCAACAATGCAGAACCATGGAAACTACATTATAAGTTTAGGAAACTTATGTAGGTGGCTCTCCGAGCAGGCAGAAGCACTTGGAGTA
Organism: uncultured Gammaproteobacteria bacterium; assembly: GCA_913052565.1. Classification (GTDB taxonomy): domain Bacteria; phylum Pseudomonadota; class Gammaproteobacteria; order Magnimaribacterales; family TMED112; genus TMED112. The sequence continues at coordinate 2,969 of CAJXFH010000016.1, read as the reverse complement.
GATGTTTTCCCAGGATTCCCTGCAGCTGAAATAATATTCAAGGACAATAGAGTTGCTGGTGTAATTACAGGTGATATGGGTTTAGATGCAGAGGGCAATCCTAAAGATTCATATCAGCCAGGGATGGAAATAATTGCAAATGAAGCTACGATTTTCGCCGAGGGTTGTCGTGGTCATTTAGGCAAGCAATTAATTGAAAAATTTAACTTGGATGAAGGTAAAGATCCTCAGCACTACGGTATTGGATTTAAAGAGGTTTGGGAGGTAGACAATGATCTTTATGAAGAAGGTTTAGTGGTTCATTCAAACGGTTACCCATTACCCAATGATACCCCTGGCGGCTCTTATATGTACCATGCAGACAGAAATCAAGTATTAGTTGGTCTTGTTATACCTTTAGATTATGAAAATCCACATCTAAGTCCTTACGATGAATTCCAAAAATGGAAATCACATTCAGGTGTTAAAAAATATCTTAAAAACGGTAAAAGACTGACTTATGGTGCCAGAGCACTCATAAAAGGCGGACTACAAAGCTTGCCAAGTATGGAATTTGAAGGTGGCTACATAATTGGTTGTAACGCAGGAACCATGAATTTTTCAAAAATTAAAGGTTCACATACGGCTATGAAATCAGGCATAGAAGTAGCTAAAGTGATTGCGTCAAACATACAAGGTGAGAAGAAAAGTTTAGATGATGAAATCAAAAATACTTGGCTGTATACAGAACTATATAAATCTAGAAACTTTGGTCCTTTCTTTCATAAATTTGGTGCATTAATAGGAGCTGGATTTAATGTAATAGACCAATTAATCTTTAGAGGCAATTTACCTTTCACTCTAAATCACCCTACTCCAGATCATGCTTGTTTAAAACCTGCTAAAGATTGTAAAAAAATTGAATATCCAAAATACGATAATGAGATTACTTTTGACAAGCTGAGCTCCGTGTATTTATCGAATACATATCACGAAGAAGAGCAGCCTTGCCACTTAGTCTTAAAAGACGTAGATTTGCCTATAAATAAAACGCTTGAGCTCTATGATGAGCCTGCTCAAAGGTATTGTCCTGCCGGTGTATATGAAATAGTTGAAGAAGATGGTCAGAAAAGATTTCAAATAAACTCTCAAAATTGTATTCATTGTAAAACTTGTGACATAAAGGAACCTTCGCAAAATATCATTTGGATATCACCTGAAGGCGGTGGCGGCCCCAATTATCCAAATATGTAGTAATCTATTACTACTATGAAATTTGGACAGTTACTAAGCGTTGTACTAATAGCTGGATTGGTTGGAGTAGCAACAAATGTTGGGTATACATACTTTACTTCTGATAAACCTCATCCAGACGAAGTTAAATTCAATTCATTCTTGGATGAGAATTGGCAAGATACTATGGAAAAAAGCCCATTATTTGCCTCACTTCTTGGCGATAAACGATACGATGACAAGATCTCCAGCAATTCAATCGACGACTTTATTGCCGAGTCAGAATATGAAAGATATGTCTTAGATGTATTAAACGAAATTAATCCAAACAATCTTAGTGAAGAAAACCAGCTTAACTACAGGCTATTAAAGTCAGACTATGAAATTAATTTAGAAGGCAGAAAATATCCTGGATACTATATGCGATTGAATCAAAGAGGTGGAGTTCAAGATTATTATTTATATGGAAACAGACTAAATTTTGTAGACTTGCAGAGTTATAAAAACTGGTTTGAAAGAGTTAAAGGTTATACACAGAATGTCAGAAATTCTCTTGAAATTAATAGGGAGGGTTTAGAGCTTGGGTATACGCAACCAAAATTAGTTACAAGAGGTGTTTCAGCTCAAATAGGTGCAATGCTTGAACGTGATTTGGAGGATCACCCTTACTATAAAATCTTTAAAAGCGTTGGAGAAGTTGCATCTGCACAAGAGGCAGAAGAATTACAAAATGAAGTAAAAGACTTTATTCAGAACGTGCTCAACCCCACTTACCAAGAACTATACGATTTTTTAGTAAACGAATATTTGCCAAAATCACGTGATTCAATTGGGATTAGTGATGTGCCCAACGGTAAAGAATGGTATGAATACTTGGCTAGATATCATACAACCACTGATTTAACCCCTGATGAAATACATGAAATTGGACTAAGAGAAGTTGCCAAGATAAGAGCTGAAATGGAAGGTATCATTGAGCAAGTAGGCTGGGATGGAGATTTTAACTCATTCCTGCAATATTTGAGAACAGACCCAAGGTTTTACTTCGAAACGGGCGAAGAATTATTACAGGCTTACAGAGCTATGTCGAAAGAGATCGATGCTTACATGCCTACATTATTTAACAAACTTCCAAGAGCGCCATACGGCGTAATACCAATACCAATGGAGTCAGCGCCCTTCACAACGACGGCTTACTATAACGCCCCTAGCGAAGGAAGGCCTGGATACTATTATGCAAATCTTTACATGCCTGAAGTCAGACCCAAATACGAAATACCTGTGCTTTCAGTGCATGAGGCGGTACCTGGACATCATCACCAAATTTCATTGGCACAGGAAATGGAAAATGTTCCAAATTTTAGAAAGTATTTAAGCATCACAGCTTTTGTTGAAGGATGGGGATTATATAGTGAACAGCTTGGTGAGAGTATGGGTATTTATGACGATCCTTATGATAAATTTGGCCAGCTTACTTACGATATGTGGAGAGCTGTGAGATTGGTAGTAGATACAGGTATGCATTATAAAGGCTGGTCGAGAGATGATGCAGTAAATCTATTTTTAGAAAATACTGCAAAAACCGAGCAAGATATCAATAATGAGGTTGACAGGTATATTGCATGGCCTGGTCAAGCTTTAGCTTATAAAATTGGACAACTAAAAATCATGGAACTAAGAGATAAATCTAAAGAGGCTCTCGGAGAGGATTTTGATATCAAGGATTTTCATGATCACATACTGAGTTTTGGATCAAT
>CAJXFH010000015.1:0-18160 GCA_913052565.1 uncultured Gammaproteobacteria bacterium | reverse complement strand
TTACTTATTTGTTACGAATCTTTTAAGAATTTCTCCAAAAAACCACCCGACTTGTAAGATTTAGTTTAGGTAAAAGTATTTACCGTCTGATTCAAGATACATTGAGTTACCATCTTGTTTTGATTCTCCAACAATCTTATAGAATACATTTCTGCTTATAAGGGCATATATATGCTCTTTAAGCTTTATTTTTGGATAAGGCTGATGATCTATCATCTCAACAGTCAAAGGCTTCTCTTTGGTCAATTTAACCCATTCTCCAGTATTGGTCTGAAAGAAGTAATTGCCATTCTCATTTTTATAGTCAATCATGCAAAAAACCTCTTTTTCAACTTTAATAGGAATTTTTTCAACGGGAGTAACAGCAAAGTACTCACCCTCCTCCCATTTAACAAGTTTTGAAAATAATTTGACCATTGAATCTCTTTCGATTTTTGATTTGTTGTAAAACCAGTTAGAGTCTGCATCAATATAAAACTCTACACCTTCACAGAGTTTAGGATTCCATTGCTCCAAAGGATACTCATCAAGGGATAAAGCGGTTTTTTCAAGGTCTTTTAGGTCCATACATATACCCCCAGACCAAACCCAATTGCAATTAAAAATGATGAAGAAATTTTCATAATGGCTCTTTGAATCTTACCATTCAAAATAAAACTACTACCAAGTTTTAAAATATAACTTAGAAAAATAAACCATGAAGCTGTTGCAAGAAAAAAGTATATAGAGATCAAGAATTGAAAAGTAAAACTTGTATTGATTACTAGACCACTGAATAATGAGGCAAAGAATATAAATGCTTTTATATTGAAAATATTCACCATCAAACCACCTGCAAAGCTTTGAGTAAAATTTAAAGGTTGATTTTGTAGATTCTTGTGGTGAGATTCTATGGGATCAGACATTATTCCTGATGCCCCTAAATAAATTAAATACCCTGCTCCAATAGAGCCTACTATGCTGTAAAGACTAGGAATTTTTTGGTAAAGATAATCTAATCCAACTATTGCAAATATGCATTGCAAAAAAACCCCAAAACCTATCCCCAACGCAGATGAAGCACTATTCATGAAGCCTTTTTCAAAACTGCTTTTAACAATGTAAAAAAAATCTGGACCAGGGGAAATAACAGCTACTAAATGAGCAAAAGCAAGTGAAAGTGCTAGGGAGATATTCATAAGTAAATAGGTTCCCTCTCAAGGGCTACACCGTAATGATTGTGAGCATAGGTTTTTATAAACTCTTCTACATACTTAATATCATTAGCATTACAAAGTCCGTTGCTGGTCAACACAAGGGCATGCTTGCTGGACAAACCAATGTTCCTAATTTTCATGCCTTTTAAGCCTAGTTTATCCAACATTTCACCTGCAGAAAGTTTGATAGTTCCATCCTCTTGCTCAAATTGCTTAAGCGTCTCAACATTTTTTAATTTTTTTAACTCAGAAGGTGTTAAAACTGGATTCTTGAAGAAGCTACCGACATTTGGGAAGTCTGCTGGACTGGGAATCTTTTCATTTCTAATTTCTCTTATTTTCAAAACCATCTCTTCTGCACTACTAAAATTCAAATCCTTGATGCTTTCATGGTTTAAGTTTGGTTTAAATACCTTGGATAATTGGAAATTAACTGCAGTAATTATCAAGTTATTTTTTTGTTGAAAAATGCTTTTCCTGTAAGAGAAATCACAGTCAATATTCTTAAATTTCCTTACTGCATCTGCCTGCACATCATAGCAACTAACTTCTTTAATGAAGCCTGAAATTTCTGAGCCATATGCTCCAATATTTTGTACCGGTGCAGCGCCAACGGTGCCTGGTATGCCTGCAAGATTTTCAAGGCCATGAAAGTTCTTATTTATACAAAAGTCTATTAGATCGTCCCATCTAACTGCTGCACCAACTGTTAGAAAAACCTCGTCTTTCTCAATGTTTAATTCAAAATTATTATTTTTAGATTTTAAAACAAAATCCGAAAAAAATTCCGGGAATATCGTGTTCGTGCCATCACCAATGATCTGAAATTTCTTGTTATTTTTTTTGGCAAGTTTTATTACTTCTGCTAATTCCTGTTCTGTTTCGAATGTGTAGAAGTTTATTGCTTCTGATCGAAGGTTAAGGCTATTAAATTTGTTTAAATTTGTCCTTTTCAAGATAAGTAATTTTTAAGTTTGTCTAGATCTTCCTGCGTATCAATTCCCCAAGAATTTAAATCATTAAGCAACAAAACTTGAAGGTCAAGATTATTATCCAATGCGCGCATCTGTTCAAGCTTGTGCTCCCTTTCATTATGAGAAATCTCCAAAGAAGAAAATAGATTCAGAAATTCCACTGTAAAGGCATAGACCCCAACATGATGATAGACAGGGTCAGATACATTATGTTTTTCACTTGGGAGGTTTCTAAAAAATTCTTTTGATTTTCCATCTTTATCAAGTATTACTTTCACTTTATTTTCATCAAGCAAATCTCTATCAGACTTGAACGGTTTCGCCAGCGTACCATATGAAAAATTATTTTCTTCCATGTGTTTTGCTAATTGATCAATGGCTTCAACTTCTATCAATGGCTCATCTCCTTGAACATTTATTAATAATTCATCTTTAGCTAATTTTGCTTTTAAAGAAAACTCATTGATTCTATCTGTGCCTGAATTATGTTCTGCCTCTGAAAGGAATGCCTCACCCCCAGCATCTGTAATAATCTGAAAAATTTCTTCTGAGTCTGTTACCACAATTACAGCTTCAGCTTTTGTTTTTCTACACTGTTCCCAGGTATGTTGAATTATTGTTTTACCCTCAATCCTTTCAACCAGTTTCTTCTTAAGTCTTTGTGAATTAAGTCTTGCAGGAATTAGAATCTTAAAACTGCTAGCCATTTATTTTTTCCGTTATGAGTTTTGTAATATTAATGTTTAATTTCACCTTCATTTTCAAGTACCAAATATTTTTGCCTGCGAATTTCTCTCCCATTCGAGCAGCGTCTTTTTCAGTAGTAAGCAGAGGCCTTTCAAAATCAAAAGAAATGTCTTTCTTGGTGAAAAAATGATGGTCTGGAAAAAGCCTATAATCAAAATTAATCTTTAAATTATTCAGTGTTTTAAGGAATCTATTGGGGTTAGCTATTCCACAAATAACATTCGCTGTTTTTCCAAAAGGATACTCCTCCACAGAGTAAGAATCACCCGTATCAAGATTTATCCAAGCATCTGGTTCCAGTTCAAAAAAATTATCTCCTCCATCCTTTCGACCGCTGTATATGAAAAGGTCTACTTTTTTTGTTTTCCAAATATTGTCTCTTAATGGACCAGCAGGTAAAAATAATTGATTACCGAAATTGCGGTTAGCATCTTCAACAACTATTTCGAAATCTCTTCTCAAATTAGTATGTTGTAAACCGTCGTCAGATATGACTATGTCAGTATCAGTATGTCGTTCTAAATACGACAGAGCTCTCGGTCTGTCGTGATCGACCACGACATTAAATCCACGGTTAAAGTGAAATATTGCTTCATCACCTACTTCTTTTGCAGTCGTATCATCTTTGATGATTTTCGTACCTGTAAATGACCCCTTATAGCCCTTTAAAACAATTCCTGGCTTATAACCTATATCTCTTAGGTCTGATGCAATTTGATTAACTAGAGGTGTTTTACCATTACCTCCAACAGTAACATTTCCCACTACAATTACCGGTACTTGATCCACTGTAGATCTTTTGGGTTTTAAAAAGGTATTTTTGAAAGTACTTACGACCCAGTAAATTGCACTTATTGGTGTCAACGCAATATTAGCTATATTAAATTCGTCCCAAAAACTTTTCTTTTCAGAAATAATTGTTGGCACAAAATCTGATTCGATACTTGAAACACTTGAATCTTCTATCAGTTCAGGTTTTCCTTGAAGAACATTGTATAAGCCCTCTTCCTTTATTAACTCATTATGTGTGCCTGATTGAGTGATAACACCATCTTCTAGAACACAAATCTTATCGGCTTTTTCAACAGTACTTAACCTGTGCGCAATAATGAATGTTGTTTTATTTTGTGATGCTTTTTCAATAGCTGCTTGAATCTCTTTTTCAGATTCATTGTCGAGAGCTGATGTGGCCTCATCAAAGATTAAAATTGAAGATTGTTTCAACAATGCTCTAGCAATCGCAATTCTTTGCTTTTCTCCACCAGATAATGAATCTCCACTTTCACCGAGGACGGTATTAAAACCATCAGGTAAATTCATTATAAATTCATAAGCATTTGCTTCTCTAGCTGCCTGAAATACTGCTGAATCAGAAACATCATGTAAACCATATGCAATGTTATTTTTAACTGTATCGTTAAATATTGTTGGATCTTGCGAAACATAAGATATTGAATTTCTTAAATCAGTAAGTTTTATCTTTTTAATGTCATAACCATCGATTCTTATTCTTCCCTCATAATCGTCATAGAACCTGTTTAGAAGGTTAACAATAGTAGATTTTCCGCTTCCTGACTTACCAACTAATGCGACTGTCTCTCCTTTTTTTGCTGTGATAGATATATTTTTTAAAACTGGATCCATCTCGTGTGAGTAACTAAATGAAACGTTTTCAATTTGAACTTCACCTTCGAGAGTTTTGTTAATATCAATGCCTTCATCATATTTCTCAGGTGGATTATCTATGGTAGAAAAAATATCTTCAGCGGCAGCTAAGCCTCTTTGAATAACGGCATTTAAGCTCGAAAGTTGCCTTATTGGCCTTGCCATTAGACCAGCAGCTGTAAAGAAAGCTACAAATGACTCAGATGGTAAATTCAATTCACTTAGATTTGTTAATGCCAAATAACTCATAGCTGCTAAAGCGAATGCAACAAAAACTTGAATTAGTGGGGTTGTAAGGTTGCCAGTGCTTTCCATCTTGAGATTTTGTTTTAAGTTCTCATCATTAGCTTGCCTGAATCTATCCTCTTCTCCTGATTCGTTATTGAATGACTTTATCTCTTTCGCCCCTGAAGCAATCTCATTGCTAACCTGAGTGACTATGCCCATTACATCTTGGATCTTTTTCGCAACTTTCCTAAGTCGCCTTCCAGCAATGGCAACAATAATTCCAATCAAAGGCGCAATTACAAGAATTACTAGTGTTAGCTTCCAACTTAAATACAAAAGATAAATGAATAGGCCGATTAATAGAAAACCCTCTTTTACCAGTATTTTTAATGCATTTGTGGCAGCACCAGTAATTTGATTTGTTGTAAAAATAATTCTGTTTACTATTTCACCTTTTGAAGCCTGATCAAAAAAGCTCATTGGTTGATATAACAAGCTTGAAATAAGGTCTTCTCGAAGCTTGTGAACAACTTTTAGCCCTACATTTGCCATGAAATAATTACCAATGTAGAAACCTATCCCCCTGATTATTGAGATAAATGCCAAGAAAAGAGCTAAATTCAAAGGGTTAAAAGGATTTTCATTGCTTTCGTTAATATATGCAATTACTTGTTTCAGCCATTCAACAGCAGAAATATCAGCTGCTGCAAACAAAATAAAGCCAAAAATACTAAGTGAAAATAGACCTTTATGTCTAAAGGTATAGCCAAGTAATCTTGTGTAAATTGAATTATTCATTGATCAAATGTTTAGCATTTAACCTGCTTTCACGTTCCTATCTTGAATATTTAAAATCTTATCCGCTTTCATAGCAAATTCATTATCATGAGTGGCATAAATGACTAAAGTTTTATTTTGACGGGCATAATCAAGAATAAAATTTTGAACTATAAGACTATTTTCCTGATCAAGGTTTCCCGTTGGTTCATCCAGTATAAGAATATTTGGATTAGTACAAATCGCTCTTGCAATCGAAGCTCTCTGTCTCTCACCACCAGATATATTGGATGGAAATTTATCTTTCAAGTTTTGAATGCCTAATCTAGAAAGTATCTTATCTAAACCCTCAGGCACAACTCCCTGGTTAGCTGCTAAACAATTTTCATAAATTGTTAAATTTTCAAGTAAGTAATGAAATTGATATGCAAACCCAAATAAATTCTTTCTGATTTCACTTTTTTCATTATTATTTAATTTTTCGAGAAAAATCCCATCTATTTCTAACGAACCAGAGTCAAAAGAATCAAGCCCTGAAATTAAATTTAAAAGCGTTGTTTTACCAGACCCTGATGAGCCAACTATGCTATAAGTACCTGATTTTTCAAATTTAAAATTTAAATTCTCAAAGATAATCTGGGAATATGATTTGTCAGCGTAACTCTTATTTATTCTTTCTAAATTTATCATGCGCTATTTACTATTTTTACAGGGTTTGTGTTGGCTGCATTTTTCGCAGGTATCAGTCCAAATAAAGTTAAAAGAACAATTGTTACAAAATTGATAATCAGTATTTGTTCAAAACTTATTATTGAGGGAAAGTAATCTAGGTAATAAACATCTAACATCGATATATTGAAAGCTACAGACATAAAATTCAGAACCTCAGTGATATTTGCTGCAACTATCAAACCCAATATGTTGCCAAGAATTATGCCAAAAATACCAATCGTGAAGATCAATTGAAGAAAGATTCTTTGGATTTGATTATTGGAATATCCCATAGTGGACAGAATTGCTATTTCCTTCTCGTTGCTTTTAATTAAATTATTTATAGACATGAGCAGACTTAAGATTGCTACCAGTAAGATAAGTGACATTAAAAGACCAACCATGGTCTTCTCTAGCTGTACTGCTCTAAATAGCCCGCCGTATAATTGATCCCAACTAGTAAATTTCATATATCCGTCTGTATTGAGATCTTCAAGGATTTGATGGCCTATATTTCTTGCTACAAGGACATCTTTTACTCTTATCTCAATACCAACACCGTTTTTTGGTTTAATAAGCTTCATGAACGATTCTGAGCCTATCAGAGCGTAATTCTGATCAACTTCTGACCCAACAGAGAAAATCCCTGAAACATTAAATGAAATTACCCTGGGAATGCCTACAAGAGCATTTGTTTGATTAATGCTTAAAAGATTAACTGAATCATTTAAAGCAACGCCAAGTTCATAAGCCAGGCTTTCGCCGAGAATAATATTAGCCCCTCTGTTCAATGAGCTTAAATCACCTAAGATCATATTATTAGGGATAATTGATATTTCGTTTTCTTCGCTTGTTCCTTTAAGCACTATACCCTTTGAAACATCATTATTATTGATGACAATTTGAGTGGATAAATATGGTGATACAGCTGAAACCGATTTATTTTCTAGTACTTTCTTTTTTGTTTGTTCAAAATCTTCAAATCCTCCAATTTTTTCAATTGTTACATGCGGAATCACTCCAAGTATTCTTTTTTGAAGTTCATTTTCAAACCCATTCATCACAGAAAGAACAACTATTAAAACAGCTGTCCCTAAACCCACTCCTGTAGTAGTAAGAATTGTTTGAGAGGATAATTTTTTAGTACCTTTCTTAAAAAGGTATCTGAATGATATTTTGCCTAAAAAATGGTTCAAGAGAGTTTCTTCATTACTTTTGTAAGCAATTCGAAAGGTTTGTTTCTTGGAGGTCTTAACATCCCAAATAAACTGTCAGAGTTTGTCTGATAATATATTGCTCGCAGATTTGAAAAATTCAAAAAGCCCTCGTACCCATGATAGTGTCCGTAGCCTGAAGGGCCAACTCCCCCAAAAGGTAATCTTGATTGCATTAAATGAAACATAGCATCATTGATTGTTACTCCGCCTGAGCGTGTATTTTCAATTATAAAATTTTGTTCCGATTTCTTATTTCCAAAAAAGTATAAGCCAAGTGGATGATCATGAGAATTTACATAATCTACAACTTCCTGGAGTTCGTCATAAACCATTATCGGCAACAATGGTCCAAATATCTCTTCTTGCATAATTCGCATGCTCTCGTTCACATTCATTACAACTTTAGTGGTAATTGTGTTCTTTTCAGATGAATCGAAGCTTCCCAGATCTATTACACTAGCTCCTTTTTCTCTTGCATCTTGAAGATAGCTTTGCATCCTCTCATGGTGATGTTCATTCACCATAGAAGTGTAGTCATTAGCATTGCTCTCTGGATAAAACTCGTTAAATACTTTTTTCAATTCTTCAACCAAAGCATCTTCCTGACCTCTTTTAATCAAAACATAATCTGGGGAAAGGCATATTTGACCGGCATTGAGAGTTTTAACAAACATTATTCTTTTTGCTGCTAGGGAAAGATTTGCATCAGATGAAATGATGGTTGGGCTTTTGCCACCAAGTTCAAGTGTAGTTGGCACAAGATTTTGTGCTGCATTTGCAACTACCTTTTTAGCAACTGCGCCGCTACCTGTATAAAGTAAATGGTCAAGAGGCATTGAAGTAAACTCATTACCCACATCTGGACCTCCAAGTATTACTGCAAACTCACTGCTATCAAAGTATTTCTCTACCGCATCTTTAATTAGTTGCGCTGTATGTGGAGTGAATTCTGAGGGTTTCGCCATAATTCTATTTCCTGCTGCTAAAACAGATGCTGCAGGGTAGAAAACCATACCTATCGGAAAGTTCCAAGGAGCTATAATACCCACTGTTCCTAAAGGCGAAGGCTGCATTAAAGCTTTTGAACCCAAAAGATCAGCCATAAAAGACGAAGGTCTTTTGGATGGTTTCATCCATTTTTTAAGATTTTTGATGGTGAAATTTAAATTTCTAATTGATTGAACGACTTCGGAGGTCATTATTTCAGTTTCTGACCTATTTTTATAATCTTCATTTAATGCTTCGACAATTTGTTCGTCATGTGTTTCTAGAAGAGCAATACATCTTTTAAGACTATCTAAGCGTTGTTCATAGGATGGTTGACCATTTTCAATGAAGGCTTTTTTCTGCAAATTTAGTATTTCTCTCATTTAAACTCCTCTTATTATATTAACTATACATTTTACCCAATTATCATTCGAGTTTAATGACGGTACATAATCAAGAGTTTGACCCCCTTTTTCAGTGAATAGTTCCTTGTATTCATCGCCAATTTCAATAATTGTCTCTAGGCAATCTCCAGTAAAAGAGGGAGAAACTACAAGAACCTTTTTCACACCTTCAGCAGCAAACTCTTCCAGTACTTTATCGCTAAAGGGTTTAACCCATTTAGAGTCTAATCTTGATTGAAATGAAGTAATTGTCTTGTCAGGATCTATGTTTATTTTCTCCACAAGTAGTTTTGTTGTTTCATAGCAAGTGGCTCTGTAACAATGATGATTATCTCCGCCTACTCCATCTTCACATTCTCTGTCATCACATCGCCCTTTTTCATAGACTTCGTCTAGCTGGCTCATTGGTAATCCGTGATAGCTGAATATGACTTTATCGTATTCGTTGAGATTAAACTTTTTGATGTTTTCAGAAAATGCCTCTAAGAAATCCTCATTGTCATAAAATTGGTCAACAGTTTTAACAGATGGAATCACAACCCAATTAGCAATTTTCTTTAGAGAGTAATCTAAAAATGATCCATTAGCTGCCGATGAGTACTGAGGAAAGACGGGGAACAAAATCACCTCGTCATAGCCATTTTTTTCCATTTCTTCAAGCCTTGCATCAATTGATGGATTTTTGTACCGCATCGCATAAAAAACATCATGCGTGCTTGAAAGCTCTTTTCGAACTTTTTCAGTTAAGTCTTCCATGTGATATTTGAGAGGAGAGCCTCTATCTGTCCAGAGCTCTTTATATGCTTTTGCTGATGAAAATGTTCTTGTTGGCACAATAATTAAGTTAACTAATAGAAACCTCAAAAAAGAAGGAATATTTATAATTCTTCCATCACCTAAAAATTGACGCAAGTAGCTGGCTACATCAAACCAACCAGGACTATCAGGTGTCCCAAGACTGATCATTAATACTGCTTTTTTATTTTGCATAAGAACTTAGTATATACGGGCCAATCATTGTAAATCCAATCACAATTTATGAAATTTATGACGAGAGAATCCTATTGGTTAAAGATTATTTATTCCGATTAGTTTTTTAATTTCTCTAATTGCTGGAACTGTATCTTTTCTAACTTTAGATGCGCCTTCTCTGAGAATTTCATCTATATGATCTTTACGAGAGTTTAGTTCTGCATAATTCTCTCTAATTGGTTCAAGCAACTGATTTAATTCTTCAAAAACTTTTTGTTTTGCATCTCCCCATCCAATGCCTTCTTCATACATTCTTTTCATGTCTTCAATCTCATTTTTGGAAGCAAAGCTAGAGTAAATTGAAAATAATGTATTGTTTTTCCAGTCTTTAACTTCACCAGGTTCCTGTGAGTTTGTAACTATTTTCATTACAGATTTTCTCAGCTCCTTCTCACTTCCCAACATTGGAATAATGTTGTTGTAACTTTTTGACATCTTTCTTCCATCTACACCTAGTACAGTCATATCTTTTTGAATTACAGCTTCAGGAATATTGAAGAAATCACCATATTTACGATTGAACTTTTCTGCTATATCCCTTGTAATTTCAAGATGTTGTTGTTGATCTTTACCAACCGGCACATGTGTTGCATTAGGCATTAAAATATCTGAAGCCATTAGTAGTGGATATGAGAATAAACCAACATTAATACCCTCATCAGGATCTTTTTTCCCACTTTCATTATTTGCATCTAAAGCTGCTTTGTATGCATGCGCTCTGTTTAGCAAGCCCTTCTCAGCTACACAGCTTAATATCCAAGTTAATTCAGTTATTTCTGGAATATCGGATTGTCTGTAGATATTAGTTTTTTCTGGATCCAGTCCAGAGGCTAACCATGCCATTGTAATTCCATGTGAAAGTTCTTTAAGCTGATCAGGATCTGAAACTTTAATAACAGCATGCAAATCGGCAATAAACAGAAATGATTCACATTTTTCGTCCAATAGGTCTAGTGATGGCTTAATTGCTCCTATATAATTTCCTAAGTGAGGATAGCCACTGGGCGTTATACCTGTTAAAATCCGTTTCATTCAAATAGTATTTGTTTGAAATTATAAATAATATTCAGCTAATTTGTGGGAGACAGAGCAATAAATCTTAATCAACAATTAAATGAGATAGAAGGTCTATTCTCTTCGGGTCACATTAAGAAGGCTCAAAAGGACCTAAGGAAGCTTAACTCTCAGTTTGGAAAAGGTAAGCCAATACCCTCAAAATTCCGCCACAAGTTCCAAAGATTAAACTTTACTGCAAAGGAATACGACGACTGGGCAGAGTTTGCAACGTCTGATAAAAGAACAGAACTAATCACCGAAGTTAACAAATTAGCAGCACAGAAATTAGAACCAAGAACTCTTGCAAATAAAATTAACTCTTTGCAAAAGCAGTGGCAAAATCTTGACCAGCATGGAAAGACAGCAAGCAAAGAGAAATGGTCGACATTCAAAGACGCTTGTGAAAAAGCCTGGGCACCATGTAAAGACTACTTCGCTGTGCTTGAAGATAGAAAGGAAGAAAACAGAGACAAAAAACTTGCGTTACTGAAAGATATTGAATCTTTCCCAGCCGGCAAAACAACTGAAAACACTACAGTAATACAAATAGTAATGTTTCTGAAAGGTGTTCATGAGAAATGGAAACAATACGCACCAGTTCCAGATAAAGATTTCCAGGATTTAAATAATAAATTTAAAGATGCTAGAGATGGTGTAAATAAATTATTAGAAGAAGTAGAAGTATTCAATAGGTCACAGAAAGAAGCCGTTATTTCAGAAGTTGAATCATTAAGCAAAGAAGATATTGATAATTCTGTTGCTAGGATTAGAGAGCTTCAAGATCATTGGCGTACATTAGGTCCAGCGGGCAAGAAGCTTGACCCAGAAGTAAATTTAAAATTTGAAACAGCTTGTGATGAGTTTCTAAAAATTAAAGATAAGGAGCTTGATGAGTCAAGAGGCTTGATGGATGTAATAATCAAAGATCTTCGAGACAAGAAAATCGCACCAGGTGAAGCAGAACAAAAATTTGTTGAACTAGAAAATCTTCAAGGAACTGCAGAAGAGAAAAAATTTAAAAAAGCCATTAAAGACTTTGCAATGCTTCAAAAAAATGAAAAAGCACAAGAAAAGCTCAAATCCTATCAAGATTTATTTGAAGAGCTAGTCGACAAAGGATCTGAGAAAATTTCTAAAGATTTAATTCCAGAGTTTGTAAACGGAAAGCCATCTGAATCTATGGATTTAAATGAAGCAGCAATAAGATTTCAGATGTTTGCAGGCCTTGACCCTGTAGGCCCGAAAGAGATGGTATCCAGAGTAAAATTTGAAGAACTCAGAAATAGGTTTACAGAAAAGTCGGTTGATATGGGTGAAAAATTAAGAGAACACTTTACAAATTTAGTTTATTCAAAAGGTACGTCATCCAAAAAAGAATCAGCTGATGTTAAAAAAGCACTTGTTAAAGCACTGAAAAAAGTTGAACAATTGCTTCCATAATTTAGAAATTACACAAATTCTTCGATACCTTTAATCACATCCATAGTTGCCTTTTTCGCATTTCTTAAATTCGTGAACGTTACGAAACCATGGAATAAGTTTTCGAAATGTAAATAGGAAACTTGATTACCAAAATTTTCAAGATGTTTACCAAATTCTTTTCCTTCGTCACAAAGAGGGTCAAATCCTGCTGTTATCAATAAAGTTTTTACCCCCTCTTCGTAAGTTACATTTTGCTCCAATAAATTAAATTTAGGGTTTTTATCATCATCTTGAGAAGCTCTTAATTGACTCCAAAACCATGCCATAGAGGCTTTTGTGAGTAGGAAATTTTCTTTAAATAATTCCATTGATTCAAACTTGAGAGACGGGCTTACCATCGGATATATGAGTATTTGTGCTGGTGGAAGCGAAATATTTGATTGCTCTAATTCATAGGTTAAAGAGGCAGTTAAGTGAGCGCCAGCACTATCACCACAGAGCAATATTTTCTTACTTGATATACCTTTCTCTAACAACCATTGATAAGTTGTTTTTGCATCATTTAACGCGCATGGAAATTTATTTTCAGGTGCTAATCGATATTCTAGTGAATAAACTCTTATTCCTAAAATGACTGATATTAAAGATACAAAATTATGATGAGTTTCAATGCTTCCGATAACATAACCCCCACCGTGAAAATAAAGCATCGTTTTGTCAGAAATGATATTTTGTGGAATGTACTCTCTCACGAGTAAATCTTTTTTACTACCGATTAAAATATCCTGATAAGAATACAATTTAGGCGTACTTTCATTGATAGCAATACTCAGTCTTGCTTGGTTAGATTTAGACCTTTCATCATTATTAAAATTTTCGGTATCGATCTTGTAACCAAATATTTCAATTAATTTGAGGAACAAAGAAGTCTGTTTATCTAGATAAATGTCTCTCAGCATCGGTGGTTTTTTAAAAAAAATAATATTTAAAAACCAATCTGGAAGAAGAAAAAAAACCTTTAAGATTAAATTTATAAAAAAATATTTCACGTTTTTATTCTTGAAGAACAATTAATAACTAATATATTATAACTATTGTAAGGAACCCGCTTAGTTTGTATTTGGATAAATAATTCAAATTGGTCCTTAATTAGAAAAATATGCATACATCAAATTTAATTGCGTACGTTGTTCCGATTTTCACATTAATGATATTTTGTGAATTTCTTTACGGGTATTTCAAAAATAAAAATAACTACAGGCTGAATGATACTGTGACAAGCATAGGCCTAGGCTTAATGAGCAGATACCCTGCTCTACTTGGGCTTGGTGTGCAAGGTCTAGTTTATGCATTTATTTCAAAACAGTTCAATCTAGGGTTATTAGCTTCTTATGACCCATATGTTTGGGTTGTAGCCTTTGTGCTTTACGATTTAAGTTATTATTGGCTTCATCGTTCTCATCATCAGATAAAAATATTATGGGCTTCGCATGTTGTTCATCATCACGGTGAAGAATTTAACCTCTCAACTGCATTAAGACAAACTGGAACAGACTTTCTTTTCAAATGGATTTTTTACACACCAATGTTGTTTTTGGGTATACCAGTCGAAATATTTGTTACTGTTGCTGCATTAAACCTGATATATCAGTTTTGGGTACACACAGAACATATCGGGAGATTGGGAATAATCGATTACATACTTGTTACACCATCCAATCATAGAATTCACCATGCTCAAAATAAGGAATACATTGACGCAAATTACGGTGGAGTTTTCATTATCTGGGATAGGATGTTCGGCACATTCATCGATGAAAGAGAAGATCTGAAGCCAATTTACGGTACTTCCAAACCACTTAATACATGGAACCCGCTGTGGGCCAATCTGGAGGTTTGGAACGAAATGATTAAAGATGCTTGGAGAACAGAAAAGTGGAAAGATAAAATTGCTTTATGGTTCTCAACACCAAAGTGGCGCCCTGCTGATGTTTCAGAAAAATATCCTATTAAAAAGAATGACTTATCTCAATTCAAAAAATTCGATACAAAAACAACCATTTACTCAAAAATATTTGGTTTCACACATTTAGTATTTGTAAGCATTTACACCCAAGGTGTCTTATTCAATTCAGCTGATATTAATTACATCGATATGATTTTGATATCTTTCAACATAGTTACTGTGATGGTATTTGCATCATTTATGTATGAAAACAGAGCCTTTGTTTATTATCTTGAGTTGATAAGATCACTTAGTGTATTAGCGCTAATATCTGTGGGTTTCTTTAATTTCATGCCAGAAATAATTCTAGGCTATACAATTTACTCTGCTGTTGTATCAGGTAGCGTTGTACTCAGAGATCGCGTCTATTCTTCTAGCGAAGTTCGCGAGGCTTCATAAAATAATTTAGTTCAGCGGAGCCTCTATTGAGGTCATTCCATTTATTTTCCGTATTTAAGGAAGCTAGCCCACATGTCGGAAATTTATTTAAAAATTTCTGTGTTAGAAATTCTGTCGCATCATGCATTGATGGATTGTGGCCTACTACCATGACCGAATTAACTTCTTCAGGAACTGCGTATATATTTTTTAAAACATCATCAAGTGAGGCGTGGTAGATGCTCTCATCAAATTTAACATCTGGAGCTTTGTTACCAAAAAAGTGCTCAATGGTCTCGATGGTTCTTTTAGATGGGCTTGCTAAGATTATGTCGATTTTTGCCCGCTTTGATTTAAAAAAATTACCCATCAAATCAGCATCTTGAATACCCCTAGTGGATAAAGGCCTGTCAAAGTCTTTTAGTGTGTAATCATCCCAACTGGACTTAGCGTGCCTTAAAAAGTATAAATTTTTCATTTTCTAGGAAGTTCTTGCCAGTTCTTTTTTTAACCTTCCTCTAAAAGAAAAATCATCAACTGTAATTGTGTGCCTGGCTGTTTTAACTTGTTCAACATCAGGATTATTCATTTCTTTCTCGATCATATCTTCAATGTTGCCATCAGGCTTCCACAAGCCTGCAAGATGTTTTGCTGCGAGCTTTGATTGAAGTTCAGCTCCAGGCCAAATACAACCTAAAGGCTGAAATAGACCAATGAAATACAGGTTATTGATATCCGAAGGTATCATTTTATGTAAAAGTCTTACTGGCCCTTTTTCAAAGTTAATGAAATTTTCATCAAAAAATTTGTGCTTAATTTTGAACCCAGTGCATGCAATTATTGTGTCAAATTCTTCAGATGATCCATCCTTAAATATCACCTCTTTGCCGTTTAGTCTGTCTATGTCAGGTTTTGGAATAACTTTTCCATGTCTAACAGCATTATAGAGGTCAGAATTTACGGTTGGATGTGTTGCCAAAATATGATTATTAACTTTTGGCAAACCAATGTCTTCATTCTTTCCTTGAAGCATCTCAAGCATAAACCTCATAAAGGGAAGTCTAATGAATTTTGGCAACCATCTTGATCTCAGTGCAAAAATATCACTTGTTAGACCAAACATAAATTTTGGGATCAGATAGTATCCCCTTCTCCAACTAATAACAGTTTTCTGTGAAATCCTGGAAGTTTCTACAGCTACATCACAAGCTGAGTTTCCGCCACCAATTACAAGCACTTTTTTATCAGCAAATGGCTCTGCTTTCTTGAAATCATGTGAATGAATAAATTCTCCAGCAAATTCACCTGGATACTCAGGAAAGCGTGGCTCATGATGATGACCATTACATACAACCAATGCATCAAAATGTTGAACATTTATTTGATCAGTATTCATATGCTTCCATTCTATTACCCATCTATCGTCATCAGTTTTTTTGCAGTTAAGTACCTCTGTATTGAAATGAATATGCTTTTTCAAACCAAAATTTTCAGCGTAATCATTAAAGTATTTCAATAATTCTTTATGAGATGGATAGTCAGAAGCCGATTCAGGTAGAGGGAAATCTTCATAAAAGGATGTATATTTTGAGCTAATAATGTGTGTAGTTTCAAATACACTTGAATGTCCTGATGGATCATTAAAACGCCAATTTCCACCTACTCCAGAGCATCTTTCAAAACCGATTACCTCAAATCCTTGATCTATAAAATTTTTCAAGGCTGTAATGCCAGATGGACCAGCTCCAATTACTGCTACTTTTTTCATATTTGATTGAATAAATTTTGCTTAGACAACATATTATATAAATTACATTATGTCTCAAGTTGTCGAAATCAACACTCATTTTTGGTTAAATCCACCATGGGATGGTGGTAAGGAAAAATATCGTTTGGGGTTAAAGCCTATTTCTAGAGAAGATTGGTTTGAAAAGCCAATCTTCAGTGAGTTAAAAAATTATAAAAGAACACTATTTAACTCTAGTTATCATGCTGTTGTGCGTGCTACTGATGATTCATTGAAAGCTCAAGAACTGTTAACAAAGGAAATACCTGTAAATGAAAGTTTTCCTGATCTTATTGCAAGTATGTCTTTAGAGGTCCCTGATGACTTATGTATTATTGAATCAGGGGGTTCTCAAAGACTTTTAGCAGCATCTGTTTGTTCACCAAGCTATTGGAATCTACAACACAAAATTGGAGAACCTCTAAGAGCAATTCATAAACCAGTAAAAACACTAAATGAAAAAATCGGCAATCCTATTGAAAGATTCATAAGAAATGCACCGCTTGGGGTGCCATTTAAAAGAGAGAATTGGTTTATTCATGGTGATGACGATAGATTTCATCTAGAATCTGAAAACTATCCAAGTGGCCCAGTGGATGATTGGTTTGTACGATCTGAAAGAGAAACAATCTGTAGATACCATGAAGATTATTCTTTGTTTGCTATAAATGTCAGATTTCAGCCCCTATCTGCCATTGAAAGCTTTGATCAAGCCAGAAAAGGCTTGATTGAGAGCCTAAATACATTTGATCATGAGGAAAAAAAATATTTTGGCGGAGCAAGAAAATACGAAGAACTGCTAAAATACCTTAATTCTTTAAGCTAGAAAAATATTCTTCTGCTTTTTCAACTACTTTAGGTGCAAGCCAAATAGAAGCTATAAGTGTTGGGATCGCCATCATCGCAAAAGCACTATCAATAACATTTAGTGCTAAATCAAGCGAAGTGATAGAAAAAATAAATACAAATGCTATGAAAATGAACTGATAAGCTTTCACACTTTTTTCGCCAAAAATAAACTTCACACAAGAAGATCCATAATACGAATAAGTAAAAATAGTGCTAAGCCCAAAGCTGATTACACACATAAAAAGAATTACTGGGCCAATTGGCCCGAGCGTACTTAAAAATGCTTCAGAAGTTAACGTTACTCCTGAGCTTTCAGACGACAACCATACACCACTAGTTAAGATTATGACTGCAGTTAACGTGCACATTATTAAAGTATCAAATATAGGTCCTGTCATTGCTATTAAGCCCTGTTTTACAGGGTTTGATGTTCTTGCTGTACCATGTATAAGCGCTTCAGTTCCGATACCTGCTTCATTACTAAAAGCACCTCTTTTAATACCTGTTAAGATTACGCCTATTAAACCTCCACTAACTGCAGAATTTAATGAAAAAGCCTCTGTAAATATTAAAGAAATCGACGGTAGAAATTTGTCGTAATTAATTAGAACTGCATAGAGCACAGCGAAAAAATATATTCCTCCCATGAATGGAACGAGCCATGCTGAAACATTTGCTATTCTCTTAAGTCCTCCTAATACAACTAGTGAAGTGATTACTACCAAT
>CAJXFH010000014.1:0-19847 GCA_913052565.1 uncultured Gammaproteobacteria bacterium | reverse complement strand
GGTTTCATAATGGCTTCTTAAATCTTGAAAATGAAAAAATGTCTAAATCATTAGGAAATGTAATATACATAGACGAATTATTAAAGACCTATGAGGGAAATCAGGTCAGACTTGCATTGCTTTCAACGCATTACAGACAACCAATACCTTGGAGCAATACATTGCTTGAACAAGCTAAATCCATATCAAAAAAATTAACAACATTCTTTGATGCTTTTTCTGTAACTGCAAAATTTATTCAAAATAGCAAAATTGGTGCAGCAATATTAGACGATCTAAATACACCAAAAGCCATTTCTTTGATGCAGGGCTTTACAAAAGATGTGCCCGAGAATATTGAAGATGAAATATCAACTTTTAAATATATATTTGAGGGTTCAAAACATAAAAATATTGTTTCTGATGAAATTAAAAATAAAATTGAAGCATTAATTGATCAAAGAGATAAAGCAAGAATGAATTCAGATTATAAATTAGCTGATCAAATAAGAGATAAACTAGTTAAAATGAACGTAACATTGAAAGATGTTGATGGTAAAACAGAATGGGAAATATAAACGTTACACTTCCAGATGGATCAAGCAAAGAATTGCCTGCCAATAGTAATGGCTTAGATCTGGCTAAATCTATTGGAGCAGGATTAGCAAAGGATGCTATAGCAGTTGTAATTGACGACGAACAAAAAGATCTTTCTGATTCATTAACAGATGGCTCTAAAGTGTCAATTATTACAATAAAGTCGCCTGAGGGTCTTGAAATCATGAGGCATACATTGGCTGCACAAGTTTTAGCATCTGCCGTAAAAGAATTATTCCCAAATGCGAAATTAGCTATAGGACCTACTATAGAAGACGGCTTTTACTATGATTTCTTTGGGGTAAGTATTTCAATTGATGATTTACCAAAGATTGAGAAGAAAATGCATGAAATTATTGCTAATAAATCTACTATTATTAAGACCTATCATTCAAAGAAAGAATCCTTAGCGTTATTTGATGAACTTGATGAGTCATTTAAAGCAGAAATAATTAATGATTCAGATCAAATAGATAATTTTCAAATTTATACACAGGAAACTTCAGGTTTTATTGATTTATGTCGCGGGCCACATTTACCGTCCTTAGATAAAGTTGGTGCATTTAAGTTAACCAAAGTATCTGGTGCATATTGGCGTGGTGACTCTGATAAACCGATGCTAACAAGAATTTATGGAACAGCTTGGAATTCTGAAAAGGATCTAAAGAAATATTTAGATAAATTAGAAAAAGCTGAAGAAATTGATCATAGAAAGCTTGGAAAAGACATGGATTTATTTCATTTTCAAGAAGAAGCACCAGGTATGGTCTTTTGGCACCCTAAAGGCTGGACTATTTATACTCAATTACAACAATATGTAAGAGAAAAGCAGAAAAAAGCTGGCTACTTTGAAGTGAATACGCCGGAAGTTGTTGACAGAAAGTTATGGGAAAAATCAGGTCACTGGGATAAATATAGGGAAAATATGTTTATCACAGAAATAGATGAAGAACATGCTAATGAAAAGCGTACTAATGCTTTAAAACCAATGAACTGCCCTAACCATGTGCAAATATACAATCAGGGTATTAAATCGTACAGAGACCTACCTTTTAGGCTATCTGAATTTGGCAAATGCCATAGATACGAGGCCTCGGGCACCATGCATGGTTTAATGAGAGTAAGAGGATTTACTCAAGACGATGCACATATCTTTTGTACAGAAGATCAAATTGAAAGTGAAACTAAAAATTTCATAGATCTTTTATCAAGCATGTATAACGACTTAGGTTTTAAAGATTTCAAGATTAAGTTGTCTACAAGACCAGAAAAAAGGATTGGTAGCGATTCCAGTTGGGATAAGGCTGAAAAAGCACTTGAAGATGCTATTGAAAAACTGAAACTTCCATATGTAATCGATGAAGGTGACGGTGCGTTCTATGGGCCAAAACTAGATTTCGTTCTAACAGATGCAATCGGAAGAAAATGGCAATGTGGAACTTTACAAGTAGATTTTAACCTTCCAGGCAGATTTGATTCCACATTCATTGGAAAGGATGGTTTAAAACATACACCTGTACTCTTACATAGAGCGGCTCTAGGGTCTTTTGAAAGATTTATAGGGATATTATTAGAAAATTATGAGGGAAAGTTACCTTTATGGTTATCACCACACCAAGTAGTTATAGCAGCCATTACAGACGAAGCGAATGAATATGCGGAAAAGCTTTGCCTAATGCTACAAAACAATAAAATTAGAGCAGAAGTAGATATAAGAAACGAACAGATTAGCTATAAAGTAAGAGAACATAGCTTGAAAAAAATTCCTTACATCGTTGCTGTAGGGAAAAACGAAATAGCAAATAATTCTGTTTCTGTAAGAAAATTAGGTGAAAACAAAAATATTGTGATGTCAGTTGATGAATTTACAGATGAAATACACTCTTTATCTAAGAATCCTCTTGAACAATAATGAGGAATTTTCTTAAATTTCTTTTGATTATACCTATCAAAATCTATCAAATTCTGATTTCACCATTACTGGGTCCTCATTGTCGGTTTACTCCAACTTGTTCTCAATATGCAGTAGAAGCTATAGAAAAACATGGTCCAATTAAAGGTATTTGGTTAGCTATAAAAAGAATTGCTAGATGTCATCCATGGGGTGGTTGTGGACATGATCCAGTGCCTTAAATATCAAATTCTATTGCTTTCGCTTGTCTAGTCAGTAACTGACCATTTTTCATTACAATTTGGCCTCTAATTATTGTCATCACTGGTAGACCTTTGATCTTTTTATTGTGGTACGGTGTCCATCCTGACTTAGAAGCCTGCTCTTCATTAGTAATAGTGTGCACAAGATTTGGATCAACAATTGTAAAGTCAGCATCATATCCTACTGTTATAGAGCATTTATTTTTAACTTTATGAACATGCTTTGGTCCATATGCCATCAACTCAACAATTCTTTCATACGTTAATTTTCCATTTGCAGCATGGTTTAACATAATTGGCACTATTGTCTGAACACCAGGTGTTCCACTAGGTGTATTTGGATAAATGCCTGATTTTTCATCAAGTGTATGCGGTGCATGATCAGAAGCTACAATATGAACTGTGTTATCAGCAACAGCTGCCCACAAAGCATCTTGATGAATTTTCTCTCTTATAGGTGGATTTTGTTGCGCTAATGTACCCAATTCTGTATAACACTCAGGCGCATGCATTGTTAAATGATTTGGCAATACTTCTACTGTGGCCGTATCTTTATTCTCGCGTAAAAAATCCATTTCATCTTTAGTAGTAATGTGTAGAACGTGTATATGTCTATTATGTTTTTTGCCGAGGTTCACGACTCTTCTTGTTGCATTAAGTGAGCTTTCCACACTTCTCCATTTACAGTGCATACCAACGTCATTACTATCTTTAAGAATAGTTTCTTTATTATCATTCATCATAAATTCATCTTCTGCATGAACTGCTATTACTCTTTTTCCATTAGAAACAACAGCTTCAACTTCTTCATCTGTTGCAGACAATAGATCTCCAGTACTAGAACCCATAAAGATTTTTATTCCACAGACACCAGGCAACAGTTCCCAATCTGGTAAATTTTTTGAATTTTGTAGAGTACCACCAAAATAGAAAGCAAAATCAGTATATGAAGTATCTTCTGCACGTTTTATTTTATGCTCTAACGCTTCTGGTGTTGTTGTAAGGGGATTTGTATTAGGCATTTCAAAGATACCTGTAATGCCACCTAAAGCAGCTGATTTAGTGCCTGTTTCTATGGTTTCTTTATGCTCACCACCTGGTTCTCGGAAATGACATTGTGTATCTATCAGACCTGGAAAAATAAACAATTCACTACAATCTACATTATTTTCTTTTGAAGGAATATCTCCAATGTGAACTATTTTTTCATCTTTAATACCTACATCCGTATTGCTTCTTCCTGATGGAAGAAAGACTGTTCCGTTTTTTAGTACTAAATCAAAATCAGACATATAGGAATTATAACTTTAGTTTATTATTTTCTTTTATCTTCAAAGAATTTTTTTAGGATAGAGGCAGTTTCTTTTTCAAAACAATGAGAAATTATTTCTGGTGTTTTTAGTTGTGATGTCTGATAAACTTTTGCACCGTTTATTACACCACCGCTTTTCTCATCTTCTGCTCCAAAATAAAGTCTTCTTATATGACATTTAGCAATTGCTGTTGCACACATAGCACATGGTTCAATGGAAACATAGATATCACAATCATTCAGTCTGTTTGTTTTTTTAATTTTGAGAGCTTTTTCAATAACAATTAACTCAGCATGACCTATTGGTGAATCATTATTAGAAGCTTTTGAGATAATTTTCTTGGTTTGATAATCAAAAATTATTGCAGATATCGGTATTTTATCTTTATTAAAGTTTTCTTTTGACAATACTAATAATTCTTTAAATAAGTTTTTACTTGTTGTGCTAAGCATTTATTAAAAAAGGGTTTGTTTCTCTTTCATAACCAATAGTAGTGTCAGGACCATGTCCACAATGCACATCATAATCGTCATCTAATAACATCAAATGGTCGTTAATAGACTTTATTAACTGGTTATAGTTCCCACCAGGTAAATCTGTTCTTCCAATTGAACCATTAAATAAAACATCGCCTGCTATTATTTTTTTTGCCTCATGGTTAATACCAATAATGTGTCCAGGGGCATGACCAGGGCAATGTTTAATCTCCAAATTTTGGTTACCAAAACTGATGGTATCACCATGTTCTAACCATGTATCAGGTAAAAAATTTTGCGCTTTAAGGCCATACATACGACCTTGTATTTCCAAAGACTGTAGGAATGACTCATCATCTCTATGCGGACCAATAATTTTTAGACTCAATTTATCGCTTAATTCTTTAGCTGCGCCTGCGTGATCAATGTGGCCATGAGTAATTAAAATATATTGAGGTGTGAGATTAAGTTCTACTTGAACTGCAATTAATTTTTCAATCTCATCGCCTGGATCAACAAAGATACATTCATTAGTTGTTTCACAATAAGCTATAGGTGCATTTTGTACGAACGGCGAGATAGGAGTATTTATTACTTGCATTAGCTTCTAAATATTACATTTTCATCATCAAACATGATGTAAGTAATATAAATAGCTATACAACAATAAACAATCGTTGAAACAAGGGCTACGCCATATAAAAACCAATCTACTGTGCCAGCAATCAAATTGTTAGTGATAAGTGCAAGATTATAACAAGGAATAAGTGCTCCTATTATGTCTAATTCGAGGCCTGGGTTGATAAGTGGTATATAACAGGGAACTATAAAAACTATTAAAACATTTCCTAGCAATAGTCCTGCTTCTTTAGGGGTTTTTGCATAAACAGATATAGCCAAGAGAAAAGCACCCATGAAAACACTTAAAGGTATTATCAATATAAATACTCCCAGTAATGCTACAGGATTAATGATCGCACTTAACAAGCTAAACAAATATTCATTGATACTATCGGCATAAAAAATAAAAATAACTAAAAGTGGGATTGCAAAACCAAGCATGGAAAAGATGGCAGTCAAAACAGCTGAAGTCGTAACTGATAACATTTTTCCAATGATTATATCTACGGAGGATATGTTTGTTGAAATTAGAGTTTCCATTGTGCCTCTTTCTTTTTCACCAGCGCCTAAATCTATTGCAGGATACATTGAACCACTCATAACATACATCACAAAGAATAATGCCAATATAGCTCCGAATATTGAACCAGCAGATTCCTCCTCTGTAGTTAAATCTTCTTGATCAATGCTTATAGGATTGATGTAATCCTCATCGAGGTTTAAATCAATCAAACGAGATGCACGTTCTTCTTCTTCGAAATCTTTTATTGTGTTGGTAACTATATTCTCTGCTTGTGAAAATGTATCAATATTTTTTGAATAGATGGTCACCTTTGCATTTGAGTTTGTATCGAGTTTTTCAGCAAAATTTGCTGGTAATACTATTCCAACTTCACTTAAATCATTAGAAACCGAATCAATAACGCCCTCTTCAGTGTCTTCATTTATGATGGTTATTCTGTCTGAAGCATTTAATCTTTTTAGTAATGACTCACTTTTAATGTTCTGTTCAGAATAAAAACTTACATCATAAATTTTTTTAGTTTCTTCATTAGCTATTGATCCAACATAATAAAATATTCCTCCGATAAGTAAGGGTGTAATAAATGTTGGTACAACAACAGTTTGAATAATGGTTTTAGTATCTCTAAACAAATGTTTAATTTCTTTCAAAAATAGAACTTGCCATTTAGTCATTTACTAACTCCATAAATATCTCAGTGAAAGTTTGCTCTGCATTAAGAGATTGAAATGCTTGATTATTACCGTCAAAAATTTTTTCACCTTCTTTCATTACAATAATGTGATCAGCTATATCTCTAACTTCATTTAACTGGTGAGTGGAAAAAATTAGTGTTTTTCCAGAATCTTTAATAGTTCTAATTAAGTCAACAATTACAGACTGACCTGTTACGTCTACCCCAGTTGTTGGCTCATCCAAAACAACTAAATCTGGATCATGTATGAGTGTTCTGACAATAGATGTTTTTTGTTTCATACCTGTACTTAAGTCTGCGACTCTTTTTGTTAAATAGTCATTCATATCTAGTTGATCAAATAGTGCAGCAGCTCTTGGTTTATAGATATCTTCCGGTATTTGATTTAATTCTGCGAAGAATTTAATTGTTTCTAACACATTAAGCCTGTCATAAAGTGATGTATTGTTTGTCATATAACCAATTTTAGATTTAACAGCTTGTTTGTCCTTCCTAACATCAATATCATCGACGAACGCAGTTCCTTTTGAAGGTGTAAGCATTCCAGCAATCATTCTTAATGTTGTTGTCTTACCACAACCATTAGGTCCTAAAATACTAGCGACTTTACCCTTCTCAATTTTAAAATTTAGATCCTTTACGGCCCAAAAAGGTTTTTTCTTTTTACCAAATAGACCTTTCTCTTCTGTAGGTGCTTTAAATTGTTTAGATAAATTTTTTGTCTCAATCATATTTTTCTCATTACAGCAGCCATTAACATCATAATTATAAGTACTGATATGGCACCAACAATATCCCCTACTGCAAACCTTATTGTAATAAGTGGATCATATGTTTCATATTGAAAAGTATACCAAGCACCATTACCTATGCCATTCAACATAGCAGTTACAATCACAAAAAGTGTTACATGTTTCCAATTAGTATTTTTTAAGACTTCCATGGATCTTAGATCAAGCCCTAACCCTTTAAATAATAGCCAAGCAAGAATAACAGCAGATGAACTTATTAATGTTCCTATATCAGATCTTTCCCATAAACTTGTGTCCCAAACAAAGTTCCAACAAATCCATTCTGCAAAAATCATAGCTGGTATTGCTGGCCCTCCAAAAAATAATACTGGAATTACTCTCCCAGCATGAGGTATGTATGCGCTACTTCCTAGTTTATGAACATCTGTATCACCTTCCAGAGGTAATATTATTAACATCCAACATACGAACAAAAGACAATAAAAAGTGAAGGTAAGAATACTTACTTCGAACCATTTAGGCATTATATTTTTGGAACAAGTAAAAACGAGCGTTTATCATCAGTAGAATGATGAATCTCAACAACATTTTTATGAACTAATTTTCTAATAGTCTTATAAACAGTTGATCTAGATTTATCGGTAACTTCGACAGCTCTTAGCATGCTACAAGAGTTATTCATTTCAATTTCATTAATTATTTTTAAGAAGATAAATTTCTCTGTTGGATTTAAATCCAGCAAGCCTAGTTCATTATGCATTTGAAAAAGCATTTTATGAATATTTGCTAACTCTTTTGTAACTTTAGACATTAATTTTTACCTGTAGTGTATATTAATCGAACGTTTAATTTTAATCAAAGTTAAATAAATATTGTAACTTCATATATATCTGACTTCCCTCTCTCTCCCATGTTCCCTCAATATCTTCTTGATTGATTGTGCCTCCAAAATAAAAAATTGTGGCTGAATCTGGTTGCCACTGAAAGAGCGCCTGTGTATACGAATCTTCGTTAAAGTTATTATATTCATGCACTAGTTTGAAGAAAGAATCTTTATTGAATTGATAAGTTCCTCTTAAAGAAGTTATATAGCCTGAAAAATAGTCTTCCCCTGTCTCTTTATTTGTAAGTTGATTTTTTCGATAGTTATATTGCAGCCTAACTTGATCATTAATCTGAAAACTAGAATTAAAAGAGTAGTTCGTTCTGTCACCAACTTCAGGAGTATCTATTCTTCTTGCTAATGAGTCGCCCCAATCATAGCCAAGCCTAACCCAGAACTTTTCAGATGGGCTATAACTTACACCTATGTTGTAATCCTTTACATTTTTAAAGCTGTATCCTTCAAATGTAATTTTATGTGAATTATCCCAACTCATATTTATATTAAGCTGGTTAGCTAGCTCAGCTCTAGCAGATATCACTGTTTCTTGATCTAAAACTACATCATCATAGTCAGTCATAATTTCTTTCCTTAAAGAAATATTTCCTGATCTAATTAACCCCTTGGAACGATATTTAAATTTTTGCTCTAATGAATGTTTTGTCCAATCGTTTTCAGTTGTGAAACCTAAATCACTCCTATAATTTGGTGATTTTGTAGCGAAATAATATCTCGTGTAAAAATTTTCAGTATCTCTTGCTAAACCAAATACACCTCCATAACCATCAAATGATTCTCCATCGAGATTATAGGTGTGTTCTTTAGATACATTTGACGTATTAATTACATCACTAATAGGTTCGTCCATAGTAGTGGAGACTAATTCAAATTTAGTTGAATAAATATCATTAAAAAGAAATTTACCTCTAAAGCTATATAAAGAATTCTTGCCACCGTCTTCATAATCTCTATTAGTAGCTAAAAAGCCAATATTCTGACCATTTTCTAGATTATAGTTATAGCTGAATATGTTGGCATGACTCTTGCCCAACAAACCACTATATGATCTTTGATATCCAGGTACGATTATAGGAGTAGCATTGTCTTCGGCATCTAAGAAATAATAACTATGTTTTTCACCTCTGTTGTAAAGTTTCAGAGCATATTCTGGATCATTTATAGATCTTGTATAAACAGCCGCTAAATCTGATGAAAGAAAATCTTTACCTTCATTGAAGAAGATTCTTCTTTCTTCAAATCTTAATGCTGTAGTTTGATTAACATCAATTTTGCTCTGATCTGCTTCAACCTGAGAGAAATCTGGATTTAATGTAAATTCAAAATTATTTCCATCAAATTCATATTCACCACCCAAAGTAAATTCTGAATCAATAGGTTCTTCATTCATATTTCCATCGTTATTTCTCTCTGTGATGGAATTAGCTGTAAATGAAGGTATAAGTCTTTTTTTATTTTTTTTCTTTACATCTTTTAATGTGTAGAACTCATCTGATTGACAAATAATACAACCAGCACCATCTATTTTTTTATAATTCATATATCTGGCTTCAGTGCCTTTGTTATACAATTTTCTTGATAACATTAAGGTCCATTTTTGTTCTTTTAATGCGGGAAAGTTCAAGGAAGAAAATGGAATTTTAAATTCAACTTCATAACCATAATCTGTTAAATGTGCTTTGGCATCGAACTCAACGTTATATGAACCATCGAAGTTATCACTGCTATCAACTTTGTTATCACCTATACTTCCAAGTGGATTGCTAGCAAATCTAATGTAATACCTACCATCTCCATAAGTGTCTATTCCAACAGCTACATGATCATCTAACCAATTAATACCGTCTCTTGAACGAATATTTGCTCTAATATAATCTTTATTTCCGAAGGCCCTAAATGCTACATATAAATTACTTTCATCATGTTTAATGAAAACATCAGTTTTATGTTCAGCAGCGGTGTTGTAAGAAGGTTCTATTTCAAATGGTAAATCATAATACTCTGCACCAGCCCATTCTTCATCTTTAACAAAACCATCAAAGACAACATCAGCTGAAACATTTAATAAGAAGATTAAGATTAGTAATATTCTTTTCAATTATGATCCTATGAGCGATAAGTAAGTTTATAAAAAAAATACATAATAACGTCTGTTACTCTTATTGACGAGTTTTGATTGAATTAATTGCAATATTTAGCAATGTTTTTTCTTCTTGGCTTTGGCTACGGGATAGAAGCTCTTCAGCTTCTTCAAGATTTTTTTGGCTATCAGGCCATGGTCCAGTTTCATTAAATCGTTCTTTAACAAGATTATTTAGTTCTACTAGAATCTTTTGATTAACTCTATCGGGAAATAGTTGTGCACATATTCTGTATGCAAATTTTTGGTATCTTGTGTCTTCAATTTTTTCAACAAGTTTTATTTTTTCTTCATAAGTTATAGCATCATGAAATTGACTGAATCTGTCTTTATCAATAGCGCTTGGAAAACCATTTGAATAAATTTGTTGTTCAATATGATTATTTTCAAAACTTGGGAATTCAGTGTTATTCAAAATATCAATAATTTTATTTTGAAAATTTATATTTTCTTTAATAAGTGTTGCTCTAGTTTTAAAAGTATCTATATCAGTTGGTACGATATCATCACTAATTAATGTCGATAATGAAATAATTGGTAATGTTTTATTGACTGCTAATTTTCTAAAAGGGGAGTCTTTTGATGATTGCAGTAATTGTTCTAATTCTTGATAACTTAAATCAAAATATAATTCTGGATCAAAATTTAAATTGAATACAGCTATTCTATTTGTGTTGGAGTATTCATCCAAAATCGGATAAAAAGGATATGAAGAGGTTTTTTTAGATCTAGCTAAATAATTGCAATGGTAGAAGATATCTTCCTTTTTGAGGCTATTAATTAGTGATTCTTTGCTTGTAGTGTTTATTATTTCTTCATAATAATTTGGTAGTAATTCTTTTATTTTTTTCATTAATTGAACTAAAAAATGACAATCTGCAAGCGCATCATGTGCATCATCGGTATCAATATCAAGTGAGTCCGCTAAATGTTCAAGTTTAAGTGAGGTCTGATTATCAACAACAGGTATAGGAAATACTGTGTGATAAAAATGTAACACAACAGCCATCTTTATAAATAAATCTAAGCGAGAGTTGCCATTTGTGTTTGTTAAATAAGGATCGTATAAATTCCAATAAAATTGCCTACGCATTACCTCTTCATCGAATCTAATCCCGTTGTAAGTAATGAACAAACCATTACCATAATTTAACCAGGTATTCCAAGTTTTATGGATGTTTGAAATTAACTCATAGTGACAAATGTCTGATTCAAAAATTTCACTTTTTTTATTAACTGTAAGAGCTTTTGGTGTGACAAGTGTCCATGGTAATGGAGCACATAGTTCATTAAGTGTATCAAGAACTTTAAAATCACCATTGGTTTGTATTGAGCCAAATTGAATTACTTGAATAAAATCGATCTCTTTTACACCTGATGTTTCAGTGTCGTAAAAAATAAAATTATTCATTCTGCATTGAAGAGCTCAAGTAAATCTGAATATCCACCAACAAGCTGGTCATCCTTCATAATTACAGGCATTGTTCTCATCGTTGGAGCAAGCTTTCGCATTTCAGCAAAAAATTGCTCAGACTCATCGATTTTTTTAACCACAACTTGAAGGTTATTGTTTCGAATAAGGTCTATAGCTCTTACGCAATAAGAACAGTTATTCTTAGAAAAAACTGTGTAGACATGATCACTGTTCATCATTCACCGGCTTGTCTGCAGGCTCTTCAGCATCTGTACCCTTCTGCTCTTCTCTGTCTCTCTTTTTATTGGTTTTTATACCAGAAGATGACGTGTAGCAAATATAAATATCTTCAGGAAAAGAATATTCGACTGTAGCAAAATCACATTCTTCCTTTAATTCGTTTAATTTTTCTTTTCGTTCCTCTACATAATCGCTTTCAGCTGTAGAAGAACAACCAAGTATTATTAAAATACTAAATAAACAGGTTAGAATATTTTCTAGTTTCATATGAATAAAATTTTAACAATTGATCAAGGCACTACAAGTTCAAGAAGTATTATTTTTGATCAAAATGGTGATATTCAAGATCTAGCACAACAAGAATACCCCTTAATTTACCCAAATGATGGCTGGGTAGAGATTGAACCACATGTTTTGATGAATTCTGTAGAACAGACCTTAAACAACATTAACTTAGATGAAGTTGCTGGTATTGGCATAACTAATCAACGTGAAACAACATTAGTTTGGGACAGAGAAACCGGTGAGCCTATATACAATGCAATTGTTTGGCAGGATCGCAGAACTGCAGAATATTGTTCATCTATAAATGACGAAGCAATAAAGGATACGATTAACAAGAAAACAGGCCTTTTGCTTGATCCTTACTTTTCAGCAACAAAAATTCGATGGATTCTAGATAAAATTCCAAATGCACAAACACGAGCTGAAGCAGGTGAATTGTGTTTTGGTACTGTTGATACATACCTAATGTATAAACTCTCTAAAGGGGAAATCTTTAAGACAGATATAACAAATGCTTCTCGGACAATGTTGTTTGATATTCATAAATTGGAGTGGGATGATGAATTATTAAGTTTCTTCAACATACCTAAAGCAATCTTACCGGAAGTTATTCATTCAGATGGAGATTTTGGAACTCTTAATCAACTCAATGATTTACCAGTCAAAGCTGTTTTAGGTGATCAACAAGCTGCTTTATTTGGTCAAGGCTGTCTTTCAAAAGGAGATCTGAAAAGCACATATGGAACGGGATGTTTTCTCATGGCTAATATTGGTCAAGACCCTATCAGTTCAAAAGAAGGATTGTTAACAACAATTGGTTTTAGCTTAAACGGAAAAATATCATATGCCATTGAAGGATCAATATATGCCGCTGGTACAACTGTACAATGGCTCAGAGACAACCTTGAATTCTTTTCAGACAGTTCAGTTTCTGAAAATTTTCTTAATAAAGAAGCAAACGCCAATGGTGTTCATTTTATACCTGCATTTACTGGCTTGGGTGCACCTTATTGGAATTCTGAAATTAGAGCTAGCTTTCATGGTATAACAAGAAATTCTTCAAAAGCAGATTTAATTTCTGCTGCATTTAATTCTATAAGCTATCAAACAAAAGATATTATTGATTGTCTTTCTAAAGCAGGCATTAATGTAAGCTCGTTAAACATAGATGGTGGTATGGTTTCTAATATTACATTTGCGAAACAAATTGCAAACTTATTAAATTTAAAAATATCAATTCCAGAAAATAAAGAATCAACAGCCCGTGGGGTAGCTATACTAGCAGGTATTAAAAGTGGAATTATGGATACAAACCATGTTTTAAAGCAAATGAAAACATCTTATGATCCAGAGTTAGACAAACATAAGGCAATGCAAGAAGACTATATATTATGGAAATCTATAATAGAGAGTTCTCTATCACCATAACCATCGCTTTGTAGATTCTGAATATGACTTCCAATCATCTTTGAACTTCTCTTCTAGTTTAGTTTCTTCATGTGGAATCCATGTATTTTCAATTATTGAAATAAAAAGCACTGGAATTAATAATGCCGATAGTGATTGCATTAAAAATGCTGATGCAATTAATATGCCTGTCATGCCTAAATAGATTGGATTTCTTGTGTAAGTAAATGGACCAGAGGTAACGATTTTTTCAGGTTCACCATCTGGCAATATAGTTGTCTCATTCTTTTTTAACTCTTTGGCAGACCAAACAATCAAACCAACAGAACAGAACAAACACATTAATCCGAGCAACATGCTTAGGTTTACTTCAAGTGGAATCATGACATAAAGGATAAATTGCACGCCCAAACAGGCTAGAGTTATAACTGGTGGAAAGGATAATTTCATAAATTTAGTCTAATGTTTTTTAAGCTAAAAAAAACCCCTCATTTCTGAGGGGTTAACGTGTGAGAGACTTCCTATAGAAAGGTAAAAATATGAACTAGAAAGTAAACTTCACACTGAATGCGTCTAATCTAGGCTTTTTTGCAAAATTAAAAAACTTTGCAGAATCAGATACATTCTTAACAATAGTGTAGGCAAGGCTGAAAATTACAGCTCTAACATCATAAGTTGCAAGGGTGGAATATGACGTTTGTGGGCCATATACTTCTGCCTGCCCCCCACTAATCTTTTCTCTAACGACACGATGCATATAAACACCTTGGTAAAAGTCATTACATGCATCGTTTGTACTTTGAAATTTATTCATCATACCTCGTTCGAGTTCTTTAATTCCTTATCAGAAATTAGTATGTCCACCTTAGAGACACTCTAGTATTCAGTTCTTCACCAACTGATGCTTGGTGAGTACTGTGTGAATGTGGGAAATATAATTCATCGAATAAATTCTCAACATTCACCTGAACTGATACATCATCAGCAACTGTATAGTATGCTGCGAGGTCAACTCTAGTGTATTCAGGAAGAACTAAACCAGGTGTGTTATCTTTAATCTTAGATTCACCTTGTTGAGTAATACCTAAAGCCATACTTAATTTGTCGTTCATTTCCCAGCCAGCAAACAATGAAAGTGTATGCTCTGGAATTTCACGAGGAATTCCGCCTGAACTTGTTTCACCGCTAAGGTCACTGTAACCAATTGCTAGATTTAGGCTTTCACCCACTCTACCTTTAAGTTCTAGTTCTATACCATCAACAGTAAGTCCACGAATTTCTGCGTTTTCACCTGTATCGTTATCAAATGCTGCTCTTGTTTGCTCACTGTCAAACATAGCTGCTGTGAAGCTCATACTATCGGAAATAGCCCATTTAATACCAACTTCAGTGCTTTCGAAGACATCTGGGTCTAATCTAGCAGAAGATGCACTAAGAGCTTTAAACTGTTCACCAGATCTTGGTAAAAAGCTTTCGCTATAGCTGTAGTAAACAGATACATTTTCCTCAGGCTTATAAACGACACCAAATCTTGGTGAGGTTGTGCTGTCATTTCTTGATTCTGAAGTACCATTTTTGACATCTGCCACGGTAATATCGAAATCATCAATACGTGCACCAACCATTACTTTTAGATTGTCTGTTACATCAATCTGATCTTGTACAAAGAATGAAGTTACAGAAATATCAGAAGTTGTTCTACTCTTCAGTGCAGAAGTGAAATCTACACTTGTAGCAACTCCAGCTGAGTTAACTGTGAAATCCATAGGGTTTGTTATAGCGAAGACTTCATTATCATCACTAGTTGTTGACCAGAATGTGTCATATCTTAGGTTTTTATTTTCTGTATCAATAAATTCAGCACCAACTAAGAAAGTATGTGACATATTGCCAATCATCATTTCATTAACTACGTTTCCTGAGACAATGAAATTATCTCTTTCAGTTGGGTCTAAGTAACCATCCATAGTTACGAGTGTTCCATCGTAACCTGATGCATAAAGGTTTTGATACAGTTTCTCAAAGCTACTAGAAGTTACGCTTAAGTTTGCTTTGCTTGTTTCTGAAAGTTTATGGCTTACCATTCCTCTGAAGATTGTTGCTTCAAGAGTTGTAACGTTAATATCAGGATCACCAAAAACTATATCTGAAAGTGACTCATCAGGTCTACCATTAATAGTAGGTATACCTCTATCAATGAATCTTTCATGATCTGCGTA
Source organism: uncultured Gammaproteobacteria bacterium (assembly GCA_913052565.1). GTDB lineage: Bacteria > Pseudomonadota > Gammaproteobacteria > Magnimaribacterales > TMED112 > TMED112. The sequence continues at coordinate 4,132 of CAJXFH010000014.1, read as the reverse complement.
CTCATATGAAAGATTTACTGTTGTTTCAGGACTTACAACTAATGTAACAACTGGGTTAATACCAAGTCTTGAACCATCGTAAAAGTCTCTGTGGTTAGCTAAATCATCACTATGAACGTTTATTCTCATCGCAGAATTTGGTCCAGTAACAAAGTTTGTATCTATGGCCACGTCAGAAGCACCAAAAGAATCAACACCAAAATCATTAACTGTGAAGGTTTCACCTACAACAGCTTTCTTAGTGACCCTATTGATAATTCCACCTGTACCACCTCTACCGAATAGTAAAGCATTAGGTCCTCTTAGGATTTCTACTTGCTCGACATTATATAGAGATCTGTAGTATTGAACGTCATCTCTAACGCCGTCTTGGAAAAAGTCAGCTGTAGATCTTACGCCTCTGAATACTACTGCGTCACGGTGACCTTCACCTTGTGAAGTGTTAACACCAGGTGTATATCTAATGATATCGCCGATCTGTCTAAAGCCTTGTCGTCTAATATCATCATCCGTAACAATAGATACGGTTTGCGGCACGTCTAAAACTGGAACTGGAGTTTTAAGTGCATTTACTTGATCAGAATAAAGAACGTTACCCTTAACGACAACTTCCTCCACCTCATCTCCCTCTGTTACGGTTTGTCCAAACATAACAGCGGTAACAAAAAATAGTAATTTAATTAAATTTTTCATATTTACCTAATTAGTTCATGAATGATAATCGAAATGAGAATCATTCTCATTTAGGAATTATAAGAGTGAATTAATTAAAAACAAGTATTTAATGAAAATAAATTTAAGTTATATAGAATAAAAATATGCAATCAAATCTTAAGTTGGATAAAAATTCTGTAGCAGGCTTTTTAGGTGATTATGAGCCATTAAGATATTTGGAAAATAAAAACAAAGATGAAGAGATTTTGGAGAACCTTTCCAATGCGATTCCAAAGCTACTTTTAACCAATAAAATTAGAAGACAAATAGATGCCCTTCCTGATAATTTTTTTAGTCATGATCTTACAAAATACAGTGAAGAAGAGTTACGTTTATTAAACGTTCAATTCTCATTCATAGCACACGCTTATGTGTGGGGAGATTTAGCTCCCTCAAAAATATTAGCAAAACAAATATCTGTACCATGGGCACAAATATCAAGTTTACTTGGCAGACCCCCTATTCTGAGTTATGCAAGTTACTGCTTGGACAATTGGCATAAGATAAATCCAGAAGATGGTGTCACACTAGACAATGTTGCTCTTAATTATAATTTTCTCGGTGGAATAGATGAAGACTGGTTTGTAACAATTCATGTTTGTATAGAGCATGCAGCTAAGCCGGCAATAGAAGCAGCATTTAAAATTGCTGATGCCTATGAGCAGAAATCATGTAGTGATGCCGTTCTACAAACAAATTTAGAGACTATTAAAGAAGCGATGCTCAATGTAAATCATATTTTCAGAAAGATGCCTGAAAAATGTGATCCCTACATTTATTATCACAGAGTAAGACCGTATATTTTTGGCTGGAAAAATAATCCATCTCTACCAGAAGGACTTATATATGAGAATTGCTTTGATGATAAACCTCAACTATTTAGAGGAGAAACTGGTGCTCAGAGTTCAATAGTGCCAACATTGGACGCTTTATTAAATGTTGTACATGAGAAAGATGAACTCAGAGAGTATCTAGATGAAATGAAATCTTACATGCCGCCATCTCACAGAGGCCTTATAAAATTTGTCGAAGATCATAGTAAGGTTAAAGAGGATATAGCTGGCAAAGATGTGCTAACAGAACTATTCGATGACTGTTGCCAGGAAATTTCAATTTTTAGATCTCAACACCTTCGTTATGCCGCTGATTATATACATAACCAAAATACCAAAAATACACTTTTCGGGACTGGTGGATCAAAAGTTAGAGGGACTGGTGGAACGCCTTTCATGAAGTATTTAAGAAAACACAGAGACGAAACAGACCTGACCAAACAAAAAAAATAAAATCTCTGTAATTAACTGCCCAAATACCCTTTAAAATCTTATTAATATGTGACATATTTTAACTACAAATATATTTGGGGAAAATTTAACATGTTTAAAAAACTCACCACTTTTCTTACGTTAGTTATTTTAGCTGCGTGTAGTGATGGTTTAGATAGGAGTAATTATGATGAAACTCCTGCTGCTCCAGCACCAACACCTATGCCAACGCCTGCGCCAACACCGGCGCCAACACCAGCGCCAACACCAGCGCCTACACCAGAGCCAACGCCTGAGCCTACTCCGGAGCCAACTCCTGAGCCAACTCCAGCGCCTACGCCTGCTCCTAACATAACTGGAGTTACGCACTCTGATGATTTTGAAGCATATACTGCTGAGTCATTATCAACAGATTGGAACTGGCAAGCTTACATCAATCAATTTGATGGTAGTGGTAATTACACAGGCGGTTATGCAGTTTCACCTGCGCCAATATCTGGACCACAAATCAGTGCAGTAAATATTACAGCTAATGGAAATAGCCTTAATGTTTACAGTAACTACGATGATGGCACACATAACGGTGGTATTGTCGAAACCAATGTCTTCCGTGAATTCGGTGCTGCTGATGGTTACATCACAACAGATATGGTTGGCACATACAGAATGTCCTTTGTGGCAACTGTCAATGACTGTGGCGGTGTAAATGCTCAAAATGATGCAACTGGCGGAGTATGTAAGGCTTTTGTAAAAGTTATTAACTCCACAGATTTTAGTCAAATACTATTTGATAGCATAGAGACACAAGGTGCAACAGCCGGCGAAACAATGAACCTTGACTTCGAAATTACAGAAGCAATGGTTGGACATATATACCAATCAGGTTTCATGAGTACAGCTGGAAATTATGCACCAACTTCAATGTTCTATGATGATGTTAGTGTTGTAGCTTATACGCCAACACCTGCACCAACACCAGAACCAACACCTGCACCAACACCAGAACCAACACCTTCTGGTCAAGTAGCAGCGGAAGATATGGAAACATATACAGCTGATTCTGCAAACCTATCACCATGGGTTGCTTACATTAATCAATTTGATGCAAATGGTGGATACTTAGCAGGCTATGCTGTAAATCCAGCACCTAATGGTCCACAAATAAGTGCTTTTGCAACAGGTGAAGAAGGAGCAAATAATGGTACTGGCTACTTAAATGTTTACAGTAACTATGATGATGCTACACACCAAACAGGTCTTGTAGAGACAAACCTATACAGAGAGTTATCAATAACATCTGAGATGGTTGGTACAGTTACATGGCAGTTTGATGTTAAGCGTCCAGCTACTGATTCAAATGCTTGTGGCGGAACAAACGCAGATAACTCTGCAACTGGCGGAGTCTGTAAAGCCTTTATTAAGATCTTAGATCCTAATAACAACTACAATACAGATCTTTTTGAAACAGTCGTTACAACTGAAGTAAGCTCAACAGAATGGGCAACAACTTCAGTAACAGCTACTGTAGCTTCTGGAGATGTAGGTAAATTAATTCAGTTTGGTTTCCAAAACACAGCTGGTAATTATGCACCAACAGGAGTCTATTACGATAATATGACTGCAACTGTTGCTGAACCTACTCCAGCACCGACACCAGCACCTGCAACAGCAGATGATCTGTTTATTTCTGAAACTTCAGAAGTAGGCTCAAACTGGACCAAATATTTGGAAGTTGCAAACTTTACTGGTGGAGATGTTTCATTAGACCAATATTTCTTAGGAAGAGTAAGTAATGCTCCTTCAGTTGTTGGTGAATATGAAGTAGCTATTGAATTCACATCAGGAGCAACAATCGCAAATGGTGACGTTTGGGTACTTGGTAGAGCTGAGGGAACAGATGGACCTGATGCTCTTAGAAATAATATTGACCAAATTAGCTCAGATATTTCTCACAATGGAGATGATGCTTATAAGTTATTCAAAAAAGCATCAGCTTCGGATTCTCCTTCTCAAGCAGCAACAGTTATTGATGTTTTTGGAGATTTCCAAGGTGATCCAGGGTCAGACTGGACAGCTTGTGGTGATACTCAAGCAAGTTCTGAATCGGTAATGATTAAGAAAGCTACTAAAGCTGGTACTGATTCATGGACTAC
>CAJXFH010000013.1:0-24078 GCA_913052565.1 uncultured Gammaproteobacteria bacterium | reverse complement strand
CTTTCGTTTCAACGAAAGCTATTTCTCTTGTTAGCTCTAGTTGTGCATCAATACGAACGGAGGGGTCAATTCTAGTTGTTGCAATAGAAGCCCAAGGTTTAAATTTCGCGTCAGTTTGCGGCTGAGCTAAGACAAGCTCAAAACCCCTATGGCTAAGATCAATTTTATCTTTCGATGTGGCAATGCATCCGGATGGATTACCTGGCGAATAAAGTGGCTGGCTTACTACAGCTTCACTACAAGTAACATCTGCAATTGCGCTACCTGAAAGTGAATATAATCTTAAACCTAGGTTAACAGAATCATTCTTGAAGATTTGTTTTGACATTGCCAAACCATATAAGTTTTTAGGCTTTGCACCTTTTATCTCCAATGAGGGTGTATAAGAAAACTCTAAAATCCAATCGCGGTAGAAACCTACTTTGATCTTTCCTCTACCAAACAACGGTGATTTATTAAGATCTTCATATTTCAAACCTCCAAACCCAATCTTTTGTTGTTCTCGATTCAATTCAGGTATTGTGCTTAATTCCGCAGATATTATTAATTCACCTAATTCTAAAGGCTTTGGGAAGCTATCCGATAAATTTAATGAGGCTGCTGACATATATGACATGCCCCAACCTTCTGGACTATCAAAGTTAACTTCGTTTGCCTGAGATTTTGGAGGAAAAGCTAAGGATATTATTAATATGATTAAGATTTTTTTCATATTAATAATATCCTTATGATTTATTAATCAATAACTTGGATAACACCAGAACCAGCCATGCCCGGATGTAGCGTACACCAATAATACATAGTGCTATTAGTGAGATCTTCAGGCACTGTCCATGTTATTGTGCCCTGGTTCACATAAGTTACGCCATTATCATATGCAAAACCACCATTCCAAGCTCCATCTGAGGTTGTGCTTAACCTAAATGGATGAGCATTACCAAAGTCTGAGACATCAAATATATATGTCTGACCTCTCTTTACAGTAATAGTTGCATGCATTACGCCGTCAATGATGTAATCAAGACCAGAAGCTGTTACAACAAAAGTTGTTGGCTCTGTACCAAAGGTTTGATCAGCATTCTGTGTACCTTTTGTTTTTGTAACTGGTCCTACCCATGTAAAATCACTACTTACGGTTCCAGTCCCAGTTTTTTGGAGTGAATCCTCAGGAGGTGTGCTATTACTTTGAATTACACCAATATCATTTGATGTGAAAGAAGAACATGGACCATCTGTAGGTGACATTGTTCCTTCATAACTTATAAGCTCAGCACAATCACCATTTTGATCAATGAGTCCAATTCCATCTGGAGCACCATTTTGTATTTGTGAAGACTCTGCAACAACAAATCCATATCCCTCACCTGCGTCTTCAATTACGCCTGAGAGTGATATTTGATCGTACAATGAATCATTATTGCCATTGTAAAACTCTAGCTTCCAGCCTGATAGATCAGTACCAGCAGGTCCAGCGATTTCAACATATTCATCTGTATCAACACCAACCATATCGTAGTGCAACTCATTTATAAATACTGATCCTTCTGGTGCGTCGCCGCCACCGCCGCCGCCACCGCCGCCGCCGTCTCCATTAGCTGGCAATGTAGGAAGTGGGCTATCGTCACAATTTGCTTCTTCCGCTTTGATGAAATTGTATTCATTTTCATCGAAATAAAGATCATTTAAGTGTTTAACTTCTACCCACTTTTTAAGGTAAGTACAATGGTATTCAGAAAGAGGTGGCATCCATTCTGTAGGATCACTTGAGCCTTTAGGACCATTTGTAGCGCCTCCAACTGCTAAAAATTGATTAGAAGTTTCAGGAAGTGTTCCTGCCACCTTATTACCTGTATTAGCAAAGTTTACTTTTTCCTCGGCGGTCCAAGCATTATCACCTGTAGCACCAGCTCCACTGATATGACTCTCATATAAAGCAACAACGTGATCTATTTGAATATCAGAGGCATTATAGTAGAAAGAACCATCAAATGGATCTTGCCACTTACCTGTAAGAACAGAGCAACCACTAGAAGAAAATACCAATGGGTTAGAGGAATCATCATCTATATGTTGAGCTTGAAGAACCTCATGTCTATCTGATTTACAATCTTCGTCTGTATCTCTCCATGTTGGATAATCAGCATCTCTATCGTAGAAATCTGAAGGCACTTCACCAACTAAAACAGCTTTTGAGAATAAGAATGTCTCAGGTGCTGGTGTTGGTTCAGGCGTAGGTACAGGATCATCGAAATCTTGATCTGTATTAATAAAACCAGCCGAGTTATTTACTGGTCCAACCCATTGAAAATCTGGACCATAGTAACCCGTTCCTGTTCTTTGTAATGAATCAGTAGCTGAACTATTTTGTTCAAAAACTCCTATGTCTTGTCCTTCTACACCGTCACAAGCACTGCCGCCTCCGACACCACTACCGGCGTTTGCAGTAAATGAACCCTCGTAAGCAAAAAATTCTGCACATTCACCATCCGGATTAACTAATCCAATTCCATCTTGAGCACCGTTTTGTAATCCTGTTTCGATACTTGACGGTATATCAAATTTTATGGCTCCATACCCTCTATTTCCTTCATCCTCGAGTGTTCCTGTAAGATTAATGGTTCCATAGTGTCCAGAATCACCACTACTATATAGAACGAGACTGTAACCATCGAGATCAGTTCCAGCTATTCCAGCAACTTCAATAAATTCATTCTCATCAGCACCTTGATTATCATAATGAAATTCATTTACCCAAACAGGTGATTCAGTGCCTGGTGTTGGCTCTGGTGTTGGCTCAGGTGTAGGTTCTGGCGTTGGCTCAGGCGTTGGCTCAGGCGTTGGCTCAGGTGTAGGTTCTGGCGTTGGCTCAGGCGTTGGCGCTGGTGTTGGTGCAGGTGTTGGGTATGGTGCAGGCGTGGAATCTCCACCACCGCCACCGCCTCCACAGGCTGCAACAAATAAAATAGTGAATAACGTAGTTGTTAAGTTTTTTAAGTTCATGATTAATTTTAAGTTAATTTTCTTATTACTAATAGCTTAATAATAAATAAGAGTTTTTATACCTTAAATGTTTATATAATCTCAATGAAAAGTTTTACAATAGCTTTTATGGATGGATTGTATGTTTTTGTTGTGAGTCTTGTTTTCTTCACAATATATATTTTTTTAGAAGCTCGTCCAAAGGGATTTAGCCTGAAGAATCTATTTAAAAAGGATAAAAATTAAGCTTGGCCAAAGTTCACTTTTATTATTCAACTATGAATGCAGGAAAATCTACTTCCCTGCTTCAATCTAATCATAACTATGAAGTAAGAGGACTGAAGACATATCTTTTTACTCCAAAAGTTGATGCGGAATTACATAATGGTTCGATTCATTCAAGATTAGGTCTTGAAAAGAAAGCTCACGCATTTAGCGAAATATTCAATTTTAAAGATTTTTTCTTAGACAAATCAGAAGAAAAGATTTCCTGCATACTTGTAGATGAAGCCCAATTTCTTACCTTATCCCAAGTAAAAGAATTATGTTTTGTTTGCGATAAATACAACATACCAGTTATGTGTTATGGAATTAGAACTGATTTTCGAGGAGAGTTATTTTCTGGCAGCTCAGCACTATTAGCATATGCAGATAATTTAGTTGAATTAAAAACTATTTGTGAATACAAAAACTGTTCGAGAAAAGCCACTCTCATAGCAAGATATCTAGATGGAAAATTAATTACCGAAGGAGAACAAGTAGTTATTGGTGGTGACAAGTATAAAGTTTATTGCAGGAAGCATTTCCGTAAACTTACAGGGCTTATTTAGACAAATAAACCAGCAACTAAACCTGTAAGACAAGAAGCAAGCGTCGCACCAATTAGAGCCTTTACAGAAACTTGAATTAAATCAGATGTTCTTTCTGGCGCCATAGCACCTATCCCAGATATTAATATTCCAACGCTTGAGAAATTTGCAAACCCGCAAAGAGCGTAGAGAATAATTACCTTTGTTTTATCTGAAAAATATTCTGGTTCTAAACTGCCAAGCTGTATATAAGCTACAAATTCATTTGTAGCAATCTTTATACCTAATAATTCAGCTGCCGCTGGGGCTTCAGACCATGGCACACCAAGCAACCAACAAATGGGTGCAAAAATCCATCCAAGGATCATTTGTAAAGATAAATCGTCCTTCATCAAACTTAAAGCTCCATCGACAATAGAAACTAGAGCAAGCACTGAAATTAGTATCGCAGCAACATTCACAGCTATATTTAGACCATCTTTTGTTCCTTTTGTAATAGCATCCATTGAGCCGGCATAAATTTTTTCTTCTTTTGCATCTTCTATATGGTGAGTAATATCATTTGATGGATACATGATTTCTGCATACATAATTGCGCCTGGTATGGATAGAATTGAAGCTGTTAGGAAATGTTGAACAATATTTATGCCCTCGAATTGATTCTCGAGCACACCTGCAAGAGCAATCATCACCGAGCCTGAAACCGTTGCCATTCCTGCTGTCATAAGAATAAGCAGTTCTTTCTTACTCATTCTTGATAGGTAAGGTTTTACAAATAACGGCGCTTCTACTTGTCCTACAAAGACATTTGCTGCTGCACCAAATGATATTGGCCCACCTAAATTAAAAAGTTTTTCACAGACATAGGAAAGCCCCTTTATAACCATTGGTAGTACACGCCAGTGCCACAATAAAGCACTTAAACAAGACATTACAATTATTAAAGGCAATACGTTAAGAGCAAATGCGTATGGATGTTGTTCAAACAGTGAACCAAATACAAATGATGTACCTTCAGCAGTTGCAGCAGATAATTTAGCAACTCCTGCACTAATTACTTCAAAAAATCCGGCTACATAATCATTTAAAAGAATAAAACCAAAAAGTACCATCACAACCACAGCTGCGATGATATTTTTTATTTTTATTGCCTTCATATCTGTAGACATAGGTACAACAACCCCTATCAAAACAACTAAGCCAAGTAATATTTGAAGATAATATTCCATTAATTTAATTTTATTGCTTCAAGTCTTTTTGTTAAAAATTCGTCTGCCGTAAGGTTTCCTTCTTTATTAAGGAGAATCTCCGGCCTCGGATGAAGGAAAAAAGGAATACTATATCGTGATTTAGCCTCATTTCCTTTTGAAACTACTCTATGAGGAGTGCTCGAGAGTTTTTCATTTGACATGATCTCAAGCATATCTCCTATATTGCAAATGATCTCATTTTCATCACAATTGCATTCAACCCAGTTACCTTGTTTATCTTGAGCCTCTAGCCCAGCTTCATTCCCTCCTATTAATAAGGTTATGAGGTTTACATCGTTGTGTGCTCTTGCTCTATGTTTATTTTGACCATCAGTTGCTGGGTAATGAATAAGTCTTAAAATTGAATTGCCATCTTTTGCTGAATCTCCCAGATCGGAATTAAAGTCCATATCAAAGTTCATGAAAGATTTAAGGATTTCAATACCCATGTTTTCAAATTCTTTGTAAAGAGTATCTAAATCAGAAAATGATCTCACTTCATCAACGTATACATTTTTCATTAATGATTCGTTTGAGGTTGAACCTTGGTGCCAAAATTCTTTCTGATCAGCTACCTTTTCATTTAATGCAGTTTCGATTCCATATGGTGTATATCCTCTTGCACCATTAGTACCTGGAAGATGATATTGTTTTTTTGTTTCATAAGGTAAACCAAACAAATCTTCTGCTACTGTAAAGGCACTCTTAATAAGAGCTAAATCAATGGGATGATTGTTAACAATAAAAAAACCATTGTTATTTAATGAATTCGTTAAGAATTCAAGCACATCACTATTTGCATCTTTAAGGTCTGAAAATGAGATAGTTGGAATTTTATGCATGATACATTATACCGATTTCTTGAAGGAAAAAAAAAGGGCAACTTTCGTTGCCCTTTAGTAGTATCGAGTATTTATTAGAAGCTAAGCTTAAATCCAATCATAGCTTTCCAAACTGATACGAATCTTGATCCATTTCTGTATCTAAGATGTCCGTCATCAAAGTTTGAATAAGTGTATGTATTGTCAGCATTAACAACCACATCAAGACTCTTAGTTACACCTAAGTAACCAGCGTCGTAAATACGGCCATTTTCGTCATCCAATAAATTACCGAAGTTGTAGATATCCAAGAACAGTTCTGCTTTTGCATCACCAATATATGGTGTATCTGGCAGAGCAATTTCTTGTGTAATCTTAAGATCCATTCTTGTTTTCCATGGAGATTCAAACGCATTTGCTGGTGCAACTTGGCCCTTATAAGCGCTCAAGTATCTATCTACATATGCGTAGAAAGCATCACCAGTATCATCACTAAATGACACTAATGGGTCGTTTGGTCCTGTTGGAACATACCATAGATCTCTTTCATCTCTGTAACCATCACCTATGATGTTTGAGTCATAGGTATAACTGAATCTTCTACCTGATTCTCTTAACCAATATAGGTAGAATCTTGTAGGATTATCAGCTCCGAAGATATCAGCTGTGTAATCAAGTGTTCCAACATATCTTGTACTTGCACCCCAAAGTGAAGGTTTGGTACATAGATTTGGATGGAATTGGTTATTACACGTAGCATATTTACCATAGTTAGATCCTTGTGTTGAAGAACCTGCGGCAAACACATCTTCTGCTCTTGTATCAGAGTATGCTAAGTAAAGTTTTAACTTATCATCAAGCATTGATTTTGAGTATTTAACAGACTTAGATGAAGTTTCACCAAGATCTGTAAATGTTGTATGAAGGTCTCCCTCACTATTGTTGTAGTAAGTTCTTCCATCCGGCAATGTGCCTGCAACATTTCCTTCAAGGGCTGGATCAATATAAGCAAAAGCTCTATCGACTGAGTCCTTGTTGAATTCAATACCTAAAAATGCTCCATCTTCAAGTGTGAAGTCCACTGCTAATGCAGCTCTATCTGACACTGGTAAACCAAAATCAGGATCTAGTGAGTTAACGTCACCACCAGCAGAACTTGTTAGTCTATCAACTCTGCTCTGATCGTTAGAATTTGGATCAAAAATTACACCGTCAATAGGTGTTCCATCAAAAGTGAAACGCTCAAATTCGGCTTTATTGATACCACCGTCATTACTGAAGGAATTTGATACCCATACGTTTGGCAGTCTACCAACAAATCTTCCGTAGCCACCTCTAAGTGTTACAGACTCAATTGGTAACCAGTCGTAAGTTACTCCATTTAAGAAGCCATCAAAGAAGGCATCTGTAGCATCATAATCAAAACCAAATCTGCCTGCAGTAACTTCATCATCGACTCTAACATCTGTTCTGTAGCCTGTTGCAGCTAGATAATCAGCATTTGCGTTAGGTGCTGAATCAGATTCAGTCCAATCAACTCTATAACCGATAAGAACATTCAGTTTGTCATTAACTCTCCACTCGTCTTGTAAAAACATTGAAGATTTCTCAAGTACCCAGTTAACAGCATCACCACCGATGACACCACCAACACCACCTTCGAGCAAGTAGTAAATAGGTGTACCTGCTTCAAAAGCATCAATGCCTGAGAAACCATAACAACCACCACCACAAACTCTAAATGAGTTCATAATATCTTCTTCACTAGACTCATAACCAAAACTTATGTCATGGTCTGCAGATGCAGCATAGAAACCTTTAAATGAGAATTGAGTTGAATCAACTATGATCTCATTATTGTATCTGAATTGGTCTTGACCAAATCTCAGTGTTTCATACTGTCCACTTCTAGCAGAACCCCAAATGGTTCTAAATGGGTTTGTACAGTTTGAGCTACCGACACAAGTTCCGTCACCATTGTTAATAACAATAGACACAGATGGGAAATCATCTCCTCTGAATGGGTCCTGATTATCTGTTTGTGTTCTGGTTGAATAAGTCATCTGTGTTGATAGCTTATCGCTCCATGTACTAAATAATTTTGTTGTTAGAACTTCGAGTGCTTGTTTGTCATCATACCATTGGCTGTCTAAAGCAAAACCAAATGGTGGATTACCACGAACTTTCACAAGGTTTGAAGTTGTATCAATGTATGAAAGTTCAGCTTCGTGATTATCATTCAGCAGAACGTTCAATTTAACGAAAGTGTTTTCGGATTGATTATTTTGTTCAGTGTTGTAATTACCTATATCAAAACCATAGAGGTTTAAGGCTGAGTTTCTTACTCTGTCTACTAACGCTTGGGTAACAAAATATGCTTCTCTGGTAGCACCACTACCAGCCGGACCATAAAAGGCTGGATATGTTTGTTCAAAACTTTCATAGTTAAAGTAGAAGAATGCTCTATCCTGAATAATTGGACCACCTAAACTAAATCCAAGTGTATCCTCAACAAAAACATCTGGATCGTTTCCGAAAGCATCTGAACCAACCATTGCTTCATCTCTACTGTAGACGTAGAAATCACCTTCAAATTCATTTGTTCCTGATTTAGTAACTGCGTTAACACTACCAGTTGTAAATCCACCTCTTGAGGCATCAAAAGGAACAACATCAACAGAAAGCTGTTTAACAGTTTCTATTGAAAATGAGTTTCTTAGAGTTGGCTGACCACTGTCATTCAGACCAAATGCGTCATTGACAGATACACCGTCAATAGTAATATCATTTGTTCTTGGGTTACTACCCATAACAGACAATGAGAAGAAGTCTTCAGCTTGACCTACTGCAACTCTAGGGTCTAGAGATGCAATGTCTTGAATACCTCTATCAGATGATGGAAGCCCATCAATAACATCCTCACCAAATACAGTTCCATTACCAAATCTAATTGTACTCTCCAGAGCTTGTGCACTAACAACAACCTCTTCAAATTCTGCAGCTAAAAATACATCAACACTTGATGTTTCACTAAATTTTGTGAAAACATCCATTGCTTTTGCATCTGCATAACCAGCCTTTGTTACAGTAACTGTATATGGGCCGCCAGGAGCAAGGTTATTAATAACAAAGCCACCTGATGCATTGGTTACAACTCGATCAGTAGAACCGTTTGGTGTATAAACCACGACAACATCAGCGCCTGCTACAGGTCCTGATGCATCGGTTACATACCCCTTGATAGCTGACCTAACATCAACTTGGGATACTGCAAACAACGAAACTAACGCTAAACTAAGCGTTAAAAGAATTTTTTTCATAAAATACCTCTCACTTCGATACTTACTCTATTTTATAACTAAAGAAGAAGAAGAGTTAACAGTTATGTGAAATTCTTGTTACTTATTTTTCTCTTCGATCAAATCGAAATCTAGATAATCTCGTAAAACCTTCGGAATATGGACTCCTACGCCGTTTTCATAGTTGTTCTCTAGAATTGCTAAAAGTGTCCTTCCCACAGCCAATGCAGAGCCATTTAACGTATGAGGAAAATATTTGTTTTTTTCTGATTTAATTTTGAAATTCATGCGTCTAGATTGAAAGTCTCGAAAGTTTGAACATGAAGATATTTCTCTAAAACAATTTTGACTAGGCAGCCAAACTTCAATGTCTACTGTTTTTGCAGCAGAAAAGCCTAAATCACCTGTACATAAAACAACGTTTCTGTAAGAAATTTCTAATTTATCTAGAATAGTTGTAGCGTATTTGACTAATTCATTTAAAGCTTTATCAGAGTCTTTTGGTTCAACAACCATGACAATTTCAACTTTTTCAAACTGATGCTGTCTGATCATGCCCTTTGTATCTTTCCCATAACTACCAGCTTCAGCTCTAAAGCAAGGTGTATGCGCAGTTACTTTAATTGGGAGATTTGATTCATCTAAAACCTCATTTCTATATAAATTAGTTAGGGGCACTTCAGCTGTAGGTATTAAATACCTATCAGCGTTAATTTTAAATTGATCCTCTTCAAATTTTGGTAGTTGTCCTGTACCAATTAAGGATTCAGCATTAACTATGTAAGGAACATATACTTCCTCAAAACCATTATTTTTCGCCTCATTTAGCATGAAAGTAATAAGTGCTCTTTGTAACTCAGCTAATTTTCCTTTTAAAACAACGAATCTTGATCCGGTGAGCTTGTTTGCTGCCTCAAAATCTAGCAAACCCAGTCTCTGCCCTATTTCTGTATGATCAAGCCCATCATTGTTTTGCTTAAAAATATTTTTGTTTATTTCTAAATTTGCTGATTCATCATCACCTTGAGGCACATCGTCATCCGGAATATTCGGAATATTTAATAAAACTGCATTTATTTGAGTATTTAAATCATCGTATTCATTTTGAATTTTAGTAATTGAATTTGAAATTTCTTCACTCTGTTTTTTTAAATCTGAAATGTCCTCATCTTTCTTTGCCAAAATACCAATTTCTTTTGATATAAGATTTTTCTTGTTTTTTAAATCGTCTAAATCTACTTGAAGAGAATTCTTTTGCTCAATGGATAGCATTAATTCTTGTAAATTTATATCTGAGCCTTTCAGTGATAGTTTTTTTTGTAATGAATCTAGATCTTTTTTATGGAAGTTTATATCAATCATTTTTAACTAAACTGTAATCCTCTGGCGGTTCATAGACAATTTTAGATGATTCAACTTTAAAATTCTCAAATTTGATTAAATAATTGACGTTTTGAATATCTGTTGCCTGTATATATTCAATAATTTGATCAAAAGCGACTATCAAAGCTTCGCTGAAGCCTGTTTCTTCATTTAACAATATTTTGTAACACACAGTTGGGCATGAAATATATTCTTTTTGATTCTCATCTTTTAAGACATCTCTTAACAAAAAAGATGAATTATCTTTGTAAACATGAACTTGATTAAAATCATCATCTTGTACATATATGTTCTGATTAATACCAATAATCTTCTGCGAATACGGAAGCTCTACTTCATAAAAAAAATCATTCTCTCTATATCTAATATTTCCTTTTGAAACAATGTCTTCATTTTTTTGAATTGTTATCTGTGCATCAAAGTTGTCGTATAAATTTTTTACTTCTTCAGCATTGAGCAGATTTACTAGTAAAAAAAAGATTAGATATTTCATCAGAGCACTTCTCTTGTGCCATTAGAATTCATTGGCGAAACAATTCCATTCTCTTCCATTGTTTCTATTAGACGTGCTGCTCTGTTGTAACCTATTCTGAATTTTCTTTGAATAGAAGATATTGAAGCCCTTCTAGTTTCGACAACAAACTCAACTGCTTCATTATAGAGTTCGTCATCATTTTCATTGTCCGAAAGCATCTCTTGTACTTCGATACTTTTTGTAACTTCTTCAATGTAATTAGGTTTGCCTGACTGCCTAAGATGTTTTGTAATTTTTTGTACCTCATCATCTTTTACAAATGCACCATGTATTCTTTTTGGTATTGATGTGCCAGGTTCTATGAACAACATATCACCCTTACCGAGCAATTGTTCGGCTCCGCCTTGATCTAAAATTGTTCTAGAATCAACCTTTGATGAAACTAAGAATGACATTCTAGACGGAATATTAGCCTTGATTAGACCTGTAATCACATCTACTGATGGTCTTTGAGTTGCAATAACCAAGTGAATCCCTGATGCCCTAGCTTTTTGCGCTAAACGAGCAATCAATTGTTCAACTTTTTTACCAGTGACCATCATTAAATCTGCAAGCTCGTCTATCACAACAACAATATATGGAAGTGCTGATATATCCCCATCTGTTTCCTCAAGGAGTAATTCTTTTTGTTCTTGTGGAATAGAAGAAGGTTTTGAAGCTTTCTGATTGTAGCCTTCAAGGCTTCTCACGCCCAAAATTGACATCAATTTATATCTTCTATCCATTTCTTTTACACACCAATTTAGGCCGTTGGCTGCTTTTTGCATGTCTGTAATTACAGGTGTTATTAAATGTGGAATATCGTCGTAAACAGATAATTCAAGCATCTTTGGATCTATGAGTAACAATTTTAAGTTTGCTGCTGAGTTATTACGTAGCAAATTAAGTAAAATGGAGTTTACTCCAACAGACTTACCTGATCCCGTAGTTCCAGCAATCAATAAGTGAGGAAGTTGTTGCAGGTCAATTTTTGAGCTTTCTCCAGCAATATCTTTACCTACACAGAACTCAAGAGGTTTAAGTGAATCTTTTTCAAATTCATTAATACTTGAATACAGGGTGACAACTTTTCTTTTGGGGTTTGGAATCTCTATACCTATAGATGACTTTCCTTCAATTACCTCAACTACTCGTACGCTTTTAACTGCTAAAGAACGAGCAAGATCATTAGCTATGTTTGTAACTTGACTTGCTTTCGTTCCAGGAGCCAAACTAATCTCAAATCTTGTAATTACAGGGCCAGGCAATGAACCCTCTACCCTGCCCTCAATGCCAAATTCTTCCAATTTGTTTACTAGATTTTCTGAAAGATTGTCTAAGTAATCTTTTGTAACATCACTGGTATCATCAATTTTCTTATCAAGCAAATCAATGAAATCTTCTTGGACAATTTCTTCTTTAACTTCTGGTTTAGGTGTGACTTCCTTAGTAACAGGTTTTGGCTCATCGGGCTTTTTAACTTCTTTAACAATATTTTTGGGTTTAGTTGCTATCTTTTTCTTATCTTTCGAAATAATGGTATTAACAAAATTTAGAAAGTCGTAAAAAATAAAATATTGTAACGTCAGAAACAACACAGCTGAGATAGAGCCTACCCACACATAAGGCAAATAATTAGAGGTAATCAAGGCTAAATTTTCACCTGCTATTCCACCTGAACTTATTTCAAGTATTGCTACCTGATGTGTAGAGCTGTCAACAAAACTCATCAGAAAAAGCGATAGCGGAAATATTGATATGAAAGCAAACAAAATATGGTTGATAAAATTTAATCTTTCTGAGAGGTCTTTTGATGATGAAGAGAAGAAAAGAACCATTCCAAAGTAAAAAAATATCAGTGTCAGGTAATAAGATGAATAACCTATATAACTTAAAGATATGGATGAGAACAGAGCACCAAGATAGCCAAAATTATTCAAATAAACTTTAGAACTATCAAATGCATTAAAAATATTATCCTGAGCAGAAAATGTTAGTAGGCTCACAAATAAAAAAAGTGACAGAATTATCAAACTAAAGCCAAAAAACTCTCTATATATTCTATCGATTGACATGCTAAGATATTGTAACTAAAAAACCACAAGGACTCTTGTTTTTAAATAAAAAAATATGGAACATCAACTCATTATTCTAGGCTCAGGACCAGCTGGCTATACATCAGCAGTTTATGCAGCCAGAGCAAATCTAAGCCCAACGCTTATTACAGGATTAGAAGTTGGTGGACAGCTTACCACAACAACAGAAGTTGAAAACTGGCCAGGTGACTATGAGGACCTTCAAGGACCAGACTTAATGATAAGAATGCAAAAACATGCTGAAAAATATAATGTAAATATAATTAATGATCACATTAAAGAAGTTGATTTTTCTGGACCAAAGTTAACTCTTGTTGGTCAAAAAGAGACTTATGCAAGCAAATCCTTAATTATAGCTACTGGAGCATCAGCAAAATATCTTGGCTTGGATTCTGAAAAAAAATTCCTTGGCAAAGGCGTTAGTGCCTGTGCTACCTGTGATGGTTTCTTTTATAAAGATCAAAGAGTTTCAGTTATAGGTGGAGGCAATACAGCTGTAGAAGAAGCCTTATATTTGAGCAATATTTGCTCTAAAGTTTTTGTAGTACATAGGCGAGACGAGTTTAGAGCAGAGAAAATTCTTCAAGATAGAATGTTTAAAAAAGTTGAAGAAGGAAAAATCGAATTAATCTTAAATTCAAATTTACAAGAAGTAATCGGAAATGAGGTTGTTACAGCAATGAAAATAAAAAATAATCAGGGCGAAGAAAGTGTTATTGAATTAGAAGGAGTTTTCGTAGCAATTGGCCACAAACCTAATACTGACATATTTTTAAACCAACTTGATATGAAGGATGGCTACATCATTACAAAAACAGGTTTCGATCATGGATCTACTGCTACTTCAGTACCAGGAGTTTTTGCAGCAGGCGATGTAGCTGATTATACATACCGTCAAGCTATCACGAGTGCAGGGTTTGGTTGTATGGCAGCACTTGATGCAGAGAAATTTCTATCAAATTAAAGTGTCTTAGTAAGTCCACCATCACAGGTAATTGTTTCACCAACTGTATATGCACCAGCTCTAGAGCACAAAAATATACAAAGGCCTGCAATATCTTCAGGTGAACCAATTCTTTTTCTTGGAACAGAATCAGCTATGAAGCTGTAGTCAAAATTGACGGCTTTGCCAAGCATGTGACTGTCGAATGGTCCTGGTGCAATTGCGTTAACGATAATATTTCTTCCTACTAAAGTTTTTGCCATGTGTTTAGTTAAATGAATGATACCTGATTTTGAGGCAGTGTAAGAGTAAGTTTCCATTTGTGGAACACGTAGCCCATCTATAGATGCAATATTTACTACTCTTGATGGGTCTTCTGATGAACCTTTTTTTTCAAGAAGAGACGTCAATTTTTGAGTTAAAAAAAAGGGTGTTTTTACATTCAGATCTATAACTTTATCCCATCCTGATTCAGGAAACTGATCATATGGTGCACCCCAAGCAGCTCCTGCATTATTGATAAGAAAATCAATCCCATCGGAATAATTTTCACTAATAAACTTTGCAAAGAGCTCAATTCCCTCTGCGGAGGATAAATCCACACAAAAAGGCACACAAGAAACTCCAAATTTGTTTTCTAACTCTTCTGCTTTTTTTATTAAAGCCTCTTCCTTACGAGCAGTTATAACCACCCTAGTACCATTTGCAAGAAAACCTGATGCGATCATTTCGCCAATACCTCTTGATCCACCTGTAACAACAGCTGTTTTACCTTCAATATTAAAAAGTTTATTGATGCCTAAAGTCATAGTGAACTTACCCAAATTGAGGCAGCAATGACACCACAGACAATCATCACAAGGGCTACATTAGCATCTGAATTTGAATTTTCCTCGTCCTCTTTTGAATTATAAAATTGATCTTCGTTTTGATTATCTTCCATCTTTTAATTCCATTTGCGCTTTATAAGGATTTGCATACTGATTCATTATATATTCTAACTCTTTGTTAGTCATAACAGACCTCAAATTATTGAAATATGCACTTGCATTTGGGTATTCGTCGTCTTTAACAGTTTCATATAAAAATTTATAGGCATATATATTTGTATCCCACAATTTATAGTTACCTAAAATTACATTATCTATTTCTTTAGCCATTTCTTCTGCACTAAATTCACCTTCAATAGGTTTGCCAAAATTTAAAGCAACATTGCCTTTATCTAACATTACACCCTTAAAAATGTGTGTAATATCTTCATTATCTTTTTTTGATGCTGAGTCGTTTAATTGTTGTGCTTTTTCTTTTGCTAATGGATCAATTTCATATGAGATTGAACAAGGAACTATATTATATTTGCTGACCATCTGCTCAAATGACATTTCTTTTCTTAATGCAATATGAAGCATCTTAAGTACCGCAGGATCAGTTTTATCTAATCCGTCTTTTGACCTGCCTTGTTTCTGCGCTATCCAAACATGAGAACCATTCTCAAGTTTTTCTTTAATAAATTTTGAAGCTCTAGATAGATTTGAATAAATATCTTTTTTTGATTCTCCAGATCTGGATATGACGAAACTTTTATTAAGTCGCAGCAAATCTCCCATCCAATTGACGCTTACTAAATTGTCGCCTATTGCATTGTATGTTGTTTCAAGACCAATTGAATCTATGGCGTGGTTACATAGTGCTGAATCTAAAGTTATGTCCCTATGATTGCTAATAAATAAATATGGTTTATTAGGCTCAAGTATTTCTGAAACATTGGTACTAAAGTTCTCTATAGTCTGCTTCACTATACTTTGCAGAACTAATTTTACTTGGACTTGAAATTCGTCAACGGTCTTTATGTTTTTAACTTTATTTTTAAAAAGCTGAAGAACTAAAAAAGAAGAACCGGGTATCGATAAAAATTTAGATGTCGATTTATTTAAATTATCTTTTATAAAATTTAGAAAAGCTTTATCTTCAAGCAATCTATTTAATACAGATTTAACCTCTTTATCTGCGTAGGGTTCTATGCGAATCATAATAAAACTTATAAAATTCCTCTATGGATGACGATAAAACAGTGATGAAGAACATAGTTATCTTTTTTGGTCTAATAGGCATTATAGTCCTTATGCTATTGATTGGCGCCTCTTTTGTTTAACCTGGAGGCCAATTTAGATTCCTGCCACCCATAAGATGAACATGAATGTGAAATACACTTTGCCCTGCTCCAGTCCCATTATTAATAATTAATCTGTAATTTTCATTAAGCCCATAGTCTTGAGCAAGTTGTTTTGAGACATGAAGTAAATGCCCCAATAATTCAATATCTTCAACTTGAGCGTCAGATACTTTCTCAATTTCTTTAATTGGTATTATTAGTAAGTGAACAGGAGCTTGAGGGTTTATATCCTCAATTGCAAAACATTTTTCATCTTGATAAACGATATTGCCTGGAATTTCGCCTTTTCTAATTTTTGTAAAAAGTGATTCTGTCATTTAGAGCACAAACCTTATTAAGCGAATGAAGAGATAGACACAAATAATAGTAATAACAATTGCAGCTGATCTTATTAATAAATCTTTAAATAAACCTTTAGTTTTGTTTGTGAATAAATAATTTAATAGCAGTAAAACTAAAATTATTAATAAAACTAAACTTAACAATCCAATCATTTTAAAAAAGGCTAGCTATATAATCCCATAAAACAACAAGCAGTATCAATCCGCTTGCCCAAACAGAACATGCAATAAGATCAAAAAGTAAAAACCTTTGGTAATTAAGCCTGAATACCCCGACAAAAAAAGGTGAAAATGGTCTGAGACTTGGTGTCATACGACCAATTAAAATTGCGGTAAATTCGTATTTGTCAAAAGTGCTTTTAACTTTATCTACCTGTTTTTTTCTATCTTTAATAAATTGCCAATTTAGTGCTCTTGTACCATATATTCGTCCCATTAAATAACTTGACTGATCTCCTGAAAAAGACCCTATATAACCACAAAGTGTTATATAAAATAGGCTTGATATACCTTCTAAATAAAGAAAAACAGCCATTAGATAAAGAAATAAACTGGGAAAGAAAAATCCGGTAATGACAAATGATTCTAAGAATCCCAGCATCATTATTATTAACGGTGCAAGAAGAGGGTTTTTGACACTAAAGTTCTTTAATGAATCAAGCCAAGAATCTTCAGTTTTTTTTTTGAGTACTTCTTCTATATTTACTATTTTAAAATTTTGATTACTAGGTAAGTTTCTGCCATCCTGTACAACCAAAAAACCACTTGGAAATACACCTTCTACGGCCTTATTAGTAACATCTAAACCATCTGTATCTTCAACGGCATTAATTTTAAATTTACTAATAAAGTCTAAAGTTACACGATCATATAGGTTAAATTCATTACCACCCTGAGAGGAGAGTATAATGTAACCTTCTACATCTGATGTTTTATATATAGCTACACCTTCCGGATCACCAATAATATTCCCATCTCTTGAATCAACGACTTCTATCATTTGTAGTGTATCTGACTCATAAGCTTTCAAATAACCTTTAGAACCTTCTCTGGAAATCAATAAACGGCTATTTTCATCATCAAAGACACAACCCTCAGCTTCATTTCCTGTTTTAGGAGCATTTTCCTCATCACTAATAACATCTATTTCTCCAATAACCTTCTTTGTAGTCAGATCCCACATTTGTACAGTTGGACCCTCTTCCTCTGTCAATGCTGCAGAAAGACGACCATTTACAAAACCCATGCATACACCATAAACATCCATATTTGCCTCGAGATGATAATGGATAATATCTTCAGTAAAAGCATTAATTGGATTTTCCAAGAAATACTCAAATAGTCCAGATTCTGGGAATATCCAATATCCAAGCGTGCTTGAAGATCTATTTGAAATGACCATATGAACGTTCTTATCAATAACCCTTAGATCAATGTTATTAGTTGCACCAAGCTCAGAGAAACTCAATTCTTTACCATATATGTCGTAGACATGAATACCTTTTCGTTTATCTGTTCCAAAAATTAACGACTTAGTAGGATTTGCTTGATTAAACCATATAGCTGGATCATCAGCCGCATCTCCTATCGAGGAAACTGATTCAGTCTCAAAAACGTAATCTACTTTGTCTGCAAACAATGATGCAGATTGAAAAATAAGAGCAAGTAAAAAAATTGCTTTTAGTAGATGTGATTTAAATTTAGTAGCTATATCTGACACCAAAAGATAATGTGTAACCATACTCGTCATATTGTGACAGCCTATCTGAAGTATTCCAATAGTAATATTCAGGTCTATTGCCTAAATTTTTACCTTCGAACTTAAACGAAATATTATCTGAATATTGATACTTAGCGGTTAAATCGTAAGAAAGATAGTCGTCAGTAAATCTAATGAAACCATAGTTAAAACCACTATCAAGTAAGTCTTCACCCTCATCACCAAGGTAATCAAGATAACTTGAACGATAGTTCACGGCTAATCTTGCGTCAATTTTACCTTTGTCATACCCCAATGAAAGGTTGGCATTTTCTTCAGATAATTTTCTAAATGGAATTGTAAATGTGCCTAAACCTGTATCAAAATCGCTTTCTCCGTCACTTAAAGTTGTATTAAATGCTGCAAAAAAACCATTAATGGGTAAGTAATTATCTAGTTCAGCGAATAGATTTAATTCAATGCCTAATATTGAAGAAGACCCTGCATTAGCGTAGGTCTCAAGCTCTGTAAAAAATATACCACCTATAGTTTGATTAGCTAAAATTTTTGGATAAATAGTATTTTCAATATCTTTATAAAACACTCCAGCAGTGAAAACTAAACCATCATCGTAATATTCATATGAAAAATCTAAGTTATCTGCTTCGTATGGTTCTAAATCTGGATTACCCATAGAGCCTCTAAATTGGTTACTTCCTTCATTTTCACTTATATCAGCTATTGGCGCTGTTTCTCCAAAGCCTGGTCTAGATAATGAACGATAAAAAGAACCTCTTAATTGTGTGTTATCGTCTAAGAAATATTTAATGTTTATGCTTGGAGCAGTAATTCCATAGTCTCTATTAAAATTTAATACATCATTAATGTTGCCATCGTTATATCCAAAAGTTTTAAATGAAGTGCTCTCATGTCTCACTCCTGCCACAACCACTGCATTGGCATAATCGAATGTAGACATCAAATAGAAAGCATTAATTTCTTCTTGGGTTTCCCAGAATTTAGATAGATCACGATCCAATGGTCTAAATTGTGATTGTGCATCAAATAATAAATCTGGATCAGCAAAGAACCCTAAATTTTGAGGAAAATACCACTTATCAGGTGTATAGGGACTATAAGAAATCATACCTAATGGAGACATGGCATCACTACCATCCAAATTGCCTTTGTTGTTAGATTTTGTTCTAGTGCTAAATTTATAACCAAACTGCAGAATCATAGGAGTATCAAATAACTCAAAATTCTCATTTTCAAAATCTAGTTTTAGTGCTTTCTCACGGTCTTGTATAAGACCATAATCTATCTCAAATTCATCCCATTCATATGTACTTGGATCTAGTAAATCTGATGCAGCAGGTGCTAATACAATATTTATAAATTGTGGATTTGCCCAGCTATATGTACCACAAATATCGTCTCCTTCTCTAATACGACATTCACTTCTAAATTTAGCATCTATGTTGTTATCATCTGCTTCTTCAGCAAAAGAGTTGCTTACTTGAAATTTAAAAAATAAATCTCCAAAACTAGTTTCACCACCAATAATTTGTGTCTCTATTTGTCTTGTTTCTATACGTTTTTTTGATTCTTTATCAGCAGTTATTCTTTGATATGCAGCTGAAGTTGATGTAATGGATGATTCAACTACGTCTCTTGCTCTGTACTCATCTTTGTGTCTTACTTCATCATCAACATATTCATTGAAAAGATAATTCATAAAAAAAGATGTATTGGGAGAATATTCAAAATCCATATCAAGAGTCATACCCTCTCTTTGTCTAGTTAGATCATAGAACCTCATTTCCCAATCACGACCTAAGTACTTGTTGCCATTGCTATCTATATCCCAGGGTTCATACCCAACCTCATTGTTATTTGAAATGATATGTTTGCTTTGAAACGTATATCCAAATATTGCACCAAAACTTTCGGTGAACTTATCTCCATATGTAAATGAATATTTTGGATTATTTGTACTTTTTGAAAATTCGTTATATTGGGTATCGTATCTAAATTTTAGTACTGCTTCATCTAGTTCTGTAGCCTTTTTAGTTTTAAATTCAATCCTTCCGCCTATC
Organism: uncultured Gammaproteobacteria bacterium; assembly: GCA_913052565.1. GTDB lineage: Bacteria > Pseudomonadota > Gammaproteobacteria > Magnimaribacterales > TMED112 > TMED112. Next base: position 3,672 of record CAJXFH010000013.1, on the reverse strand, counting down.
CCTTCTAAATCTTGATTAGGTGTTAATGTTTTATACACTTCAATTGAATCTAAAAGTTCGGTTGGTAGACCATCAAGCAGAACTTTTCTGCCTCCTTCAGGAGATGGTACTAATGCACCATTCATGGCAACAGCATTTAAACCACCCGCCATACCTCTTAAAGTTACGTAACGGCCTTCACCTTGATCATTTTCAACTGAAACACCTGAAAGTCTCCTAACAGCTTCAGCAGCTGTTTCGTCTGGAAAATCACCTATTGCATCAGAGTCAACAATTGCAACAAATTGATTAGATTCTTTTTGCTTATCGAGACCTGACTTTAAGCTAGCTCTAGTTCCAACTGCTACAACCTCTTCAATTGAATCAACTGCATCTTTGTTAGTTGATTCTTGAGCATAAAGAGTAAAAGACAAGATAATAATATTAGAAAAATAGATAATTTTTTTCATATTAAGCTACAAAAATAATCTTGTTATATGGCAACAATGTTACAAATTAGTAGCAATTTAATTAATAAGTAAAAAGATTAGTAAATAATTCTAAAAATACTATTGATAATAGAGCCCCAGCAGGAAGCGTTACAACCCAAGACAGAACAATAGTTCTAACAGAATTAAAATTAATCGTGCTTGCTCCTTCAACAAGCCCTATGCCAATAACTGCACCTACTAATGTATGAGTTGTTGATACAGGCATGTCTAATTGACTAGCAATGACTACTGTTAAGGCTGCAGCGAGTTGAGCAGAAAAACCTTTGCTTGGTGTGAGTTTAACGATATTTTCACCAATAGTTTTCATTACTCTATAACCAAGCGTAGCTAAACCTAAAACTATCCCAGCAGCTCCAAGAAAAAGGATCCAGAGCGGTGTTTCAAGGGTGTATGGTTGATTTAAGAGCTGACTTGTCGCTTGATTAATTGCAGCTAATGGACCAATTGCATTGGCGACATCATTAGATCCATGTGCAAAGGCTACTGCACAAGAAGTGAAGATCATCAAATAAGCAAATTGTGATTCAGAATCAGCAGATCTTTTTAATTTCGCTTTGGAAAAATAATAAAAAATAAATGTAAAAATTAATGCAGCCACAGCAGAAATAAGCACACTATCTTGAAAAGTAACAAATAACTCTTGTTGTTTAAAAATATTTTTCAGTCCCTTAGTCACTGTAATGAGAGCTATAGCGAAACCTGCAAGGAATATATACATTCTAATTATCAAGCCTTTAAACCTTGAATCATTATCAATAATGTACTGTTTGCAGATGTAATAAAATAATCCAGCTACTAGAGCTGAAGATAAAGGAGAGGTAATCCAAGAAAGTCCAATATTTCCTACTACAGTCCAGTTAATTTCATTTATACCTAATGTATATATACCAAAGCCTACTATGGCACCAACTATTGTATGAGTTGTTGAAACTGGCCAACCTCTAAGACTAGCAACCAATAACCATGTCCCTGCTGCAAATAAGGCTGAAATCATGCCATATATTAAGACTTCTAAATTACCTTCAAATAATGCAGGGTCTATAACCCCCTTTCTAATCGTTTGCGTAACACCACCTCCAGCAAGGAAAGCACCTAAGAATTCAAATACAGCTGCTACTAAAACAGCCTGCTTAATGGTTAAAACTTTACTCCCAACGGAAGTACCCATGGCATTAGCAACATCATTCGCACCTACACCATAAGCGGTAAAGAAACCCAACATTGCTGATGAGATAAGAATAAGAGGTACACCGAAAAGAGTTAATTCAACAATTGTCATAACACGGGGATAAATATTTGTTTATACTATACCCTCTTTTTCAAGAATTTACATGAGCGTTATAGAGTACAAATTTGAGCAATACAAGTCATTGGGACCCATAATTTATAAAAAAGAAAAATATAGACTACAGGTTGAGTTGCTTAAGTTACAGGAAGACGTAATTAAAAATAAAAGAAGGATTGCGCTCTGCTTTGAGGGCAGAGATACTGCAGGCAAATCATCTACAATTAATTTCTTTTCAGAACATTTAAGACCTTCAAATTTTAGATATGTACATTTAGGTATACCGACTCCAGATGAGAAGAATAATTGGTTTGCAAGGTGGGAAAAACACATGCCCGAAGAAGGTAAACTCGTACTATTTGATAGATCATGGTATACAAGAGCATTAACCGAACCAACACTTGGTTACTGCACCAAGAAACACTATGAAGATTTCATGAATAACGTAAATAAGTGGGAAGACAGATTGATAAAAAATGGTATTGAAATTGTGAAATTCTACTTTTCTATTGATAAGGATCAACAGAAAAAAAGATTGTCAGCAAGAAAAAATAGCAAACTTAAATACTGGAAACTTTCCGCTTCAGATAAGTTAATGGTAAATAAATGGGATATTTTTACCTTGTATAAGAATCAAATGTTTGATGTAACAGCAAGACAGCATTCACCTTGGATAGTTATTAATGCTAACAACAAGATGATCGCTAGATTGAGCGCATTGAGGTATATCTTAAATACCATTGAATACGACAAGAAAAAATCTATTGAACCACCAAAATGGGGAGAAGATTTAGGACATTATTCTTGCTACATTGAAGGTGTATTATTCGATAACCTAACATATGAGCAATTCAAAATATTAGCGCCTTTCTCAGACTAAAATGAACACAGCAATAGTAGACATAGGCTCGAATGCCATAAAGTATAAAATCTTTAACGATGCTTTTGAATTACAAGAGTATTACAGACATCCCTTGAGATTAGGAAGAGACGTTTTTACAAATGGAGAGCTATCCGATAACACCGAGAAGCAGTTAATTGAATTATTGTTAAATTATCAAGAAATATTTCAAGAAAAAAAAATTACAGATGTTCATTTTGTAGCAACCTCAGCACTCAGAGATTCTAAAAATGTTGATGCGCTAAAAGAAAAGCTATTCAATAAAAATATCGAATTAAAAATTATTTCTGGCCACACAGAAGCTTCCCTACTTTCTGAATTTAACAAAGATAAAACTAATACTGCAGTGATAGATATTGGTGGAGGAAGCGTTGAAATCTGCATCAATTCAAACAACAATTTATCTTTCAGATCTTTCCAACTTGGGGCTGTGAGATTGCTTAATTTATCACCTAAAGATAAACAAGCAGCATATGAAGAATTAATTAACTGGTTATCAGATTTTAGGGGTATCAATCATTTATACGGTTTGGGAGGAAACTTAAGAGCATTAATGCAAGCTAACTCCCTTAAAGGTATCTTAGAGACAGAAAAATTCCCTTTGTATGTGAAGGAATACTTGTCAGTAAGCGATGAGGATCTTATATTGAAATTTAATATTCCAAAAGATCGAATAGATATTATCCCGGAAGCTATAACAATTTATCAACTAATTATTGATGCTCTAGGATCAGAAAAGATTGAAAATAGCTTTTGGAGCATTTCTGATGGCCTAGTGCGAAAAATAGTTACAAATCAATTGTAAAAGATAGCTCATCTGTAAATAATGCTAATCTACGATCTGATAGAACCTCTGTAGACAAAGAACCTTTAATTTTTGATTCATATAGTTGTATTGAGCCAATTCTTCTATTCGAGTTATCTAGAAGATTTACCCCATATTTATTCCCATCGCGGCAAAATAAATCTCCAGAAAATTGATTTCTTAAGCGTTT
>CAJXFH010000012.1:0-25304 GCA_913052565.1 uncultured Gammaproteobacteria bacterium | reverse complement strand
TCGAGATCACTGTTCATGATGGCAAAGTCTATCCAACAAAGAATTTTTTTATGGCGACTGAACATGCCTTTTTTAATGTGCATTTTGGGATAGGAAAAAGTAGAAAAATTAAAGATCGGCCAGGTGATTTATTAATAATTCCATTTTCACTCCTCCATAACAATGCAAATTGTGTGCACAACGGGATAATGCTAATTACGCATTCAGATGAGAGATTTTCAAATGCTCTATTGCAAATATCTAGTGAGACTTGTGCCTACATGAAATTTGATTATGTTTCTGTATTTGCAATAACTGCAAACACAAAAAATACAACAACATCAGTAAAAAAGCACACACCATATAAAGATATATACCCAATAAAAAACCTATACGAGGAACATGGCTTTGATTATAAAGTTTTTGCTGATAGTGCTGCATTTAAGCAAGAAAACGTGACAATTTTTGGCTTAATTGACGGTGAAGAGCACTATATTGGCGGTTGTTTAACAAGAAACGGGACATATCCAATATGTGAGCAATTGCTTCTACCCAGCTATTCTCTAGCCAAGTCACTAGCTGGAACAGTAGGCATGTCATTGCTAGAAAATAAATACGGCAATATATCAGACTTAATTGTCGCTGACCTTTTACAGGAATGTGATTTAAGACAATGGCGAGATGTCACACTTGAGAACCTCTCTGATATGGCAACTGGAAATTTTTTAAAGTTAGGACATGATCTTGATGAGTCTGGTTTTAAGCAAACTAAATTTATTTTCAATGCTTCTACTCATGCTGAAAAATTAAAGCAAGCTTGTACAGCTTATCCAAGAAAATCTAGACCGGGCAAAAAATTTGTCTATCACACTTCAGATACATACATATTGGGGGCAAGTTTTAACGCATTTTTAAAAAAATCTTCAAATTTAGATGATTATTATTCAGAAATTTTGGCACCTTTCTATCAGTCTATGGGTATGAGTTATGCTCTTTCAGAAACTTTAAGAACAACAGGTGAGACTTCACAGGCATTCACTGGTTGGGGCATGTATCTGCTTCGTGACGACATAGAAATAATTTCAAACTTTATACACAATCAGACTCAATCTGACTCTTCCCAATTTGCTTTCCTAAAAAAAGCCTTAGACGAAGGTGAAGAAAAAATTGAAGCAATTCCAGGAGCTAATATCTCTTATAACAATGGATTCTGGCAGAGAAAATATGATGCTGGCACATTTGGTTGTGAAGCAGATACTTGGATTCCATTCATGTCTGGGTTTGGAGGAGTTACTGTAGCTTTTCTTCCAAACAGAATGACGTATTATTATTTTAGTGATGGTTACACTTATTCTTGGGACTCAGCTGTATTTGCAGCGAATAAAATAAGACCATTTTGTAATTAGTAATGATAAAAAATATTCATCTGCATCAAGAAAGCACAATGGCTGCTGTCATGTATGCAATTCTTGCAACAGCAGGCCTATTTTATGTAAATCTTGGTGGCGCTTTTTTGTCAGCATTTGTTGACGGCCTAGGAGTTGGTCGAGATGAGGCAGGCTTGATAGTAAGTGCTAATAAGTATGGAGCAGCATTTGGTGCTTTAATTGCTACTTTCTTGGTTAGGTCAGTGCCATGGCGCTCCTCTGCTGCAGGGCTCTTAATTTTAATGATGGTCATAGATGGGATTTCGTCACAAATCACCAGTCCTGATAATTTAATTTTTGTAAGGTTTCTTCATGGAACAATAGGTGGCATTTCAGTTGGAATTGGTTTGTCTGTAATAGCTAGAACTGTCCAACCAGATAAAATTTTTGGGATGTTGTTGGTTGTACAATACAGTTTTGGCAGCCTTGGAATCTTCACAGTACCAAGATTAGTAGAAAGTTTTGGCCATATGGCAGTTTTTGGCGTTCTCTCGCTATTTAGCTTAATGACACTATTAATTTTGCCATTTATCCCAGATGTTAAGAAAGCGCAAAGCGATAATAATCCTTTTAAACTAAATATCAGTTTTCTGTTAATTCTAGCTTTACTGGCCTTATTTTTATTTCAGTCATCGAATATGGGTGTAGCTGATTATGCTTTTGAGCTTGGTAAAGACATTGGCCTTGTAAATACTGAGATCAGCAACCTACTAACTATCGCTAATATTATTTCAATTTCAGGTGGAATTTTAGTTTATGTCATTGGTACCAAGTATGGCCGGACCGTACCACTATGTATCGGGTTTCTAGTCTCTGCTATTTTTACCTATCTCCTGCACTACTCTGAAAACATAACAATTTATTTTATAGCTAACACTGTAACTGGAATTGCGTGGGCATTTGTAATCCCCTACGTCCTTGGGCTTTGTGCCTCCTTTGATAAGCATGGTCAAATGGCCGCACTTGCAGGCTTTATTAGCAAAGTCGGTTTAGCGACTGGACCACTAGTCGGATCACTAGTAATTCTTGATTATGGGTTTGATTTGATACTGAATCTAGCCACAATAGCCTTAATTATTGCTGCAGCAATCATTGGCTATTCTAGTGCCAAACAGGAAAGGGCAACTACATGAGATCAATAAGAATAGGTTGCTTACAGCTGAAGCTTAAAAAATCAAATAATTTTGAATACATAAAAACTGCTATCGAAAGCTTCAGGGGAAAAGATTGTGATTTGCTGGTTTTGAGTGAACTTGCTGTTGGAGGTCCTGGTGCTCTTGATGAAAATTTCTACTTCCAAAATTATGAGAAGCAGTTTTGTGAAATAGCAAAAGATCTGAATTTGTGGCTAATACCAGGAACATTTTATGAAAAAAAAGGATTAGATGTTTTTAACATTGCTCCAATAATTGATAGGAGAGGTAGTGTTGTCTCAAAAGCAAAAAAGAATTTTCCGTGGCTTCCCTATGAAAAGAATGTTGCATGTTCTGAAACCTCATCTGTCGTAAACTTTGAGAACAAAGGAAAGCTGGGAGTACATATCTGTTACGATTTGTGGTTTCCCGAGTCTAGTAGAGCGATAGCTCTTGCCGGGGCAGAAATAATTATCAATCCAACCCTTACACCTACTAAAGATAGAGATATTGAAAAAATTATGGTGCAAGCAACAGCAGCACAACAGCAGCTTTTTTATATTGATATAAACAGTTCCGGTGACCAAGGATGTGGTCATTCAATTGTCTGTAATCCAGATGGAGAAATCATGCATGAGTCTACAGGAGAGGAAGATCTCTTTGTTGTAGACATTGATCTTGATCATGCACAAGAATCAAGGTTAAATGGAATTTACGGTTTAGGCCAACCAATTAAGAGTTTTCGAGACCATAGCGGCTTTAATAAAATGTATCCGAACAAGGACGAAGAATATCTAAAGTCTCTGGGAAAGTTAGAAGAAAATAAAAAATGAATTATAAGAACCTTGCTATAAAAGATATAGAAAATATTTTTCATCCTGCAACAAACTTAGTAGTGCATGAAGATTCAAAGCCTTTGATTCTTGATAAAGGTGAAGGAATTTACGTTTATGATGTAGATGGAAATAAATATATCGAAGGTTTGGCCGGTTTATGGTGTAATGCTCTAGGCTTCGGCAATGAAGCTCTGGTGGAAGCGGCAGCAAGCCAAATGAAAAAATTTGGTTATGGTTCATTGTTTGCTTCAAAGAGTCACGAACCAGCAATCATGTTGTCAGAAAAGCTGATTGAAATATCGCCGTATGAAAATGGAAAAGTTTTTTTTGGTAATTCTGGTTCAGATGCAAACGACACCCAATTTAAACTCTTTACTTATCTAAATAATGCAATTGGTAAACCAGAAAAAAAGAAATTTCTTGCAAGAAAAAAGGGCTATCATGGAATTACTGTTGTAAGCGGAAGCATGACTGGTATTCCAGCAAATCATAAACTCTTTGATTTGCCATTACCCAATTTTCACCATACTGATACACCTCATTTTTATCGCGAAGGACTTGATGGAGAGACTGAAGCTGATTTTGTAGAACGGTTAGCAGCAAACCTTGAGAATTTAATTATCAAGGAAGGGGAAGACAAGTTTATGGCAATGATTGCTGAGCCATTAATAGGTGCTGGCGGTGTGTTAATCCCACCCAAAGGTTATTTTCCAGCTATTCAGAAAGTGTTAAACAAATATGACATTCCCTTGATAGATGATGAAGTAGTCTGTGGCTTTGGCAGAACAGGTAACTGTTGGGGCTATGAGACATTCGACATCAAACCTGCTTCGATTACTATCGCGAAAGCTTTATCATCTGGATATATCCCTATTAGTGCAGTTATTGTGCCAGATGAAATATTTGACCCCATTAAAAAAGCTAGTAATGAGGTAGGTGTTTTTGGCCATGGCTACACATATTCAGGCCATCCTGTTGCTTGCGCTGTTGCGCTTAAGACTCTTGAAATTTATGAGGAGTTAAATTTATTTAGTCATGCAAACTCAGTTGCTCCGACATTTCAAACTAGACTTAATAAAATGTTGGAATCAAATTTAGTTGGTGAAGCAAGAGGCATAGGCCTTATCGGAGCCCTCGAAATAGTAAAAGACAAAGACACCAAAGAAAATTATGATCCATATGGCAAGATCGGAAAACAAATAGCAGAAACATGCCAAAAGAATGGTCTGATTGTAAGGGCCATAGGAGATGTAATAGCTCTGTGCCCACCTTTAATCATAAAAGAGAATCAGATTCATGAAATGTTTGATATTTTGACTGATTCTCTCGAAGAAGTTGAAAAGTCTTTATAAAAATATCAAATTACAAATTATAATTATTAGCAAATGAAGATTGGTGTTCCAAAAGAAATAAAAAACAATGAGTGCAGAGTTGGGCTTACACCAGAATCTGTCGGTGAGCTTTCACTAGATCATGAAGTTTACGTGGAGCGAGGTGCAGGAAAAGAAATAGGTTTCACCGATGAGATGTATCAATCAAAAGGTGCAAAAATATTAAGTTCTGCATCAGACATTTTCGAGAGCGCCGAGCTCATTGTAAAAGTTAAAGAGCCACTACCCGAAGAAAATCAGTTTTTAACTCCAAATCATACGCTCTTCACCTACTTGCATTTAGCAGGCAATAAAGAAAATGCAAAAGAGCTAATTTCTACAGGAGTAAAAGGGGTTGCCTATGAAACAGTTACAGCAAACGATGGCAGCCTGCCTCTTTTAGCACCAATGAGCAAAATTGCTGGGCGCATTAGTCTGGTAGTTGGACAATATTTTCTATTGAAACCAAATAAAGGCATTGGCACTTTGTTTGGAAATTTTGAAAATATACAAGCTCGTGAAGTTTCAGTTGTTGGGGCTGGTGTTGCAGGCAAAGAGGCAATCAGAAAAGGGATTGACTCTGGAGCACATGTCAACATTTTAGATATCTCAGATGAAAAATTAAAAAATCTGGAAAATGATTTTGGGAACGAAAAAGTCTCTTATATAAACTCTACACCTGACAATATCGCAGACGTAATCAGCAGATCTGATTTAGTAGTTGGTTCCGTATACGTGGTTGGCAAAGAGGCGCCAAAAGTCATTACTAGAGAAATGCTGAAAGGCATGAAGCCTGGTAGTGTCTTGGTGGATATTTCAATCGATCAGGGCGGATGTATTGAGACAAGCAAACCAACCACTCACGACGAACCAGTATTTGTTGAAGAAGGAGTTGTTCATTATTGTGTTACGAATATGCCGGGAGCTGTGCCAATAACTGCATCATTAGCATTGAATCATGCAACACTTCCCTATGTAAAAAAACTTGCAACACTAGGTTTAGAAAAGGCTTGTGCTTCAGATAAGCATCTTGCAAATGGCCTTAATATGGCAAACGGTGAAATTAGACACCTTTCCGTTGAGTCTGCGCTAAATAGTTAAATCTACTCTTTTAAGGTTGCTATAGTTTCTTTGAGTATCGCAATAGTATCTTGATTTATATATCCTGCATAAAATTCCGCAAAAAATGTAATCGCTGTTATAAAGACCCCAACTAACAAAGAACCTAAAGCACTACGACTATTTGATTCTTTCTCTGTCCATCCTTGGTAAATATAGAATAGCCCCAAAAAGTAAAGTACCAATGAAGAAAAATAGCTATCTATAACCAACAAAGCCACTGCAATGGCCAATAAACTTAAAGATATTAAAATATGTATTTTATCCATACATTAAATTATACAAAATAGAATGCGCTATTTGTTTGCAAGCTTAAGCCAAGTTTCAATAACTGTATCTGGATTTAAAGAAATACTTTCTATGCCTTCATCGAGCAACCATTCAGCAAAATCAGAATGATCTGATGGGCCCTGACCACAAATGCCAACATATTTACCATTTTCTTTACATGCTTTTATTGTCAACGAGAGCATTTTCTTAACAGAGGGATCTCTTTCATCAAATATATCTGACACAAGCGAAGAGTCTCTATCTAGTCCAAGGGTCAACTGAGTCATATCATTAGAGCCTATCGACATGCCATCAAAATGTTCTAGAAAATCATCAGCCAACAAAGCATTTGAAGGAATCTCAGACATCATAAGAACTTTTAAACCATTCTCTCCACGACTAAGACCATTCAGCTCTAAGAGGTTTATAACATTTTCAGCCTCTTCAATGGTTCGAACAAAAGGGATCATAATCTGAACATTGGTTAGCCCCATCTTGTCCCTGACTCTTTTAAGAGCTTCACATTCAAGCTCAAAACATTCCTTGAAATCCTCGGAAACATACCTGCTTGCCCCTCTAAAGCCAAGCATAGGATTTTCTTCAAGTGGTTCAAAGCACTGTCCACCGATGAGATTGGCATATTCATTTGATTTAAAATCTGACAACCTGACTATGACAGGTTTTGGTGAGAAAGATGCTGCAATTGTTGCAATACCTTCTGAAAGTTTTTCAATGAAAAAAGATTTTGTGTCTGGATAACCAGAAATTTTATTCTGGATTATTTTTCTAGTTTTTCCATCTACAACTGAGGGATCAATTAGGGCTTTTGGGTGAATTCCTACCATTTTATTAATAATAAATTCAACCCTTGCCAGACCAACTCCTTCGTTAGGAATCATTGAAAAACTCATTGCTCTATCAGGATTTCCAACATTCATCATTATCTTTATTGGCACATCTGGCATGGCCCCCAATTCAATTTTCTCAACAGAATAATTTAGCTCACCTTTATAAACTTTTCCCTCGCTTCCCTCAGCACAACTCACAGTAACTTTTGAGCCGTTCAAGATGAATTTAGTTGCGGTATTGCACCCAACTATGGCTGGTATGCCTAATTCTCTTGCAATGATTGCCGCATGACATGTTCTGCCCCCTCTGTTTGTTACAATGCCAGCAGCTATTTTCATTACAGGCTCCCAATCAGGATCAGTCATATCAGTTACAAGAACATCTCCAGGCTTTATATTGTGAATCTCTGAAATGTCTTTCACTACTTTCGCAGTTCCTTTGCCTATTTTTTGCCCAACACTTTTACCACATACAATTAATTCACCCTTATCTTTTAAAGTGAATTTTTCGAAATAACTTGAAACCTTGCTTTGTACTGTCTCTGGTCGGGCTTGAAGTATATAAATTTTCCCATTTTCACCATCTTTTGCCCACTCAATGTCCATTGGGACTTTGTAGTGATCTTCTATCGTTTTGGCATATCCTGCTAATTCAATAATTTCTGCATCAGAGAGTGAGAACGCCTTTGCATCCTCGGCCTTTACTCTTACATATTTAACGCTCTTACCAGCCATGTTGCTGTCCGTGAAAATCATTTTTTTTGCTTTTTCCCCTAGACTCTTCTTAATAATTGGGAACTTATTGTTTTCTAAAGCATTTTTGTATACATAAAACTCATCAGGGTTCACAGTGCCCTGGACTATGCCTTCGCCTAAGCCATATGAAGAAGTAATAAAGATTGAGCCTGTATAGCCAGACTCAGTATCAAGAGTAAAGGCGACACCAGATGACCCAATATCACTTCTAACCATCTCTTGGACCCCAACTGAAATTGATAATGTGCCCTTAAATTCTCTTAATTTTCGATATGAGATTGCTCTGTCTGTGAACAATGAGGCATAGACTCTCCGAACGGCATCGATTAAATTTTCGAACCCGTCAATATTGAGATACGATTCTTGTTGACCAGCAAAAGAGGCATCCGGTAAATCTTCAGCGGTAGCAGATGAACGGACCGCAAAACTTTTTCCTGGCGTAGAGATATCTTTCCAAGCTTTTTCGATTTCAGAAATAAGTACCTCTGGGAGAGGTGTTTTGAGAATTAAGCCTCGAAGTTTTTTGCCGGACCTTCTTAAATCAGTTAAGTTTTCAACATCTAAGTTAGATAGTTCTTCTGAAATAATTTGGTCTAAACCACTAAGCGAGAGAAACTCATTAAAAGCTGTTGAAGTTATAGCAAAACCACCAGGCACATTTACACCCAATTTTGAAAGATTGCTAATCATTTCTCCCAGTGATGAGTTCTTTCCGCCCACATCATCAAAATCTTTTAAAGAAATTTGATTAAGCTTTTTAATTAAAGGTCCAGCCATAACTTCCCTACTTGAATCTCAATTATATATGTAATTCCTCTAAATCTGTTTATAGTTGCTTTTTAGCAAATTACACCTAAATAAGAGCTATGAATGAAGCATTAGAAAACATACTTTACAGGAATTCACACAGAAACTTGGTTGAGCCAGCGCCATCGGACAAAGAGATGGAACAGGTATTCCAGGCTGCTCTTAGAGCTCCTGATCATGCTTGGCTTAGACCGTCTAGCTTCATTCAGATACAAGGCAAGGGCCTAAACAAGCTCTCGAATGCTTTCGTCAACTATGCAAAAGAAAACATGGATAGTCTTGATGATGAAAAATTAGCAAAGTATAAACAGTTGCCGTTTAGAGCTCCCATGATAGTGGTTTTAGTATGCACTCCTAAAGAGCATGCTATGGTTCCTGAGGTTGAACAAATAATGTCAACTGCCACTGCAGGCCAAAACATTCTGTTAGCGCTTAACTCCATGGGCTATGGGGGTATATGGCGTACAGGCACTTTCTCTTTGAATGATAAGATTGGAAAACATTTAGATCTTGAAAAAGGTCAGCAGGTTGTTGGGTATCTTTACATTGGAACACCTGATGGTGAACCCAAGAAGATTCCAGAGCATGATATCCACGATTTTGTCACTAGATGGGACTCGTAATTGAATAAAAACATCTTTTATATTCCACTATCACTCGTAGGATTATTTTTCACCCTTTATTTTTTATTAGCTTCTACAACTAATTTCCTTTCGGTTGAACCAGGATATGCAATTGGTGAAATTTCTAGATGGTGCGAAAGGATCAGCGGTGGATTTTTTAGAGAGCCTGCAAATGCCTTAAGCAATATAGGTTTTATGACAACAGGCCTATTGATGTTTTGGATTCTAGCTAATGAGAAAAAAATTGAAGGAAGTAGATTTCACGGCCCAACACCAACGGCACTAACTTATGCTGGGGCAGCAGTATTTCTTGGTCCTGGCTCATTATTGATGCATGGCACCCATACAGCTTGGGGCCAATGGGCAGACTGGCTCAGCATGATCATGTGGATTTCTATTCCTTGGCTAGTAAATATTTTCACAATGAAAAATTGGCGCGAATCTTTATTCGTTAAAACCTATTTAATAGTTGTTGGTTTATATGGTTTGTTAAGCTGGTTTCTTGGAACAGATCTAGGCATCAATTTTAATTTTTGGTTTCTTTCCATTGCGTTATGGGTCATAACTGAGGTCTTGCAGACTTTCTACAGCAAACCAGTTCGACTGCTTTCTGGCTTTGTTGGTATAGCAGTACTTGCAGTTTTTGGCAGATTTCCCGATGAGATTATTGCAAATTTTTCAGAGTATTGGTGGGTAACTTTATTTTGGATCCCAGCCTTATTTATTAATGAAAAACACGAATCAAATAAAAAATATTTCCCATGGTATTGGCTTGGAATCTTTTTTTATATAAGCGCATGGATTATTTGGTTACAAGGTTACCCAGGCCAACCATATTGTGATCCTGATTCAATTCTTCAGCCTCATGCAATTTGGCATATCCTGTCTTCTTGTGCAACGCTTTCTTTTTTCTTTTTCTTTAGAACTGCAACAGCAAAATAACTTAAGTATGCATTTGGTCTCACAAAGACTAAAATTAATAAGTTATGAAACAGCTAGGCTTGGGTTTTGCATATTTATGTATTTATACAACTCCAATACAAATAATAATTATTTTTTGGGTTTTGTTGGAAATATTGCAGACAGACTATAGTCTATCGACTCTAACCACTAAGATTTTTTTGGTAGAGAACCTAAAATTTTTGCATGATTGGATTTATTCCTGGTTTTGGAATGCATACTTAGATTTCTGGTATCAGTTTCCAGCTCTTCCAATGGTAATATTAAAGACTGTTTTCAGCACTTGGTTTGGCTTCTGGTTATTAAAGAAACTAAAGCCCTAAAAAATGAGAATTCTAATCCTATTATTCCTTTCTGGTAGCTTATTTGCCCTCGATCTTCAAAATTTGAAAATTAAATTTGCGGAAGCTGGAGTGTTTCGAGCTGGAGACAGCCTTGTTGATCTTAAGCCAGGCATTCATTTTTTAACTGAAAGAACAAAAACCCAACAAACCTTATTTATAGCAATTCATGGATTCCAAACAGAAGGCTATGAATGGGTTTATCCATTACTGAATATTAATTCAACTAAGAATCATATTGCTTTTTATCGCTGGAAAACGAACGGTTGTCCAAATTTCGCAACAGATAATTTGCATAAAATAATAAATGAACAAAAAAATAATTATTCTAAGATCGTGCTAATGGGCCATAGTTATGGTGGGATAGTTGTAGCACAGTTGCTAGAAAAAAATTATGAAACACCGATCGAAATGCATATTATCGCTACTGGTATTGCAGGAGAGAGAAGACTAAATAACTGGTGTGGTTATGTCGCCCCAAAGAAAACTGGAAATAATGTTGAAGCATATCAATGGATGACAATCAAAGAATTAGATGGCGCATTTAAAAACCTAAAAACTGATACCCAGATTCAAAATATTGAAGGAGTTAGTCCATTTAGGTTGCCAGAAGAATATAAAGGTAATAAATTAAGTCACAACTGGTCCATTAGTTGGGTCATAGATAATTTAAATTCAAAATAAAATGCTTCCAGATATACTAAAAAACAACTTATCTGTGCCTGTCGTAGGTGCACCACTATTTATAATATCAAGACCAGGTCTTGTGATTGCTCAATGCAAAGCTGGCATAGTAGGGTCGTTTCCTGCACTAAATGCTAGACCTCAAGAGCTGCTGTCAGATTGGATAAAGGAAATCAATGATGAGCTTGGCCAGTTTAAAGAAGATAACCCAGACAAGCCTGTTGCACCTTATGCTGTGAACCAAATTTGCCACTTATCAAACGATCGTCTTTTTAAAGATGTTGAAACTTGTGTAAAACATGAAGCACCCATCATCATAACCTCTTTAAGACCACCTGAAGATTTGGTCAAAGCCATTCATTCTTATGGAGGCTTAGTATTTCATGACGTTATAAATACAAGACATGCTCAAAAAGCAGTGGAACAAGGAGTTGATGGTCTCATTTTGGTTTGCGCAGGAGCTGGAGGTCACGCTGGTGCATTGTCACCTTTTGCACTATTGAGAGAGACAAGAGAATGGTACAACGGAACAATTCTTCTTTCAGGAGCAATTTCTGATGGACACTCGGTCGCCAGCGCAATAGCTATGGGTGCTGATTTGGCTTATATAGGAACAAGATTCATCGCTACAGAAGAATCAGAAGCTGACGATGATTATAAAAAAATGCTAATTGAATCGGCAGCGAAAGACGTTGTATATACAAATTATTTTAGTGGAGTGCATGGGAATTATTTGAGCCCTTCAGTCTCTCGAGCTGGGATGGATCCTGATAATCTTCCAGAGGCGGACAAAACAAAAATGAATTTTAATTCTGGAGGAAATGCCTCTGCAAAAGTATGGAAAGACATTTACGGTTCAGGACAAGGCATAAATTCAATAAAAAGTTCTCCAAAGGTTGAAGAATTGGTGCTTAAAATGAAAGAAGAGTTTATATCTGCACGCGAAGAATTCGCCAACAAGGCTGATAAGTTTTAATCAATTCAGTATAATATTTTTGTGGAAATAGCAGCTTTTGTAATATCAATATTCGCATTAATCATAGCCTTACTAGGGCTTGGTCTAGCTATGCGTTCATTGTATTTGATTGGTGTAAATTCTGGTCTTGATAAACAATTTGAAAGCCAGCCCCAACAAACACCAGCTCCGGTTGAGATTAAAAAAGAATTCAAAAAGCCAATTAGAACAGATGGTAACAAAGTAATTTATAACGATGATCCATTGATATATGTAATAGAAAATTTTATATCAGACGAAGAATGTGATCACTTTGTTCAGGCCTCACAAGGGGGCTTGCAAAGAGCTAAGACAATTGGCGGAAAAGATGGCATCTATCATGAGAATAGAACTGGCAGCAATATGTGGCTACCACATAATCATTCAGATTTAACAGAGAAGGTTGGCAAAAGAATTGCTGACTTAGTTGGATTCCCTTTAAAAAATGCTGAATCATTTCAAGTTGTCTACTATACAGGCGGAACACAATATAACGACCACCATGATGCTTTTAATGGAGAGACAGAGGAAGGAAGAAAGCACCTTAAGAGAGGCGGACAAAGGATATATACAGCTATCGCTTACTTGAATGATGTCGAAGAAGGCGGAGACACTGAGTTTAGAGATTTGAATATATCTGTTGCACCAAAGAAAGGATCCATACTGGTTTGGAAAAATGTACTCCCAGGAACAACAAAGGTTCATCCAATGTCACTCCATGCAGGGAGGCCTGTAACAGGCGGTGAGAAATATGCCTTCAATCTTTGGTTTAGAGAAAATAAGTTTGTTTAATAAATGGATGTATCTTATATCCTGGACGAACTCAATAATGCTCAACGCGAAGCAGTAACGTCTGAATCAAAAAAACTACTAGTCCTTGCCGGTGCTGGATCAGGCAAGACAAAGGTACTTGTCCATAGAATTGCTTGGCTTATCAAAGCCTTGTCTAGCTCAACACATAGTATTTTATCTGTAACATTCACCAATAAAGCAGCCAATGAAATGACTGCAAGAATTGAAAATATTCTTGATCAGCCTATCCCTGAAATGTGGTGCGGTACTTTTCATTCTATTTCGAACAAAATATTGAGAAGACACTACAAAGAAGCTGGCTTAGAAAAAGATTTCAACATCCTAGATAGTGATGATCAGCTCAGAATAATAAAAAGAAACTTAAAAGATCTGGATATCGATGAAGATCAATGGCCTGCTGAAAAAATAAGATGGCAGATCAACACCTGGAAAGATGAAGCTCTACGACCTAAAGATGTTGATGATAAGGGAGACTTTAATATAGAGACTCTGAAAAAAATATACGCTTATTACGAAGCTTACATGAGAAAAGAAAACCTTATTGATTTTGCAGAACTGATACTACGCTCATATGAAATTATTCGAGACAATGAAGATATAAGAAGTCTTTATAGAAATAAATTTAGAAATATTTTGATTGACGAGTTTCAAGATACCAACGAACTTCAGTTTAAATGGATTAACAATTTGATAGGAGAAGCCACCACAGTTACGGCAGTCGGTGACGATGATCAGTCTATCTATGGCTGGCGTGGAGCAAAAATTGAAAATATCAATAAATTTTCTAAAGAAAAGGGTACGTCAATTGTCCGGCTCGAACAAAACTACAGATCAACCCAAAACATCTTGAGCGCAGCAAATGCAGTTATAGATAAAAACTCAAATCGACTAGGAAAAAAACTATGGACTGAAGGAAATGAGGGAGAAAAAATTGAGGTTTATGAAGCATACAACGAACAGGAAGAAGCAAACTACGTAGCAGAAAATGTGCATATGCTTTTTGATGGCGGTGACCAGTACAAGGACATTGCAGTTTTGTACAGGTCTAATGCACAATCGAGAACAATAGAAGAGTACCTACTTAGGCAAAATATACCCTACATAATTTATGGTGGCGTTAGGTTCTATGAACGGTTAGAAATAAAAAATGTTCTTGCTTACTTAAGGTTAATTGTGAACAGGAATGACAATACAGCATTTGAGAGAGCAATAGGTGCACCTTCTCGTGGAGTCGGTGAAAAAACTTTAGAGACAATAAGGTCAGTTGCTAATGAAAACGAGCTGTCACTTTTTAGTGCGGTTAAGGAAATGCTTAAAGCTGAAAAGATTAAAGGGAAAGCATCTAAATCATTAGGGGTGTTTGTAAATTTTATCGAGAGCTTGGCCGAAACAATTAATGATTATTCATCAGATGAGTTTGTTGAAAAAGTTATTAATGAGAGTGGTTTGATTGAGCATCACATGAAAGAAAAAGGCGAGAAAGGAAAAATAAGGATAGAAAACATCAATGAATTAATTTCAGCAGTTAAATCATTTGAAATTATCAATAAAGGAGAAGACCTTTCTGATTATGATTCATTTATTGCTGCATTTTTAAGCTCTGTATCACTTGATATGGGCGAAACACAAGCTGCTAAAACTGACGATGCAGTTCAACTCATGACGTTACATTCTGCAAAGGGTTTAGAGTATAAGTATGTTTTTATCGTCGGTATGGAAGAGTCGCTTTTCCCTCACTCAAGATCTATTGAGAATTTGAATGAGCTTGAAGAAGAAAGAAGGCTTTGCTATGTCGGCATAACAAGAGCAAGAAAGAAACTTTATCTTGCATACACTGAATTTAGAAGATTATATGGACAGGACTCCTATAATCCTCCTTCAAGATTTATAAATGAGATACCACATGATTGTTTAGAATTTGTCAGACCTAAACAAACTTATAGAAATTCTTATTTTGGTTCTGCTTCTTTAGACTCATCAGATAATTCTGCACACGGGTACAATTTGGGAGATCAAGTCTCACACAAAAGCTTTGGCGAAGGAGTAATACTGAGCATAGAGGGGAATGGTGACTCTGCTAGGGTTCAAGTACATTTTAATTCTGTTGGAACGAAGTGGTTGGTCATGGCATACGCAAACCTTGAAAAAATATGATGGATATCGATTTCCAAAATAAAGGAATAATTGATTTTGATGAGGCGTATTCTGAAATGATGAATCTTATTAGTTCTAAGCCCAAACATCACTCAATTTGGTTTCTTGAGCATACACCGGTTTTTACTATTGGAATAAGCGAAAAAACAATCCATGAAGACAGAAGCAAGCAACCACCTTTCATAAAAACTGATAGGGGTGGCAAGACCACATACCATGGACCTGGGCAGTGGATTTTTTATTTTATGCTTAATCTTAAATCTCTACCTTTTCCGCCATCAGAACTTACAAAAAATATCTTAAAGACAGTTTCAGGAGTATTAACAGACTTAGATCTGGGTCATCAAATAAATAATGCAGATCCAGGCATATTTATTTCAGGCAAAAAAGTTGCATCAATTGGCATGAGAATTAAAAAAAATTATTCCTATCATGGGCTCAGCATTAACATAAACACAGATCTTTCAACATTTAATAGCATAAAGCCTTGCGGATTAGACGTAGAGGCTTGTAATCTAGAAGATTATATAAATATTAATGAGGAAGAATTTAAAAACTCTTTAATTGATAATTTTGTAAAAATTTTGACGAAATGAGAGAGCTTATACCAACAGTAAAAATCACAAACCATGCTGGAATTAAGTCCATAAAAGATGGCATGAAAAGTAATGCTTATTCTCAAGTTGAGCGAGAAAAAAAGCCAAGCTGGATACGAATGACGGCCAATCAAGCGAACCAGAACTATACACTGATTAAAGATAAGGTAAAAAACTTAAATTTAAGCACCGTATGCGAAGAAGCAAAATGTCCAAATTTATCAGAATGCTGGTCTAGAGGAACAGCTACATTTATGCTTATGGGCGATACATGCACTAGAGCCTGTCAGTTCTGCTCGGTCAATACTGGAAACCCTAAGGGATGGCTTGATAAAGAAGAACCACAAAAGATCGCAAATACTATTTCATTGATGGACCTAAAATATATTGTTCTTACTTGTGTAAATAGAGACGACATTCCAGATGGGGGCGCTAAACATTTTGCCGATACAGTCAATGCAATTAAAAAAGCATCTCCAAACACAGAAGTAGAAGTATTAACATCAGATTTCAACGGTTCTTATGATTCTATTGAGACAGTAGTTAATTCACCAATAAAAGTTTTTGCTCAAAATATCGAAACAGTTGAAAGGCTCACACACCCAATAAGGGACCCACGAGCTGGTTACCAGAAAACAATGGATGTTTTAAGAGTTGCTAAAGAAATTAACCCTAATATGATCACCAAATCTAGCATTATTCTTGGTTTAGGAGAAACTGATGAAGAAATTTATCAAACCTTTGAGGACCTAAGAAATAATAATGTAGATATTGTTACTCTTGGCCAATATTTGAGACCAACACTCAATCACCTGCCAATTGATCGATGGGTAAAACCACAAGAGTTTGAAATTTACAGAAAAGTAGGTCTAAAATATGGTTTTCTTGAGGTTGTTTCAGGTCCAATGGCTAGATCTAGTTATAGAGCTGAAAGGGCCCTAGATTTTAATAATGCAGGAATAGAAATATGATAGTTATCTCACCAGCTAAGAGATTAGCAAACAGTAAATGCGAAATTAGCTTAGAACCTACTCGTCCAGTTTTCATGCAAGAAGCTAATGAATTAGCAAAAATTCTTGGACAAATGAGCTCCGAGGAATTGGGAGACATGATGCATGTAAGCGGAAACATTGCTGAACTTAACGCTGACAGATATAAAAATTGGAACAAGGTTGATCAGATAGAAAATAGAGCAATATTCCAGTTTGAAGGTGATGTATTCAAACATTTAAATGCAAAAAGCATGAACAGTGATGAAGTTAATTATATGAATAGTAATTTAAGAATACTCTCAGGTATTTATGGCATATTAAAACCTTCTGATGAAATGAATCCATACAGATTAGAGATGGGAACTCAACATGCCTTTGGAGATTCTAAAAACCTATACGAATTTTGGGGAGATAAAGTTGCTTCTGCATTAAATAAAGAACTAGGAGATTCTTATCTCTTCAACCTAGCCTCTGATGAATATTTCTCAGTCATTAAGAATTATGTGAATGAGCAAAAAGTCGTTAACTTTAAATTTTTATCTTTATCAGGTGGCAAGGAAAGAGTAGTTGGTGTAATTGCGAAAAGAGCTAGAGGAGAAATGGCAAGACATTTGATAGAAAATCAGATTACGAATCCAAACGATGCAACAAGTTTTAATAAAATGGATTTTGTATTTAGAGAAAAAATAAACAACACATTTGTTTTCTCTAATTCTTAGAGTTTTCCTGGATAAGCTCGTCGACAATCTCTAAAAGTTCATCAACCATGTCAAAAGTTTCATGAAATGAGAAAACTACCTCTCTGTCTCTGCTTAACAGCACAAGTCCTTCACGTAATTTTTTTAACTTTTCAGCTTTGTCCATAAGCAGATATTCTAATGAACTTTCATCTCAAAGCAATGTCAATATTAATGTTGATATTTACATAATTTTAGTGCTAATATAGCCATCCATTTGTTAAAAGATAAACAATGGTTATAATGTGATATAATAATTTATTATGAGTTACGCATTAGCTTTAGCAAATCCTGGTTCGGATTTAGATAAATATCTGTCCCAGGTTTATTCAATACCTGTTCTCACTAGAGAAGAGGAGCTCGAACTCACCCGAGAATTCTACGAAACAGAAGACATTAAAGTTGCTCATAAGCTTGTGATATCACATCTAAGGTTTGTTGTTCACATTGCAAAATCTTACGCAGGATATGGGCTGCCATTAGCTGACATAATCCAAGAAGGTAATCTTGGGCTTCTGAAAGCTGTCAGAAAATTTGATCCTGATAAAGGTGTTAGGTTGGTTTCGTTTGCAGTGCACTGGATAAAGGCAGAAATTCACGAATTTATCTTGAAGAACTGGAGAATCGTAAAAATTGCAACAACTAAAGCTCAAAGAAAATTATTCTTTAACCTAAGAAGCAAAAAGAAAAGCACAGGTTGGTTAACAGATAAAGAAGCAAAAAAAATAGCTGAAGATCTAGATGTATCTTTTAAAGAAGTAATGCACATGGAAAACAGGCTAAATTCAGCAGATGCTCCTTTTGATATGCCTGTTGATGAAAATGATGATGAAAAAGCATTTTCACCAAGTCAATACATTGAAGACAACTCATTCAACCCACAAGATATTGCTGAAAAAAGCAATTATGAAAGTGTTAATCACACAGCCCTTATGAAAAATATCTCAAACCTTGACCAAAGAGCACAAGATATTATAAGAGCTAGATGGCTTGACGATCATAAGCTGACCTTGAATGAACTGGCTGATAAATATTCTGTATCCGCAGAAAGAATTAGACAAATCGAAGCTTCAGCTTTCAAGAAGCTCAAGACTACTCTGGTAAACGTTTAATACCAAAAGCTCTTTCTTAAATTTTTCCCAACTAATACAATCATTTATCAATGATTAAAACTTTTAGTTCTAGAGCAGGCAGATTATCTGAAACAAATAAAAAATACTTGGCCAGCCAAGCAGATTGTGTTCTTAAAATAGGGGAAGAACCGAACACACAATTACCCAAAGTATTGGACATTGGCTTCGGCGATGCACAATCGTTTTCAGAAGATGTCTTGTCGAATAAAAATTTCTGTTTCATAGGAATCGAACCATATAAAAAGGGTTATGCAAGGGCTCTAGAGTTTTTTGATCTTAACAAACCAAAAAATCTATATCTTTTTAATGGAGATGTGCGCGAATTTCTCGATAAGATGTCCTTCAAGGCTGAATTTGTGCGTATACATTTTCCAGATCCTTGGCCCAAGAAGAAACATAAAAAAAGAAGACTGATTTCGAAAGAATTTTTAACATTATTGCATGAAAATATTTCACCTATTGGGAAAATTGAGATTCTTACGGACTCATTTATCTATCAAAAACATATTGATGAGACTTTAAAAAAACAAAAACTATTCCAAGCAGTGAAGGAATTTGAAATTTCTTTTTCAGTTTCGACCTTTCATAAGAAAGGTTTAGAAAAAGGCCACAAGATTAAAAGATATATACTTAAAAAATCTTAAGCAAAATACTCAAACATCAAGATTTCCAAAACTCTTTCTGCTAACTGAAATACAAAAAAAGCAATAAGTGGAGAAAGATCGAAGCCAGCAGTTGGCGGAATAATGTTTCTGAATATAGAAACTGTGGTTTCATAAACTTCTTGTAATAATGAAGTGGCAGAATTATAAAAATTTGCTCCAAAGGCATATAACCAACTAAGTATAACGCCAGCTATAACAATGAATTTTAGAATTCCTATTAACGTTTGAGCTGTTTGGAAGAAAGCAAAATTAACAATGGTCCCCAAATCTAAATTAGGGAGCAACAAATATAATGAAATGAAGTTTATGAGTATTGCTGCGAACAGTAAGCCAACATTTATTTTTTTATAGTGAATATTGAAAACCAATAAAAGTGGGAAAAGAAGTATTTTTATTATTCTAGCTATTTTGTTATATGAATCAGCTCTAGACAGGTCAATTAAAAAAAGCAACAGAATTAAATAGACAACAATAGTTTTAAGTGTGCCGAGCATCCCAAATAAAATTCCTGAATCAATCATTTCTTTTTACTCTTTCTCCGAATATTAACGAACCTAACCTAATCATATTGCTTCCATTTTTCAGAGCAAGCAAGTAGTCACCGGACATACCCATTGAGAAATATTCTAAATTAGGATGCTTAGACTTAAGCAGTAAAAAAAACTCTGAGGCATTTTTAAACTGTTGATCGGTTTGTTCTTTGGTAAGATTACCCTCCCCAATAACCATAATGCCCTTAATTACTACTCTTGAAGCGTCTTTTTGAGAACTGAGAATTTCTTCTATTTCGGCACAAGACATTCCGCTTTTTGAAATTTCGTCACCAAGCTTCAACTGTAAAAGTATATCTATGCTCTTTTCCAAATCTTTTGATACGAGAGAATCATAAATTTTTTTTCTTGAAATTGAATGAATCATATGGCTTAGCTTTACTATTTTATTCAATTTGTTTGACTGTATATTTCCCAGAAAATGCCACCTTATATCCTCTGGTAATATATTTTTTTTCTCAGAGAGTTCTTGTAAAAAATTTTCACCAAAATCTCGGTGACCAATTTCATAGAGCTGTCTTATTTTCTCAATGCTTTGTCCCTTCGACACAGCAATAAGTTTTTTATTTGATCCAAGCAATTCTTTAATTTCTTGGTATTTATGAAGGTTCATCAGTAATTTTTTTGCAGTTTCTTATCTCTAATGAATCCATATTTAGTCTTCTTAAGTTTTCTCGAGCATTATTTGTTTGTGATCGGTTTTCAAAAGGTCCAACTATAACTTTGAAATTATAATTATTAGTACTAACTACATTCTCAATTTTTGGTTGATAGCCAACTTTTTCTAGTTCTTTAAACTGGCTCTGTGCTGCTTCTAAAGACCTAAAGCTGCCAGATTGAGCAAAATATTCGCATGTTTCTGTTTCTGTCTCAGCTATTACCTGAATTTGATCAAAATTGCTCTGCTCTAAAACTGTTTGAAACTCGTATTCAATATCCTCAACAGTAAAGTTGTCTAAATTCAGAAATTCTTTCTCATCTTTTAAGAAATACATTGCTGAAAACGACATCAAAAAAGATATGGTTATTGCTAACAGAATAGAAGGACCAGCTTTAATAGGAAATTTTTTATTTTTATAGGAGAAGTTTGCCATTTTACATTCTTTCTAGTGGCGTTACATTCAAGATTTTAAAACTGTTTTTCAATATGAGCTTAGTCATAGTGGTGATAAATAATCTTGTATTTGATTTTGTAATGTCATCGGTAATAACAGGATTATTCTCATAAAAAGAGTGAAATGCGGATGAAAAGCTTTTAACAAAATGCACCAATGAATGAGGAGATCTTTCCATTGCATATGATTCGATGAAATGCGGAAAATTTATCATTTTTGATAACAGCTCAAAGTGATTATTAAGCTCATCTAAATCTATGGGCCCATTATCGTCAAATTCTGATTTTGATAGGATAGAACAACACCTCACATAGGCATATTGAGCGTAAAAGTAAGGATTATTTTTGCTTTCGTCTTTCGCAAGATCTAAATCAAAATCCATCGTATGATCAGACTTTTTCTCCAAGAAAAAAAACTTTATAACGTCAGGGCCTAATTCTTTTCTCAAGTCAGCCAATGAATAAAATTCGCCTCTTCTTGTAGACATTGATTTTTTTATGCCCTCTTCATGTAAATTAACCAGTTGATAGAGAACAAATTCAATTTCTTGGCCTTCAGATTTCATTACATCAAAAGCAGCTGTTAGTCTTGGGATGTAACCATGATGGTCAGCACCAAAGACATTAATACAAAGATCAAAATTTCTATCAATTTTATTTTTGTGATAACCAACATCGGTTAGATAGTATGTTGGCTCATTATTCTCTCTCAGTAGCACACGATCTTTATCATCACCAAAATTTGTTGTTTTAAACCAGATTGCACCCTCTTTTTTATATGTGTGATCCTTTGCTTCTATATCCGAAAGAGACTTGTTTAGATCAGAACTTGATTCTTCTATGCTTCCCAAAGAGCTTTCACTAAACCATGTATCATGAATTATTTCAAATTCATGAAGCTCAGTTTTAATAATTTCTAATATCTTATTTACTGAAAATCTCTTAGCGGCTTCCCATAGCTTAGGGTCTTCGCTTTTTAGTTGATGAGTTATGCTATCCAGTCTTATGTCTGGATCTTCATCATAATTATTGAAAACTAATTCATTCTCTAAATTTCCATAGTCTTTTACGAATTCAGATGACAGAGCCTTTATGTAGTCTCCTTCATAAGTTCCTTCAGTTGGAAAATTTTTTACATAGGCGTTCAGAATAATGCTGCAAGTCAAAATAGATATTTGCCTACCAGCATCATTTACGTAATATTCTCTTGAGACATCACATCCTATTGCTTCTAACAAATTTGATATCGCCATTCCAAGCACAGCACCCCTACCATGACCAACATGTAATGGACCAGTTGGATTTGAAGACACAAACTCCACCAAAACTTTTTTATTGGTTTTATTCTGTTTGCCCCATGCTGAGTCTGCTTTTAATGCTTCTTTCATGGCTTCAAATTTTATTTCAGGTCTGATATGTACATTTATAAAACCAGGCCCCTCCAGATTGGCTTTTAAAATCTCTTGTTGATTTAAGTCTCCTACAATTTTTTCACCAATATCAATAGGGTTTAACTTAAAAATTTTTGCTAACTTGAGCGGAGAGCTTGATGAGTAGTCAGCCCTTCCACCATCTTCACTAATTTCGAATTCAATGAGTTTTTTCTGTTGATCAGACAGCTCAATTTCAAGTTCCTTTGCATAATTTGCAACGATATTGGTAAGTTCTTTATTTAATGTTTCTAAAATCATTCTTTGCTTCTGCTTACATAGGAACCGTCTCTCGTATCAACCTTAATTTGCTCGCCTTCATTTATAAAAATTGGCACTTGTATTTCCCTACCTGATGCTAATTTAGCTGGTTTTAAAGTATTTGACACGGTATCACCTTTAAGGCCTGGTTCGGTGCTTTCTATTCTCTTAATAACAAAAGTTGGAGGCTCTACATTCAGTACTTCTCCATTCCAAAAAATTATTTTGCATTCTTCTTCGCCATCTAACCAGTCTTTAATCTCCATTAAACTATCTTCAGGAACTTCAATTTGCTCAAAAGTATTTTGGTCCATAAAAACATAGCTTGTCCCCTCCACATATAGGAATTGATATTCTTTTTCTTGTACATCTGCAGCTTCGACGGACTCTCCTGATTTAAATGTTCTTTCCCAGACTTTCTGTGTTCTAAGGTTGTATAGCTTTGTTCGCATTACTGCTTGCCCCTTTCCAGGCTTATGAAACTCATGAGAAATGATAGAACATGGCTCACCATCAATTGAGATTTTAAGCCCTTGTTTAAATTGGTTTGTTGAATATTTCATATTATTTTACGACGCTATTTGTTTTTTTTTGTTCATGCATCATACTTATTACAAAATAAGTTATGGCAAGATCTATTTTACAACCTTTAATGAAGCTTGGTATCTCAGCAGCAACATTTGTAGTTTGCTATATTTTGGCACTAACAGTATCTGTGGGCACTATGGAAGTAGGAGGTACATCATTGATTATGATGGCTATGCTTCTATCATTTGCGATACATTGGGTGCTATTTATACCTTCTTACATTTTCCAAACTGAAAAGTTCTATGATCTAACAGGATCGCTAACTTACATTACAGTTCTATCTTTTGTGGTTTTCGGAATGAAAACAGCAGTACATGACATGATGGGTCTTAGGTCAACGCTAATTTACTTCTGCATAATGATTTGGACTGTAAGGCTTGGTGGTTTTTTATTTTGGCGAGTTTTGAAAGATGGCCACGATAAAAGGTTTAAAGCTATATTGCCAAGTTTTTCAACTCTCTTTATGACATGGACTCTGTCAGCGGCATGGGTTTTCATACAATCTTTATCAGCACTAGTAGCACTCACCGCACTCAATCAAGTTGAGTTTGGTGTAGTAGGCTGGATAGGATTGGGGCTTTGGGTTTTCGGTTTTGGTTTCCAGGTAGTTGCTGATTATCAAAAAACTAAATTCAAGTCTGATCCAAGCAATGAAGGTGAATTCATTACTGGTGGTCTTTGGGACCTCTCTAGACATCCAAATTATTTTGGAGAAGTTGCACTTTGGACGGGTATTTCAGTAATGGCAGTACCAGTTATGTCGGGTTTGCAATATGTTTCTCTTATCTCACCAATTTTTGGTTTTCTATTAATTTATTTTGTTAGTGGAGTCAGATTATTAGAACTAAGATCTGATAAAAGATGGGGTAACAGGCCCGAATATCAAGAATATAAAAGAAATACCCCCGTATTCTTCCCAAAACTGTTTTAAAAGCGCATTTTTAGTATAAAAATTGTTGTAAAATGAGAATAATTTGGTAGTTTTAATGTCCAAGTTTTTAAAAGGGTAAATGATCATGAAAAGATACGTATATTTATTATCCCTATTAGCAGTATTTGCCTATGCTGATACAGCTGATATTGATCAGATTTTAGAGGAAAATGATAGTACTATTTCTCTATCTGAAAAGTCTCAAGAAAAAGTTGATAATCTATCAACTGAGAAAGATTCACTTCTTGCGGAGTGGAAAGTAGTAGTAAAGCAAGTAGAAGGTTTAAAGATCTACAATGCTCAAAAAAGACAACAAATCAAAGCTCAAGAAGAAAGACTAGTAACTTTAGCTGAACAAACAAAACAAGTTGTTGTTATTCAACGACAAATTCCACCACTTATGGAGAGAATGGCTAATAGTCTGGAACAGTTTGTCGCTTTAGATGCACCTTTCTCATTAGATGAGAGATACAAAAGAATAAATCAAGTAAGAGCAACACTCTCTGATCCAAAAGTCACAGCATCTGAACAAGTCAGACAAGTGCTTGAAGCCTATAACATTGAAAGAGAATATGGGAGAACAATTGAAACTTATGAAGATGCCGTTGTTCTTGATGGGGAAGAAAAAGTTGTAAACATTCTCAGAATCGGAAGGCTCGCCTTAATGTATCAACTAAAAGATCAAAGCGAGGCCGGAATTTGGGATAGTGAAGCTGGCAAATGGGTTGAAGTGAGTGGTAGCTATAGAATCCCAGTTAGAGACGGAATAAGAATGGCTAACAAGACTGCGCCGCTAGATCTATTAAGGGTACCAGTCAAATTTGTGGAGGGCGAATAATGAAATATTTAAAGATTTTATTTTTATCGTTTTTAATATTATCTGCTAATGCTCTAGCACAAGAATCTGAAGTAGAAGTGCCTTCAAATTTGGACAAACTTTTAGAGCTTGTTAAAGAAGGTAAAACAAAAGAGCAAAGTGAGAACACCAAAAGGGAAGCTGAGTTCAAAGCTGCAAGAGATAAACAAGGCGATATTCTCAAAGCAGAACAAAGAGAGCTGGCAAGACAAGAAAGAATAGCTGATCAGCTCGAAGCTGAGTTTACAAAAAATCAGGAAAAATTAAGAGTTGCTGAAGAGGCATATTTAAAACAACTTGGTTCTTTAAATGAGCTTTTTGGTCATATGCAAAGTA
>CAJXFH010000011.1:0-27159 GCA_913052565.1 uncultured Gammaproteobacteria bacterium | reverse complement strand
TATTCAATACATTCATAAGGGAAGAAGCAATGCCAAAAGTAAAACTTACAACATCCTATGGGGATATCGTGCTTGAGTTAGATCAAGAAAATGCACCAATTTCAACTGAAAATTTCATACAGTACGTTGAAAACGGATTTTATGATGAAACAATTTTTCACAGAGTTATTAATGGTTTTATGATTCAGGGAGGAGGACATCTTGAAGATATGACACCTAAAGATGACAAATTAGAACCAATTATGAATGAAGCCAATAATGGCTTACGCAATGATAGAGGCACAATTGCAATGGCAAGAACAGCTTATCCGCATTCAGCTTCTTCACAATTTTTTATCAATCACGTTGATAATGCTTTTTTAAATTTTAGAACCAGTCAAGTTGAAGAGGGTTGGGGCTATGCTGTATTTGGAAAAGTTACTGAAGGTCTAGATGTGGTTGACAAAATAGCTGACGTCCAGACTACTTCAGTACAGGGATATCAAGACGTACCTGTTGAAGTAATAAAGATTGTAAAAGCTGAAGTTATTGATTAAAGACTGATAGCCTTTTCTATTTCTTCTTGGGTTTCATATGGTTTAGACATATCTGCCCAGTCTATATCAAAGTTATCCTCAAGCTCTGCATAACTCAGTACGCCAAGCTTTTCGTATTGTGGTTTGACTCTATCGGTCAGCAATCCAATTCTTTTGAGGTTTGGTACGATTTTTGTGAACAACAGGACTCTAAAATTTTGGCCTTGAGCAGTATTTGCCGCAATTTCTTGTGCTTCTTCCGGTGTGTAATCAAGGAATCTTGAAATGACCTCACCAGAAATTAATCTGTTACGCATAACAACACAGGCTTCAAAGGCAAACTGTGCTCTCTCTTCAATTTCATCTTCTGATAAAGTTTTAAGGAAATCTTCTAGATAGTTAACACCAAAAGTCACATGTCTGGCTTCGTCTCTTATTACATAGTGCAAGAGCTGTTTCAGTAGGCCATCATTTAAAATGAATTTCATATTGTTGAAGGCAGCCAAAGCTAAGCCCTCAATAATAATTTGCATACCAATAAACTTAAGATCCCATCTTTCATCGGTAAGAATTTTATCCATTAATGATTTCAAACCTTTAGTTGCTGGATATTGAAAACCAATTTTCTCTTTTAGGTATCTGTTGAAGCCCTCTACGTGGCGTGCTTCGTCAAAAGTTTGTGATGCAGCATACATTTTTGCGTTAAAAGTTGGTGCACATGAGACAAGTTGGGAAGCTACTAATAAAGCTCCTTGTTCTCCATGTAAGAACTGACTAAGGTTCCAGGAGACTTGATGCCTGTCCATTTGCAGTCTCTGCTCCATTGATAAGTCATCTAGACCCACAAGTTCTTCTGGCAATAATCTGAATTCTTGATTTACTAAAAACTCGTCTTTAGGAAAGTTCTCTGACCAATCGAGGTCAGTTGAAACGTTCCAGTTAAGTTTTTTTCCTAGTTCGTAGAGTTTCTTTATTCGATCATCAACAACTGTATAGTCCCAGTTATAAGAGCCAGTGAGTGGCGATTTAAAAATCTCATTAACACATTCAACTGCATCTTGTTCTTTTGGATCTATCTCCAAGTAATTTGTAACTTCTTGAGGCTGATTATCTACTATTTTGTTTTTCATGTTCTTTTAAGAAATACTAGTTTAATATATCCAAAATTATCGAGACAGACAAATGGGAAATAGATTAAATAATAAAGTTGCACTAATAACAGGCGGAGCAGCAGGTTTTGGCAAGGGAACTGCGGCTGTTTTTGCTCGAGAGGGAGCTAAAGTTTATATATCCGACATAAACAAAGAAGGCGGAGAAAAAGTTGCTGAAGAATTAGGTATTAATTTTCTTGAACATGATGTTACAGACGCAGACAGATGGCAAGAAGTCATAGAAGAAATTAAAACGAATGAAAACCAGTTAAATGTTTTAGTAAATAATGCTGGAATTGGTTATATGGGAGATGTTGAAGGTACTACAAATGAAGCCTGGGACATGGTTCATAAAGTTGATCTTGATTCAGTTTTCTATGGTTGTAAATATGCGCTTCCATTGATGCGTGATTCAGGCAATGGCTCAATTATCAATATATCTTCAATTTCAGGTATTGTGGCTGGTCATAATTTCACGGCCTACAACAGTGCAAAAGCAGCTGTTAGACATTTGTCGAAATCAGTGGCTTTGCATTGTGCAAGAACTACAAAATTAGTTAGATGCAACAGCGTGCATCCAGTTTTTGCACGAACAGAAATATTAGAAGCTTTACTGAATGATACTTCTTCTGACATGCTCGCAAAACTTGAGAAGCAAATTCCTGTTAGAAAGCTTGCTGAAATAGAGGATATTGCCAATGCACTATTATTTTTAGCTTCTGATGAATCAAAAATGATCACGGGCACAGAGATTGTTATTGATGGAGGCTTATCTGCCCAATAATGAAATTAAATCAGTCATTTGAAAATACCCTGGATAGGTTGAAGCTTGAGCAGCTCGATACTTATCTTTATAGGTACAAAGGTAAAAATGCTGGTATCCAGAGAATCTATGGAGGTCAGGTTATAGCGCAAGCATATATCGCTGCTAATTCTACAATCGAAGAAGACAAACACCTGCATTCCCTCCATGCCTATTTTTTGCGACCTGGAATCATGAAACAGCCGGTACTTTTTAGTGTAGATCCTATTAGAAACGGTAGAAGTTTTTCAACAAGAACAGTTAAAGCAATTCAAAATAATGAGATTATTTTTACTATGACTGTTTCCTTTCAGAAAGATGAAGAGGGAATGTCACATAGTATTGATATGCCAAAAGTACCAATGCCTGAAGACCTTAAAGATGAAATTGAAATGCGCACAGAAGACATCGATAAAGTTCCAGAAGAGCTGAGACCATACTTCTTAAAAGAAAGAGAATATTCAATTAAATGGGTTGAATGGAATGATGTTTTTGAACCAAAAGTTTTGCCACCGATAAGAAACGTTTGGCTAAAACCTAATGGTGTTATACCGCCAGGACGGGAAACGCATAATGCCTTTCTTGCTTATATCTCTGATTCGGGAATTCTTGCGCCAGCACTTTTTCCGCATGGCATTAGCTATATGTCGCCTGATCTCATGATGGCAAGTCTTGATCACACCATGTGGTTTCATAAACCAAATTTTGAGTTCAATGATTGGGTGCTTTATGCAACTGATAGCCCTTATACCGGAAACTCAAGGGGTTTAGGTAGAGGAACTTTCTTTTCTCGTGATGGAGAAGTAATAGCTTCTGTAACACAAGAAGGTCTTTTAAGAACTAAAACCAGATAACTCGGCTAAAAATAAGTCTACTTTTTCTGGCTTGATATCCGGGGTAATGCCACTGCCCAAATTAAAGACATAATTTGCTCTATTAAAGAATTTTGCTTTTATTCCCTTTGCTTTTTCGATTAATTCTGCATCGGATAAATGGAAATCTTTTGGATCAAAATTGCCTTGAATTGTTAAATCTTTGTCAATGTAATTATCGACTACATCTGCACAATCGAGATTAAAGCATTTAATTTTTGTATCTTCTAAGAAGTCAGCCAAAATTTTTCCTCTTGTATAAAGAATCAAAGGAATATCATTTGGTAATTGTTCGGCTATTTGATTAATGTAGCTCAATGAAAATTCACTATATTCTTCCTCAAGCATTCCTCCCCATGAATCAAAAATTTGTATGCACTCAGCACCTGCTTTTACCTGCTCTGCTATATACTCCTGAATTATAATTGTTAGCTCTTTTAAGTGAGAATGAGCAATATTTGAATCCGATTGGATAAAACTTTTGATAAGACTTTTATCACTCGGTGACTGACCATAGAACATATATACCAAAAGAGTCCAAGGGCTACCGGTAAAACCTATCAATGGCACATTAATATTGGATTTAATCATTTTAGTAGCTTCAAAGACATAATCTAATTTTTGTATAGCTTGCTTTGAACTAAGTCTTAATGATCTATCCTTTAAAATCGAATTCTCAAAGACAGGCCCTTTGCCAGCTATAAATTCAACTGACAAGTTCATTGCATCTGGAATAGTCAATATATCTGTGAAAGTTATTGCTGCATCCAAAGGAAACCTTCTAAGTGGCTGCAATGTTAGCTCATTACATACTTCTGGTTTTTTTATCATTTCAAAGAAATCAGAGTAATTTTTGCGCACTTCCATATATTCAGGCAAATATCTGCCAGCTTGTCTCAAAAGCCAAATTGGAACTCGAGCTTGATTATTTTCTCGTTTAAGCGCCTCAAGAAAAATTTTATTTTGTGAAGTCATCAATAAATTTACTAATAAATGTTTTCAAGCTTTCTTCGGAAGTTTCTTGGTAGATAAAAGGAGCTCCAATTTCATTAATAAGAACTAGATTTATAGCGTTAGTATTCTTTTTATCTTTCTTCATGGCCTCAAAGATTATGTCGGTATCAAATTTTACATCCTTGAAGTCATATTCAAATTCATTCATAACTTTTATTGCTAAATCAAGCTCGTCTTTTTCTAATTTGCCAAGTTCATTCGAGTATTTAAGAGCCATGAGCATGCCTATCATAACAGCATGTCCATGAAGTATTGGAGCATCATAATTTGCTGATTCGATCCCATGAGCAAAGGTATGACCAAAATTTAAAAACTTTCTTTGTCCGCTTTCTTGAAAATCTTGTTGTACTATATTTGCCTTGGTTTCTAATGACTCTTTTATACACTTTAAAAGTACATCTTGATCAAGATTCATAATCGCTTCTGATTGCTCAGAAAGCCTAATTAAAGAATCTCTAGAAGTAATTAAGCAATGTTTTATAACTTCAGCTAAGCCATTCAGAAACTCTTGCTTTTGTAAGGTTACAAGGAAATCTGAACAAATAAATATTTCTGTAGGGTTATAAAAAGAGCCAATAAAGTTTTTTATTTTTCCATGGTTGATTCCTGTTTTCCCACCAATTGATGCATCCACTTGCGCTAAGAGAGAAGTTGGTATTTGCATATATTTAATCCCTCTCATATAAGTTGCAGCCACAAAACCAGCTAAGTCTGTTACCGCACCACCACCGAAACCTACAACAAAATCATGCCTATTAAAATTTTTACTTTGCATAAGTTCAATAACACTCATGTAGGTTTCTATATCTTTTTGTTTTTCTGCCTCCTCAATCTCAAAAATCGAAAAGTTATTAGCCGTAAGAACATTTTTGAATTTTGGATGTTGCTCAAGAACTTTTTTATCAGCAACAACACAGTATTTAACTGACTCATCATAATTTTCAAAAATATGATTTGGATCTTTTAGAAAAGATACCTTTACATTTTGTTCTTCAGCTTTAAAAACTAAATTTTTCATGATTCATTATTTCTTCAACAACTGTTTCAATGTTTTTGCCATCAATATTTACCTTTTTGCTAGCACATTCATTGTAGAGTTGTTCTCTTCCATTAAATAACTCAATAAATTCCTCTAAATCCATATCTTTAAGTAAGGGCCTTTTATCTCTCAAGACCGTTGCTCTTTCATAAAGTAATTCAGGTGAGCCATTCAAAAAATAAACTCTATTGTCACCGAGAATTTCTCTGTTTTCCGGCGCAAGAATTATACCACCACCTGTTGCTATTACTTGATTTGACCTGCTCAGCGATTCCACTAGCAACTCGCTTTCCACAGATCTAAACTTTTCTGAACCATATTGATCAAAGATTTCTGCAATACTTAAGTTGAACCTCTTTTCAATACCTCCATCTAAATCATAGAATGTATTCTTAAGGTATTTTGATAGTAATTTTCCAACGGAAGATTTACCGCAACCCATCATACCTATTAAGTAAATGTTCATAACAAAAAAGTGAATGAAATAATAATATATAAATCATGGCAATCCTAAGATTATCTCTTGTTTTATTGCAGGGCGTGTTCTTGCTTGTTGGGCTTGTTTATTTAATTTTTTCTAAAGATTTACCCAAGATTGAGACCATTACTGAGATAAAACTGACAAATCCTATGAGAATCTATTCAGCTGATGATCAGCTTATTGGTTTATTTGGAACGGAAAAGCGACAGATTGTTGAATTTTCAGAGATTCCGGAAAACCTTAAAAATGCCATCATTGCTGCTGAAGATGGCGACTTCTTTGATCATTCAGGTGTTGAGATAACTAGCTTAATGAGAGCACTCTATGGAGAAATATCAGGACAGTCACTTGGTGGAGGTGGCACTATTACTATGCAGGTTGTTAGAAACTATGTTTTATCTTTTGAGCGTACTTATGAGAGGAAACTTAAAGAAATTTTCCTAGCTTGGAAGCTGGAAGACTTATTAACTAAAGAAGAAATCTTTGAGCTTTATTTTAATAAAGCATTTTTAGGCAATCGAAATTATGGATTTGCCGCTGCCTATCAATATTACTTTGGCAAAGATTTCTCAGAAGCAACTATTGCTGAATCAGCATTACTAGCTGGGATACTGCAAACACCATCAAGAGTTAACCCTGTTAGGAACCCAATTGCCTCAAAAAAAAGGCGTGATCTTATATTAAGAAGAATGTACAACAGGGACTTTATATCGGATGAACAATTAAACACTGCAAAACAAGTAGTCGTAACAGGTGAAAGTTTTGGTCCTAAAATCAATGTTGAAGCAGAATACATCGCAGAAAAAATTAGATCTGAAATTATCAATAAATTTGGTTTAGATGCATATGAAGATGGGATGAACATATACACAACTATCGATTCTGACTTACAAAAAAATGCAATAAATGCTCTTAGGAACAATTTATATAAATATGATCAAAAATATGGTTGGAGAGATGAACAAGTATTTCGGGATTTTAATTTTTCTATACTGCGAAGCGCTTATCAGGAAGAGGGTTTATTTTTAATTCCAGCAAGAGTCGATTATGAACAAGCGAAAGAGGAAAACCTAAACCGTTTGCAGAACCTTTTGGATTCTAAAACTAAAATCGACTATCTTGAGCCAAGTATCGTTATTGCAATTGATAAAAATAAAATTCAAACACTTAACGCTAAGTTAGAATTCAAAGAATATCCCTGGTTATCAGATGAATATAAATGGGCAAGAACTTTTAACTCTGATGGTACCAAATCACCAATACCAAATAGCTTTTTAGATTTTATTGAGGTTGGAAGTCTGGTATATGGTGGAGAAAAAGATGGAACAAACATAATCTCACAAGTTCCTGTTGCAGAGGCTTCGTTTGTGGCGGTTGATGCTCTCAAAGGTCACCTTATTGCATATGTAGGCGGTTTTGACTTTAGTAAATCTAAATTCGACAGAGCAGCAAATTCTAAGCTATTGCCAGGATCAAGCATTAAGCCCTTCATTTATGCTTGTGCTTTCGAAAATGGTTTGAATCCGTCATCAATTTTCATAGATGGCCCAATAATTTTTGATGATGAAAAGCTTGAAAGTATATGGCGGCCTAGAAATAATTCCGGAGAATTTTATGGCCCAATTAGATTGCGTGAGTCTTTAATTCAATCGCTAAATATTGTTTCCATAAAACTGGTCCAATCAATGGGCCTTCCCAAAACTCTTGAATGTTTTAAAAAATACAAATTCGATGAGGAAATGCTGACAAATGATCTTTCTATAGCTTTGGGTACTGGCACAATTAATCCATTGAAAGCAGCAAAGCAGTTTTCAGCAATTGTTAATAATGGAAAATTACAAGATATCGCCTACATTGATCGAATAGAGGATATAAATGGCAAAATTATTTATGATCCAGAAAAAAATTATTCAAAACAGCTTGATAGTGGAAGATCTATAAGCTTTCCTTGGTTAAGTGATGAAGAATTTGATTATACAAATAAGCCAATGATAAGTTTCAAGGAATCTAAAGAGGTTGAAGTGATGGACGAGAGGGTAGCTTTTCTGCTTTCAAATATTTTAAGTGAGGCGTTAGTAAGAAATGCAAATAGAAGGGGTTTAAATATACCTGTTAAAAATATGGGAGGAAAAACAGGCACAACTAATGACGCAACTAGCACTTGGTTTTCCGGTTATGCTGCTAATGTAGTTGCCTCAGCATGGGTTGGGAAAGATGATGGCTCCTCGCTAGGAGAAAACGAATTTGGAAGTACAAATGCACTGCCAATCTGGCTCGATTTTATGACACTTTCAAAAAATGAATTATCAGACCATGCCATAGACATTCCGGAGGGCATAGCAGCAATAAGAATTGATAAAAAGACGGGTAACGTATCAAAATCCTTTGAAAATAGTTACTTCGAGTATTTTCTAGAAGAAAATGTGGAAAGTGTCTTAAATCTAGAAAAAAAAGACTCTGAATTAAATCAAATTCTCAATTAATCAAAAGCTAGCTCAAGCTCAGGAAAAATACGTTTCAAATTTGATTCAAATCTACCCTTAATCATATTCAGATCTTCTTGTGTTTCAGCCTCAAATCTAAAGACAAGTTTCGGACTGGTATTTGAGGCGCGCAATAAACCCCAAGCTGTCCCGATTGTGATTCTGATTCCATCGATTGTATTTATCTCTGCATCATGAATGTCATGCCCCTCAATAAAATCATCAACCATTTTAAATTTGTTGCCATCATCAACTTCTAAATTTAATTCAGGTGTTGAAAATGTTTTGGGAAATTCATGAATTATTTCTGAAGCAGTCTGTTTGCTTTGCGCAATAATTTTAGATAGCACAGTAGCAGTAAAAATTGCATCATCAAAACCATACCAATTATGATTAATGAAAATATGGCCTGACATTTCACCACCCAAAATTGCTTGCTTGTCTTTAATTGTTCTTTTGATATTGAAATGGCCTGTTTTTTCCATAATAGGCATTCCTCCGTGATCTATAATTAATTTTGGTAATTGACTGGAACACTTAACATCGTAAACAATAGAGCCTTTTTTCTGTTCAAGATAAAAGCGTGAAAGCAACATGATTAGGTGATCAGCTAAAACTGATTGACCATCATTTGTTATCATTCCTACCCTGTCCCCATCTCCGTCGAATGCAAACCCAACGTCAGCATTGTGCTCTAGAACAACTTTTTTTAAATCAGTAAGATTCTTTTCTTTGCTTGGATCAGGATGATGGTTAGGGAAATTACCATCTGGTTCTCTATAGATAGAATGAGTATCTATTCCAAGTTTTGTAAATATTTGATGGGCAACTTCGCCAGCTGCCCCATTACCACTATCAAGAACTACCTTAATTGGCTCTTCAATTTCAATCAGTTTACCTACCTCGTCCAAATATTTTGAGATGAGATCAATCTTCTCAATATTTTGATTGCCCTCTTGAAAACTACCTAAAGCTCTCACTTCATCGAGTAATTCTGTGCCGGAAACTGCATCATCATTAATCACCATTTTTAAGCCATTATCGTCTTTAGGGTTATGGCTTCCAGTAATCATCACACCATTAGGAGATTCACCAACTTTAGTAGCGTAATAAACAAGTGGAGTAGGTACTAAACCAATATCTAGAACTTTTATTCCAACTGAATTGAAACCAACACATAAAGCTTTAAAGATTCGACTAGCTGATAACCTGCTATCGTGACCAATATAAACAGATCTATGTCCATTGTTTGCAATTCTAGCTCCAAGAACACAGGCTATTTTTGTAATAGTTAGATCATCGAGGTCTAATTTTGAATTGCCTCTTATATCGTATGCTCTAAAAATGTTTTCGTTCATTATGTTTAAAAAAACTTTCAAACAATTATACTACCCCTATGTCAAATACTTATTGGTTAAACGGAAAATATGTTGAAAAAGAAGATGCTTATATAAGCCCATTAACACACACATTACACTATGGACTTGGAGCATTCGAAGGGGTTAGATCATACGCTTCAGAAGACGGAAAAAGCGTTAACATTTTTAGGCTAAAAGAACACACAGAAAGATTATTTGAATCTTCAAAAATCATTAATGTGCCAATTGATTATTCTTTCGAGGAAGTAATGAATGCGCAATTAGGTGTTATTGAAAAATCAGGACTCAAAGATGCTTACATAAGACCATTGATTTATCTGAATAGTGAACAACTGGGATTAGATATTGATGGAATGGGATCTCATTTAATGATTTCATGCTGGGAATGGCCATCTTATTTTGGAGCAGAATCACTTGAATCAGGTATAGATGTGATGGTCTCATCTTTTACACGTCAATTTCCAAATAGCCTGATGACAAAGTCAAAAATATCAGGTGGTTATGTCAATGGAGTAATGGCACATGATCAAGCAAAGAGAAATGGATATCAGGAAGCTATTTTGCTTGATACCAACGGATTTGTTGCAGAGGGGAGCGGTCAAAATATATTTATTATTAAAAACGGTAAATTAATGACTCCAGAGTTAATGTGTTGTCTTAACGGAATCACAAGAAGATCTGTAATACAGATAGCTAAGGATCATGGTATCGAAGTTATTGAAAGACAGATAACAAGAGATGAACTTTATACCGCCGATGAAATATTTTTCTGTGGCACTGCTGTAGAAATCACACCAATCAGATCAGTTGATAAGATTAATGTGGGAGTAGGCAAAAGAGGAGAAATAACTAAGAAAATCCAAGAAACATATATCTCAGCTGTACGTGCTAACGCTGATCAATATAAAGACTGGCTATCTCAAGTTTGATGCCTAGCCTCAAAATTGGATTATTAAGTTATCGAAGTGATCCTTTTTCTGGAGGCCAAGGCATATATTTAAAGAATGTTGCGGAAGCATTAGTTCAAAGAAATCACGAAGTTACTATATATTCCGCTAAGCCACTTCCAATAGTTTCTAGTGATGTAAGAATTGTAGAAATAGATACTCCAGGATATTTCGAAACATTTGATCCATTAGAAAGATTGAATATCTTTCGCTCCAGAACTAAAAACCAGATGGAAATTTTAGATTTTTTGGATACATTTACAGGCACTTTTACTGAGCCTATATTTTTTGGAGAGCGTTTGCTGAAAAATAAGGATTTCCAAGATAATTTAGATACATTTGACATAATTCACGATAATCAATCAATGAGCAGTTACCCTGAAACTGTTCGGAAAAAACTTGTTACCACTTTGCACCACCCAATCCATATTGATAGGGACATTGATTTAAGCTCTGAAAGTAGTTTTTTTGCCAAACTTTCTATTAAAAGGTGGTACTCATTTCTTAATATGCAAAAAAAGAACCTCTCCAAGGCTCCTTGTATCATTTCACCCTCTGTTTCATCAAAAAAAGACA
This sequence comes from uncultured Gammaproteobacteria bacterium, assembly GCA_913052565.1. Taxonomy (GTDB): domain Bacteria; phylum Pseudomonadota; class Gammaproteobacteria; order Magnimaribacterales; family TMED112; genus TMED112. The sequence continues at coordinate 15,900 of CAJXFH010000011.1, read as the reverse complement.
TTCAAAAGTTCTTTAATATACCTGAAGAGAAAATAAAGGTTATTTGGAATGGAATAGATCTTAATGATTGTAAGCATCAAATAAGAGAGGGTTTTCAGCCGAAATTTGTAACGATTATCAGCTCTGATGTGCCGATGAAAAATTTAAAAACAATTATCAAAGCAGTTCATTTATTAAGAAATGAAGTACCAGAAATATCGCTGACTATTATTGGTGATCTGCGTGGAGAAAATAAAAAATTAATTGAGGATCTGAAGCTAGAGAAAGAAATAATTTATCTGGGAAAGGTTGATAGGCCCGAGTTAATAAAGATACTAAATAATTCTTTTATCGGTATTTCTGCATCGTCTTACGAGGGGTTTGGCTTTCCGTCAGTAGAAATGATTTCTACAGGTTTGCCTGTCATAGTGTCAAATAAAGCATCTTTACCAGAATTAGCTGGTGATGCAGGATTAACTTTTGAACCATCAAGTCCAACAGACTTAAAAGAAAAGATGCTTAGTGTTGTAAATAATGTAAATCTGAGAGAGGAGCTACAACAAAATTCTAAGCTTAGAAGAGATGATTTTTTTGGATGGGACGAGTATGCTAAAAAGCTTGAAGTTCTTTACCAAGAGTTAATTAGTGGACACTTTTAAATTTAATACGCTTAATCTAAAGAAAATAAAAACTGCCATTGATGTTGGTTGTGGAAATGGAAGACATCTTAAATCCCTTGGTTTCAAACTAAAAAATGCAAGCATCATTGGTATTGATCAATCAACCCATGAAATTGGAAAGCTTAATGAAGAATTCTCAGATTACTTTTGCTCAAATTTAAATAAGTATCAATTTATAGAAGGGGACGTAAGAGATATTGATTTGCCGAGTAACTCACAAGATCTTGTGATTTGTTCTGAGGTCTTAGAGCATGTTCCAAATTTTAAAGATGTATTAAAAGAATGTTACAGAATTTTGAAACCTGGATCGGTAATGTTGATAAGTGTTCCGAGTTATTTTCCAGAGAGTTTATGCTGGATGTATTCAAAAGCGTATATGCAGACTCCTGGTGGTCACATAAGAATTTTCAAAAAACGTTTTTTGAAAGAATGTTTTAAAGAACTAAACTTAAAAATATTTAAGCATCACAGAGAACATTCCATGCATTCAATATATTGGATTCTCAAAGCACGAAATAATATGGAAGAAAATCAATTTCTCAAATCTTTTCATGCTCTCTTGGTTAGGCAGATGTTTGGCCAAGCAAATTTATCTTTGCAAATTGAAAAGGCACTTAATCCCATTTTTGGAAAATCAGAGTGCTTCTATCTAAGAAAATGAACCCAGAAGAATTAAAAAATCATCTGCTCCCTGCAAAGAATTGGATAACTACAAATCAAAAAACTAATGGCGCAATACTTTGGGATGAATCTGGTAAATGGGATGCATGGGATCACAGTGAATGTTTAATTGCTCTGGCTATCTACGAAGATTGGGAAGCTTTTGAATTAGGAATCGAATTTTTAATAGAAAACTTGAGCCATGAATCTCTTATTAAATCAGAATTTGTTAATGGAAAAATAAGCCAAGATTATTATGAAGCTCACCATGTGGCGTATGTATTTCTGCCTTTATTGCAGCGATTTTTCATAGATAAAAACCTTTCATTTTTGCAAAAACATAGAGATTTAATTCATGAAATCTATAAATCTACAAAAACTTTTCAAAATTTAGATGGTTTCTATCATTGGGCAAAAGATAAGAATGGATTTTCAGATAATTCCTTAATCACCTCGACTTGTTCAATTGAGCTCTCAAGAAGAGCATATAATCAGCTTTGTGAAATTTTAGGTGATAGTGAAAAAATTGATTCAAAACCAATAATAACAAAAGAAAACTTAAGCTCTGAAGCATTCAACCGTGATGGTATTGATAGGTCAAGGTTCTCAATGGATTCTTACTACCCAATGTTATGTAATATTGTAAGTCCTGACGCAATACATAAATTAATTGAAAACTTTTATGTGGAAGGTTTGGGGATTAAGTGTGTTAAAGAGGAGCCTTGGGTTACTTTCGCTGAAACATCAGAGTGTGTCATGGCTTTGTATAAGTCTGGTGAGCATGACAAAGCTAAAGAAATTTTTAAGCATATTCTCAAACATGCTAACCATCGAAATTATTTTCCAACTGGTTATCAGTATGAATTGAAAATCTACTGGCCGGAGGAAAATTCTACATGGACTAATGCAGCAATAATTATGGCAGCAGACTGTCTTTTTGATTTTAATAAGAAAGAAAAAGTAATACTAATATAAAAGCACCAAACTATTTACTCTTTCTACCAGACGAAACCCATCACTTATGGCTCTTTCGTATATTTCTTTTGGTGCTTGACCGCCTTCTTCAGGTGAATCATAAATATCATGTATTGCAAGACAACCACCTTTCCGCAATTTATTCTTCCAAGCATCATAATCTGTATTAGCAGATTTAAATGTATGGCTACCATCAATGAATATTAAATCTAATTTATCTGAAATTATTTTTGACGCTTCAATTGATTTCATAACAATTGGCTTAACATGTTTTTCTAAATTAAATTTTTTAATATTTTCCTGAAATAATGGGAGCGTATTAACTCTTTTGTTTGTATGGTCGTATATTTCTTCATCAAAGTATTCCTCACCAAATTGTTGTTCCTCAGAACCTTGATGATGATCAACAGAATATAGAATTGAGTCATTTTCTTGGCAAGCTAGACCTAAATAACATGCTGATTTGCCACAATAAGAACCAATTTCCACACAAATTCCTTTTTGGCTCACTGATTTGCAATGGTTATACAAAGCAATTCCTTCATCTCTGTGAAGAAAACCCTTTATTTGATCAAAATTTTCAATCATAAATTTCTGGTGCTTGAGATTTAAATCTCCTGTGATGCCATAAATAATGTTCAGGTGCTCTATTCACACTCTCTTCAATCAAGCGGTTAATTTTTTCAGCAAATTCTTCTTTTGATTCTGCGATATTAGAAATATCACTTAATTCAAATTTATAACCAATATTAGTTTTATAGAAATCCAAATAAATTAGTTTACAACCCGTAATTTTTTTTAGTGTGTAGGGAACTGTGGTTGTTAAACATCTTTTTCCAAAGAAACTTGAAACAATTGATCTTTTATTTCGATAATCTTGGTCAGGACCATATAAAACAGTTTTACCTTCTTTTATCCATTCTATAAGTTCCTGTACATTTGAATTTGAAGTGAGTCCTTGCATTCCTTTAAGCCTTCCTCTTTGCTGAAGTGCTTGTATAGCAGCACTATTATTTGGTCTTTCCATTCCATAAATAAGAAATTTTTCAGAAATTAAGCGGGCAGATAATTCTAAAAATACACTATGCCTAAAAAGCAACAAAACACCTTTTTTTTCGGATTGTGCTTTGGAAAGAATTTCAGCATTTTGATATTCACAATGGTATTCGACTATCTGTTTCTTGGTAGCATTCCAAGCAAAATTATTTTCATATAGGGCTAGAAAAGTATCATCCCAAATTTTTTCAATCAGCTCATCTTTCCAATTAATATCCTTATCGGGATAACAATGATAAATATTTGCAGTGATTATTTTTTTTCTCTTCTGCATACGCCTACTTAAAACTTTCCATATAGATGAATTTTTATTCTCAAATATACTTCTCGGCAAAAGGCTTAGAGATTTTGTGAGACCAATTAACAGTGCAAGAATGATATTATTCATTTGATGTTTATTTTATATAACCTTTTTTACTTATTGCTTCTACCTCTAATTATAATCAGAGACATTCTAACTATTGATAAAAATCAGCTAAAAACTGTTACACAAAAGCTAGGTTTTAAATTAGGAAAATCACGAGAAGATACAATTTGGTTGCACGGTGTAAGTCTAGGCGAATCAAAAATAGTAATACCTCTTGCAAAAAAAATTGCTGAACAAGGGATTAAAGTATTAGTAAGCAGCACAACAAATACAGGCAGAAAAGAAATAGAAAATAAATTGAGTAATACAAGCATAGAAACAATTCCATTCCCTTATGATTTAGGAAGCATACATAAAAAAATCATAAATCAATATCAGGTAAAAAAGATTATCCTTTTTGAGAGTGAATTCTGGCCTAATCTCATTAATAGTTCAGATGATGTAAAAGTTATATCAATAAATACTTCACTTTCAGACCAAAGCTTTGAAAGATTTAAGTTTTTTAAAAATTTTTCGAAACTTATTTTTTCAAGAGTAAATTTATTTCTCGCTCAAACAGAAGAAACTGTGGAGAGATTAAAAGAGCTTGGTGCAAGTGATATTAAATTATTAGGAAATATTAAGAATAATCCAGAAAATTATTCGGTTGATGGAGAGTTAGCAGAAAGTTTTGCAAATCTTATAGACGATAATGCTGTAAAGGTAGTTTTGGGCAGCTCACATGAGGGTGAAGAAGAATTTTTCTATGAAGCTTTAAAGGACTTACAAGATTTAAAATTAATAATTGCCCCGAGACATCCTGAGAGAATTAATGGGATCATTGAAACGTTCGAAAAAAGATCAGTAAATTGTGTAAAGTTTTCTAATTTACTTGAAGGAGAAAACTCAAATACAAATGACATAGTAATATTTGATTTAACTGGAGAATTATTAAATTTTTATTCAGTTTGCGATATTGCAGTTGTTGCAGGCAGCATAATATTTGATAGGGGTCATAATTTTATGGAACCAACATATGCTGGTACTCTCTCTATAACAGGATCAAAATTAGAAAATTATAAAGAACTTAAGAAAAGACTTTGTGATTCTGGAGTCTATGAGACATTTAGCGATTCCGTCGAGCTCAAAAATCTAGTCTTAAAATACCTTGACCAAAATGCTAGGGAGCTAAAAGTAAAAAGCCAAAAAATAGAGCTTGAAAAAATTTCAGGCACTTATGATGAGGTTCTAGCAGCAATTAATGAACTATAAATATTCTTGTCCTGCAATTTTTTTAATTGGACCGACTGCAGTAGGTAAAACAGACTTAGCTATTAGTTTAGTTGATAAGTTTCCGATCGAGATCGTAAGCATAGATAGTGCGATGGTTTATTCAGAACTAGATATAGGAACATGTAAGCCTAGCAAAGAGATATTGAAACTAAAAAAGCACCACTTAATCGATATTTTAGAACCTACTGAAAAATTTGATGTTGGAGTTTTTTTGGACCACCTTGATGCTGCTATGCTAAGCATAACTTCCAATAATAAAATACCGATATTTGTTGGTGGATCGATGATGTTTCATAAAATCCTTTTCGATGGTATTCATAATTTTCCAAGTAGTCAGAAAGTTAGGAGCATGATCCAAGACCAAAAATTAAATGAGGGGTATGAGAAACTTTTAGAGCAACTTCAAGAGCTTGATGAAATTACATTTAAATCAATAGATACAAATAATTACAGAAGAGTCGAAAGAGCACTTGAAATTATCAAACTCTCGAATCAAAAGTTATCTGATCTTAAGAAAGAACCTAAAGAGCAATTTTTTGATCCAAAAAAATCTCTCATTCTAGGCATGACAGATTCAAAAGAAAACCTTTTAGATACAGCCAAGAAGAGATTAAATAAAATTTTAGATGACGGATTTTTAATAGAGCTTGAGAATTTAATAAATAGCTATAAATTAACTGCTGATATGCAGAGTATGAATTCGATAAATTACAAACAATTTTATCCATATACTTGTGGAAAGATGAAACTTGATGAGTCATTTGCAGACGCTTTGAGTGCTACGAATCAACTTATCAAAACACAGCTTACATGGATGAAAAAGTTCGATTTTGACGACTGTATTAATCAAAGCAATCAAAAAAAATCAATGTTTTTTTCTGATACAATAAACACTTATCTAAGGAGCTTTAATAAATGAGTTGGAATCCAAATGACAATGATCCATGGGGTAGAAAAAACTCACCCCCAGATCTAGACGATGCAATAAAACAGTTAAGAAAGATGTTCTTTTCAGGTGGTACTGGTGGCAGTGGAGGAGGACCTACTGGCATTAAATTTAATTTTAAGTTTTTCTCATACCTGTTTTTAGGCTTAATTGCCTTGTATGTATTCCTAGGAATTAGGATTGTAAATGAAGCAGATAGACTGGTTGTTTTAAGATTAGGTGAGTTTAATAGAGTGCTAGGACCAGGTCTACAATTTCACCTTCCTGGTATTGAGGAAATCTATGCTGAAGAAAATATTTCAAAAATTAGAACATTTGTTCTTCCAACAAACATGCTTACTAGAGATGAAAATATTGTCGATATTGAGCTCAACGTGCAGTACACAATAAGTGATTTAGTTAAGTATTCTTTAAATGTTGAAGATCCAGAAATTACAATAAGACAAGCTACAGAAAGTGCTTTAAGACATGTGGTCGGAGAAAATAATATGGATAACTTGCTTACTTCTGGTGCTGCAGCGATAAGTTCAGGAATCTTGCTGAGATTAGAAGAGTATCTTGATATTTACGATGCAGGAATATCAGTGCAACAAGTCAATATCGAGCAAAGACAACCTCCGACTGAAGTTATAGATTCATTTAGGGATGTTGTTGCTGCTAGAGAGGACAAAGAGAGACTTAGAAATGAAGCGGAAAAATATGCATTATCTATTGTTCCACAAGCAAGAGGTGAAGCACAAAGACAGTTACAAGATGCTGAAGCATACCGACAAAAAGTCATTGCAGTTGCTGAGGGTGAATCTGAAAGATTTAAAGCATTATTAGTTGAGTATGAAAAGGCACCTGTAGTTACAAGAGAAAGACTTTATATTGATGCGCTGGAAGAAGTACTTTCGTCTAGCACTAAGGTAATGATTGACGTTGAAGGTGGAAATAATTTGCTTTATTTGCCCTTAGACCAACTGATTAAAAAACAGGAGGAAGATGATGAATAAAAATACATTTATAACATTACTTGCTCTGCTGATAGTTGTAACTCTTTTTCAAACAATTGTTATTGTCAGAGATACAGAAAAAGCAATTTTACTTAAGTTGGGTGCTTTTGAGAGGACACTTGAGCCTGGATTAAACTTCAAGGTTCCTTTTGTTGATAGCGTTATTAAGTTTGAAGGTAGACTGCGTTCACTTGATACACCGCCGGACAGAGTTCTTTCTAGTGAGGCCAAACCTTTGAATGTCGATTCATTTGTGAAATATAAAATTGTTGATGCTGAAACTTATTACACCTCAACTAATGGTGGTCAAGACAGAGTTGCAGAGGATACTTTACAAAGAAGGATAAAAGATAAGCTAAGAAATGAATTCGGTAAGAGAACATTGCAGGAAGTGGTATCTGGTGACAGAGATGGGCTCATGCTTTCACTAAAGAATTCACTTGGAGAAGATTCAGCACAGCTTGGTGTAGAGATCATTGATTTTAGAGTTAAAAGAATCGATTTCGAACGTGAAATCCGAACTTCAGTGTTTGAAAGAATGAAAACTGAAAGGAACAGGATAGCTGAGGAGCTCAGAGCAGAAGGGCGTGAGTCTGCAGAAAAAATTAGAGCTGACGCTGATAAGCAAAGAACAATTATTTTAGCTAACGCAACAAGAGAATCAGAAAAAATTAGAGGTGCTGGAGATGCAACAGCAACTGCAACTTATGCAGAAGCTTATAATCGAGATCCTGAATTTTATGATTTCACTAGAAGCCTGAAGGCTTATAAAGAAACTTTCAATGATGAGGGAGATATTTTATTAATAGACCCAGATAGTGACTATTTTAAATATCTCAACAAGTCAGAAAAACGTTAGTCTTAATGGAAAAGTCCCTTATCCTTGTAGGTACTCAATGGGGTGATGAAGGAAAAGGGAAAATAGTAGATTTCTTCTCTAAGAAATTCAAAGCTGTTTGTCGTTTTCAAGGTGGCCATAATGCTGGCCACACTATTTATAAAGAAGATGAAAAGTTTGTTCTGCATTTAATTCCATCTGGTATATTTTATGATCACGTATCATGCTTCATTGGTCAGGGTGTAATTCTTTCTATTGATTCGCTTCTTGAGGAGATTAAACAACTTGAGGCAAAGGGTATAAATCTTGAAGGTAAACTGCGTATTAGCAGATACTGTAGTTTACTTTTACCAATACACGCAAAAATTGATCAGTTAAGAGAGGACAAAAAAAATTCTATTGGCACAACAAGAAGAGGTATTGGACCAGCCTACGAAGACAAAACGGCAAGAAGAAGTATTAAAGCTTTTGATCTAGAAGACAGAGAACTCCTTGAACAAAAATTAAAAGACCTAGTGCAGTACTATAATTTCCAAGTTGAGAGTATTCATGATTCAGAACCTTTTAAATACGAAGAAGTTCTGGCTAATCTAATTTCTAGCTATGAAGAGGCTTCTAGGTACTTTGGAGATGTAACTGACTCATTAGAAGAAATATATGAGGAGGGCGGCCATATTCTTTATGAAGGAGCTCAAGGTACACTTTTAGATGTAGATTATGGTACTTATCCATATGTTACGTCTTCAAATACATTAGCTACATCTGTTGGTGTTGGTTCTGGGTTTCCCAAAAGCATATTCTCTGATGTGCTTGGTGTTGCTAAAGCCTATACAACTAGAGTAGGTGCTGGACCTTTTCCAACTGAACTTTTTTGTGAAGAAGGAGAGAAAATAGCTGAGCTTGGGCATGAGTTTGGAGCTACAACTGGAAGACCAAGAAGGTGTGGTTGGCTAGATCTAGTTGCATTAAGATATTCTGCGAAATTAAATAACCTAACAAACTTATGTATTACAAAACTGGATGTTTTGGATTCCTTTGAAAATATTAAAGTTTGTGTCTCATATCAAATCGACGAAAAAGAAACTTCATTCAAATCAAGACAACTACATAAAGTAGAGCCAGTATATAAAGAATTTAGAGGTTGGAACTGTTCACTTGATGCTTGCAAGAGTTATGATGAGCTTCCAGCTGAAGCTAAATCTTTCTTGGAATACATAGAAGATTTTGTGGGTGTAAAAATTAGTCTTATTTCAAACGGCCCAAATAGGGATGATTTAATCCATAGATAAATCAAGCGCTCTATCTCGAGCAGCATCTATGCTATCTGAAAATATTTTTACAAACTCTTTATCATATAAAAGATTTAAACCTGCCTCGGTTGTGCCACCTTTAGATTTAATGCTTAGAATTAGCTCTTCTATATTTTGACCATCTTTAATTGAACTGATAAGACTTGTCAGAAATAAGAGTGTGATATCTCTTTTTGATACATCAGGCGGCAATAATTCACTTAGCCTATTTTCAAATTCATTTATTATCTCGAAGAAGAACGCTGGCCCACTACCAATTAATGAAGTATGCAAATTGATTTGATTTTCATCCTGTACTTCAAATGCTTTACCTAGATAATTGAAGATTTCCACGATTTTTGAATTATCATCATTGGAATAGACACTTGTAATGCCAAGATTATTTTTTGCTCCTATATTCGGCATTGCTCTAAAAACTTTATTATTGGGAAACATAGTATTTAAGCTTTGAAGTGTTACACCAGCAGCAACACTCACAATAATTAAATCTTTTGAAATAATTTTGCTCATTTTCTGACATAGATCATACATATCATTGGGTTTAACGCATATGACAGCGATATCTGCCTCATGACAAATTTCATCTAAAGAAAAAACGGGGATTGATTTAGTTGCTAACCAGTTAGTGTTATTAGGGTTTCTATCATGACCAAGGATTTTGTAATTATTATTTTCAATAAGACCTTCAATTAGAGCCTTTGCCATGTGGCCACACCCTATAAAACCAATTTTTTCCATTCTATGATTTTAGTAATTTTTCTAGTGTAGCGTTGATAAATTTGAACGAATTATCAGCACAAAATTTTTTGCCTAATCTCACGCCTTCATCAATAAGTACTTCTTTAGGTGTGTCTTCAAGCTCATTTTCAGCAGATATGATCATCAGAATATTCTCTTCCATTACTTCTATAGTTTTTATTCCAAATAACTCTAGTTCAGCTTGAGCATGAATGTATTTGGTTAACTCTTTTTTATTTTTAGTTACATGAGTAAAAATATTGCGAAAGAAGATATAGTCTACTTTTGATTTTGTGAAGTCCTTTCTAAAGGAGTTTTCGATAGATTCTGCGTCGTTATGGCCAAAAGAAAATTCGTACAGAGCTTGCACCAGTAACTCTCGCGCATTTACTTTTGTTTTATGCTGACTTAAATTTTTCATCTAGAAGAAATCATCTGAAAAAGCGATTGAATAAACTCTTTTCCTTTATTCATTTTAGTAGGATTGATTCTTTCTTCTGCTTGAACTTTATTATCAACAGTCAAAACGCCATTGATTAGTGGAATTGTTTGATTTTCGAGTGCCACTTTGGCCAAATCAGAATATGCCTGTCTTGAAACTAATTTAAAGTGTGGAGTATCTCCTCTGATAACTAAACCAACAGCCATAACTCCATCAAAACTAATATCCAACATTTTCTTTTTGAGCGTTGCAGCTAATTCCAACGAACCTGGGCAATATTCAGTAATAATTTCCACATTTGCAGAGGATGCATGAGAGGAGATCTCATCTAATAATGGTTTTAATAACTCTTTATTCCAAATAGTTGTGACTAAAAGAATTTTTTTCCCATCTACATTAAAATCGTCAAAATCAAGTGTGTTATTCATTGATAAATTCCTCAATCTCAATATTAAAACCTGAAAGACCACTATATTTTGTTGGTGTACCTAATACTTTGATCGTGCTAAGACCCAATGCCCTCAAAATTTGAGAGCCGATACCAATTACTCTTCGACTTCTTTTGGGTTCAACATCTTCGTCTTTTAGCATTGGCAACCAGTACCCTTTAGCGTCTCTGTGATTAATAAGAACAAAAACTCCTGTACCCTCATCTGCTATTCTTTTAAGAGATTTTCTGATTGACCATTTTTTACCAATCTCCTCAATCCCAAGAGTGTCTTGAAGTACGCTTTGAGTCTGAACCCTTACAAGCGGCTTATCCACTTTATTTATATCACCAAGCTTTAAAGAAAAATGGTGTTCATCAAATATGACATCACGCCAGACCTGTAGTTGAAAATTTCCAAATTCGGTCGCAACTTCTTTAGAGTGAACATTTTCAATTGTTGATTCTTTGGTGAGCTTATAGTCAATTAGGTCAGCAATTGTACCGACTTTAAGATTAAATTTTTCTCCAAATTTGAGTAAGTCATCTCTTCTAGCCATAGTGCCATCATCATTCATGATTTCGCAAATAACACCTGCTCCTGAAAAACCACTTAATTTTGCGAGGTCACAAGCTGCTTCAGTATGTCCTGCTCTTGCAAGCACACCGCCTTTCATTGCTTGTAGTGGGAATATGTGACCAGGCTGAACAATATCTTCCTCTGTAGAATCATGAGCAACAGCAGTTAAAATTGTATGGGCTCTATCTTTAGCTGAAATACCTGTAGTGATTCCCTGTTTTGCTTCTATGGACACAGTAAAAGCTGTTCTATTGCTTGCATTATTATCGTTAGTCATAGGTCTGAGGTTCAATTGCTTACATTTTTCCTTCTCTAAAGCCAAACAGATTAGCCCTCTGCCATTTGTAGCCATAAAATTAATTATTTCTGGGGTAACTGACTCAGCAGCACAAATTAGATCACCTTCATTTTCACGATCTTCATCATCTAGGATGATTACCATCTTGCCTTTTTTTAGGTCATCAATAATTTCTGGTATTTCATTCTTTAGCATTTTTCAAAAACTCTTTTTATATCTCGATCAATTGTACATGTAGATTTAAGATCAAGTTGAAATTTATCAATTGGGTTAAAGCCTTCAAACCACTTAATACCCTTGTTCCCAATGCTATCTGGAGATTCATAAATTATTAGCTGATCAAAATAACCATTGTTCATGAAAGAATTTACTAATTTTGGTCCAGCCTCAACTAGAACAGAATTAATATTCATTTGAGACAATTCATCGATCACGCTTTCTAGATTGGAATTTTCAATGACTTTTACCGTACCTTCTTTAAAGAAATTTAAATTCTTATCCCATTCAGAGACTGATGACAAAAGAATTTTACCTGGTTGATTTACCGGAAAGTCTACTCTTGCATTCATTCTTGGGTTGTCATTTCTGATAGTATTACCACCGGTCAATATTGCATCGTGATCTGCTCGAACAATTTGCACATCTTGTCTTGAGGCTTCTGAAGTTATCCAGGTAGTACTACCATCACTTGAGTGAGACATGCCATCATTTGATGATGCTATTTTAATGGTTATGAAAGGTCTTTTATTCAGGTGTTTAAAGAAAAAGAATCTATTTGATTCTTTTACTTTTTCCTCAAGAATGCCAACCTTTACTTCGATACCATTATCTTTCAGCCTTGCAATCCCGGAACCAGCTACTTTTGGATTTGGATCTAAACTACCAATAAAAATTCTTTTTAAACCAGAAGAAATAATAGCTTCGGTACATGGTGGAGTTTTACCGGTATGGTTACAAGGCTCTAATGTGCAATAAAGCGTGGAATCAGCAATGATATCCCTGCTAACACCATTAAGACAATTCACTTCAGCATGATTATCACCATACTGTTCATGAGCTCCCTCAGAAATTATTTCATTTTCATAAACTAATATTGCACCAACTACTGGATTTGGTTTTGCGGTATATTTGAAATTTACAGAGATATCTATAGCTCTCTGCATGAAAGCATCATGATTCATTAATCATTTGAGAGTTCAGAGACTTCATCAGCGAAATCTTTAATATCTTGAAAGTTTTGGTAAACAGATGCAAAACGGACATAGGCAACTTGATCAAGTTCTTTTAATTGATTCATTACTTGTTTGCCTATGATTTGAGCTTGGATCTCTCTTTCACCAATTTTTCTGATGTAATCTTTGATGTTTTGTACTGCATTTTCAATTTGATCTGAGGACACCGGTCTTTTTTGCAGAGCTATATGCAAACCAGCTCTAAGTTTTTCTTCATCAAAAGGTTCTCTTCTTTCATTTGATTTGATGATTCTTGGCATTACCAACTCAGCTTCTTCATAAGTAGAGAATCTTTCGCCGCAATCAATACACTCCCTTCTTCGTTTAATTTGGGAACCATTCGTAACTAATCTTGAATCTACAACTTTAGTCTCTTCATTTGTACAAAAAGGACAAAACACTATTTATATACCGGAAAGTTCATACAAAGATTTTTAACTCTATCTCTTACTATATCAAGTTGCTCAGAGTTATCTCTATTTTCAATGGCATCACAAATAAGATCTACCACTAACTCAGATTCATTTTTCTTAAAACCTCTTGTAGTCATTGCAGGTGTGCCGATTCTAATGCCAGAAGTCACAAAAGGTGATTCTGGATCATTAGGAATAGAATTTTTATTAACAGTAATATTTACCGTACCTAATAATTCTTCAACTTCTTTACCAGTAACGCCTTTGTTTCTTAAATCCATAAGAATTAAATGATTATCAGTTCTCTGTTGAACAAGATTAAAACCTCTTTCCATAAATTTTTCACACATGGTTTGCGCATTGAGGATTATTTGTTTTTGATAATCTTTAAAGTCATCAGTCATTGCTTCTTTAAAACATACAGCCTTAGCAGCTATAACGTGCATAAGCGGGCCACCTTGTGAACCAGGAAAAACTGCAAAATTGAGTTTTTTCTGAAAATCTTCGTCTTCGTTTGAAAGAATTATTCCGGATCTAGGTCCTCTTAAAGATTTATGAGTTGTGCTTGTAACTACATGCGCATGATAAACAGGATTTGGATAGACACCACCTGCCACAAGACCAGATACATGAGCCATATCAACGAGCAAAAAAGCTCCAACTTCGTCTGCTATTTCTCTAAACTTCTTCCAGTCTACAATGCCCATAAACGCTGAAAAGCCGGCTACAATAAGCTTTGGTTTGTGTTCATGTGCTAATTTAGCTACTTGTACATAGTCAATATCTCCAGTTTCTGGATCAAGACCATATTGGATAGCATTAAAGTTTTTTCCTGAAAAATTAACTTTTGCACCATGAGTTAAATGTCCACCTTGGTCTAAAGCCATACCTAAAAAAGTATCTCCAGGTTCTAGAAGAGCTAAAAATACTGCTGCATTGGCTGATGCTCCAGAATGAGGTTGCACATTTGCAAACTTTGCATCAAAAAGAATCTTTGCTCTTTCAATTGCTAGTGTTTCAGCACCATCAACATGCTCACATCCACCGTAATACCTTTTGTTTGGATATCCTTCTGCATATTTATTAGTTAACACACTACCTTGAGCTTCAAGCACTCTTTTAGAGGCATAGTTCTCAGAAGCAATTAATTCAATGTGTTCTTCTTGTCTTTGAGATTCAGCAACAAGGAACTTTGAAAGATCCTGATCATAGTCAGAAATTTTTTGATTTTGAGTGTTTATAAATTCATTCATTATGGTTTTTTATGTTTAAATTTTGATTTTCTTTTTGGATAGCATGTCGTACAGATCGGGCACTCTAATCTGAAGCAACCCCTGGCAGGACAATAACTCCTAGCATACATAATAATTTGTATATGAAGTTTATTCCATTGTTCAATAGGGAAAAACTTCTTTAAATCCCTCTCTGTTGTATTTACGTTTCTGCCTGATGTAAGGCCCCATCTTTGTGCACATCTATGTATGTGAGTATCAACTGGAAATGCTGGAATATTGAATGCTTGAGATACAACAACAGATGCAGTCTTATGTCCAACTCCAGGTAATTTTTCCAGTAATTCAATCTCTTGAGGTACATTCTCGTCGTATTCATGCACCAGAATTTCTGATAATTTTTTGATGGCTTTTGATTTTTGTGGACCTAATCCACATGGTTTGATGATTTTATAAATTTGCTCCCGACTAAGTTTAGCCATTTTTTTTGGCGTGTTTGCTTTCTTAAAAAGTGCCGGAGTTACTGTATTTACGCGCTCATCAGTACATTGAGCAGATAATAAAACAGCAATCAATAGAGAAAATGGATCAGTATGATCCAGTGGCACATCAGGTTTGGGAAAAAGCTCATCTAAAATAGCTATGATTTTTTCTCTCTTCTCGCTTTTTCTCACTGTTTCAAATGTTTGCTTACTTACCTAATTGTATTATTATATTGGGATAAATATCTTATGGGAGAGTGATATGAGATACATACTATTACTTTTAGTTCTGTTAGTAGGTTCTTATTCTTACGCTCAAGAAGATTCTGAGTCAGTAGATTCGGATAATATTGAGGAAGTTGTTACATCAGCTTTAAGAAAGGATACGGCGCTACAGGATACTGGTCTAGCTGTTACAGTTATTTCTGCAACAGATATCGAATCGAAGAATCTTAAGGAATTTTACGACTTTCAGTTTAATGTTCCTGGTGTTCTTTTCCAAAAAACAAACTTCTCAGGTGCTGGTGTACAGATAAGAGGTATTTCCAACTATGCGGTTGGTGGTTCTTTTGCTGCGGTTGCATCTATGAGACAAGACAGCATTACCATGGGTAACCTGCAAATGGCACAAAATGAGCTATTTGATCTGGAAAGCTTTGAGGTTCTAAGGGGACCACAAGGTACTCTATATGGTGGTAACAACCCAGGTGGTACATTTGTTATGAACAGTGTAGATCCTGGTGAAGAAGTTGATGCTTACTTCAAAGCTGAATTTGGCGACAAAAATCTTGAAAGATATACAGGTGCTATGACATTTGGTGCTGGTACAGATTTCAGAACAAGGGTTGCTTTCAGATCTCTTAGAAGAGATGGTTACATGGAAAACCTCTTTGATGGTACAGACATCGATGACAGAAAATACTCAGCTGTAAGAGTTAAGACAATTTGGGATATGTCAGATGACACATCCTTCAAATT
>CAJXFH010000010.1:0-31829 GCA_913052565.1 uncultured Gammaproteobacteria bacterium | reverse complement strand
AAATGGGGTGGACGAAGGGGGTTGAACCCTCGACCTCCGGTGCCACAAACCGGCGCTCTAACCAACTGAGCTACGCCCACCATTTTTGTATAACCTTTGAGAAAAAAAGTATATCATTATGCAATTGGGAGAGGAAAGAATGGGCAAAGATAATTTATTCTTAAAAAGTGTCACAAAAATGTTTGATGACGCTATAGAAATACTTGATGTCGAACCAGGATTAGCCAAGCAAATAAAATCCTGTAACAGCACACACACCATTAGATTTGGAGTCAAATTAAATAAAGGAATAAAAGTTTTCACGGGTTGGAGATCTGTACATTCTGAACACCTTGAACCCGTTAAAGGCGGAATTAGATATAGTCCGGCTGTAAATCAATCAGAAGTTGAAGCTATGGCAGCGTTAATGACTTTCAAAAATGCTGTTATCGATGTTCCTTTTGGGGGTTCCAAAGGTGGCTTAAAAATAAATCCTTCAAAATATGATGATGAAGAATTAGAAAAAATTACCAGAAGATTCACTGAAGAGTTAGTTAAAAGAGGTTTAATTTCGCCAAGCTTAAATGTTCCAGCTCCTGATATGGGAACGGGCAAAAAGGAAATGGCCTGGATAGCTGACGAATATAAAAGACTAAACCCTCAGGATATTAATGCTTTTGCATGTGTAACTGGTAAACCTGAAAATATGGGTGGGGTCGATGGTAGAACAGAGGCTACTGGTCGAGGTATCTTCTATGCTCTTTCCTCATTCTTTAATTCACAAGATATAAAGAAAACAAAAATTAAAGGCAAACTTTCCTCGCAAAGAATCATTGTAGAAGGCCTTGGAAAAGTTGGATATTTTGCAGCTAGAGCGCTCCAAGAACATGGATGTAAAATTGTTGGTGTAATAGAAAAAAATGTTGCTTTTTATAATCCAAAAGGTTTGGATATCGATGCCATTAATCTATGGATACAAGAATCTAGAAATCCTGATGACTATCCTAAACAAGCAGAGCTGAAAGAGAAACTTGAAGTGCTTTCTGCAGAATGCGATATTTTTATTCCAGCAGCAACAGAAGGAACTATCACAGAAGAAAATGAAAAACTTCTCAACACTAAGGTTATTTGCGAAGGCGCTAATGGTCCTTTGACTTCAAGAGCTGACCACTATTTGAATAAGAGAGGAGTTTTAATTATTCCTGATCTATATGCAAATGCAGGTGGGGTTGCTGTTAGTTATTTTGAGTGGGTTAGAAATCTTTCACACATGAGGTTTGGAAGGATGGAAAAGAGAAGGAAAGAATATGAAAATGCCTCTCTTTTGAGTGTTATTGAGAATACAACAGGATCAAAAGTTTCCAGTAAGACAAAGGATTTATTAAATCAAGGTCCAACTGAATTAGACCTAGTAAGGTCAGGTTTAGAAGACATGATGACAGAAGCATATGAAAATATGAGTGATATTTGGAATGAGAATAATTATCCATCATTGAGGACAACAGCTTACATCTATTCAATTAAGAAATTAATCGAGTCTTACAAGTCTATAGGCATCTAAAAAATTGGCGCGCCAGGGAGGATTCGAACCCCCGACCAATAGCTTAGAAGGCTACTGCTCTATCCAGCTGAGCTACTGGCGCTGGTCGGGGCAGCAGGATTTGAACCTGCGACCACCTGGTCCCAAACCAGGTGCGCTACCAGACTGCGCTATGCCCCGAAAGGGAAATCATATAAACTATGGGCTTATAACTCAAGGGATATTTCGTGAATAACTGTATTGTATTAGATGGACGCAAACTCGCCGCCATAAGCAATGAAGAACTATCTAAGAAAGCTTCAGATTTATTAACTAACCATGGAAGAAAGCCATGTCTGGCAGCTATATTAGTAGGACAAGATCCTGCCTCAGCTACATATGTGTCCATGAAAGAAAAAGCCTGTAATACCATAGGTGTTGAAACAAGAACATATAAAAAAGACGTTGAATGCTCAACAAGAGAAGTATTGGAGTTAATAGATCTGTTGAATAATGATGAGCAAGTAGATGGTATTCTTTTACAACATCCTGTGCCAAACCACGTAGATGAATTAATGTGTTTTAATGCAATCAACATTGAAAAAGATGTTGATGGAGTAACCACATTAGGCTTTGGTAATTTATCAATGGGAATTGATTCATTTGGATCTTGCACTCCTCTTGGGATAATGAGGCTTTTAAATCACTATGGAATTACAATTGAAGGCAAAACTGCTTTGGTGATTGGAAGAAGTCAAATATTAGGCAAACCTATGGCAGCTATGCTATTAAATGCAAATGCAACTGTCACTGTAGCTCATTCAAAAACAAAAAACTTAAATGAGCTGTTAGCTCAATCAGATATAGTTGTGGCTGCTGTTGGCAAACCACAATTTATTGATTCTAGTAAATTAAAACTTGGTTCAGTGTTAATTGATGCAGGTTATCATCCTGATGAAAATTGTGGTGACGTAGACCTAAGCAATGTTGAACAAGTTGTTTCAGCTTACACACCAGTGCCTGGAGGAGTTGGTCCTATGACAATCAATACATTAATATACAATACAATTCATTCGATGGAGAAAAGAGTAAATGTCAAATAAACCTATACCCTGTTTAGTTGGTTTTGGAGGTATGACTCCAGCAGGCCGAGCATCACACAATCTTTCATATACAAGAATGATATATGAGCTTGAAAGTGATACTAATAAATTAGATTACCTAAAATCTGTTTTGCTTTTATGCGACGAAGTTCCTGAAGCTGAAAAGCAAAAATTGGAAGAATTCTGCCTTTCAAAAGAAAGTGAAGTTTTAAGCAACACTCTAATGAGAAAGCTTGATTATGATTTCTTCAGAGAGACTTTTTGGACTTATGATTATGATTTTGAGGCCAATGCATGCGCTCAATTGCCTTTCAGACTCGATCCAGTAAAAAGCTATCCTTCAAGACAGCATCCAAAAGCTCTGGGTATGTCCATAATGGGCATAGCTGATGCAATGTCAGATACAGGTCTTGATGTGAGAAATGTAATAGACAATTATGGCAGAGATAAAGTTGGCTGTTTCGCAGGTTGTGCCGTCATGAATATGGATAGATACTCTGGTGATGGGCTTTTTGCATCTCATCCACTTGGACAAAGAGCTACCTCAAAACAAATTTCTTTCACGCTTCCAGAGATGCCAGCAGATTTCATAAATGCTTATGTAACTGGTAGCTTGGGTATTACTGGACATTTTATAGGAGCTTGTGCAACTTCTTTATACAACCTCAATGCAGGAGTTGAACTAATTAAGAGCGGAAAAAGTGAACTTGTAATTGTTGGAGCATCAGAAGCAATATTAGGACCACCCGCTTATATTGGATTTTGTGCAATGGGTGCAATGGCAACAGATGAAAGAATGAAAAACCTACAAAACCTTTTGGGCGAAGGCGAGGATCTAATTTATGAAAAATACTGTCGTCCCTTTGGAGACAATATGGGTATGGTATGTGGTGAGTCAGCAGGGTTTGCAATATTAATGAGTGATAGATTGGCTTTAGAAGTTGGAGCAAATATCAGAGGAAGTTTTTTAAATGTGAATATTAATGCCGACGGCAATAAAAAATCAATTTCAGGACCTGGTGCTGGAAATTATTTTTCAGTAGGCAAGACATTCAAAGATATCGAAAAGGTGTTTGGAGATAAAATAGTAAAAGATAATACAGCTTTTCTTGCCCACGGAACTGGAACACCTCTTAACAGAATTACTGAATCACATATTATATCTACATTCGCAAAAGAATATGGTGTAGATGCACTACCTGTATCATCTGTTAAATCTAAATTAGGACATACTATGGGAGCTGCAGGAATGGATCAAATTTGGTCTGGTCTTGGTGCCTTAGAAACGCAAAAATTGACTGGTATATGCACTATTCCGAAGCTAGCTGATGATGTTTCGAGAGAAAATCTTGATTATTTCTTACAAGATAGAGCTTTTGACAATAAAAAAGACGTAATTTTCATGAATTCGAAGGGATTTGGTGGTAATAATGCATCTTCTGCTTTAATTTCTGCTGATTTAACAACTGAACTGCTGAAAAGAAAACATTCACAGAAAGATATAAATAAATGGCTTGCAAAGAAAGATGAGACGCTTGAAATAAGAAAATCTAATAGGTCTATGGCAGTAAATAATGAGATTGAACCAATCTATGAGTTTGATAAAGATGTTCTAGATATAACTGATTTAAAAATTTCAAAGGACAATATTAAAACTTCAACAGGGTTTGACTACAAGTTAAATTCTGACCTTGGTGACGAAGACTTTAATTAAATTTTAAAGGTTTCAACTTTATAAATTTAGTCTGCGATTAAAGTTTTCTTTGCTAATTCTAAGGAAATTGGACCTTCAAAACTTTGATTTACAAATGAGAGAATCTTCAAATCTAAGCCTCTTTCTTTTGCGTCCTTAAATACAATCTTCGATGCAAGATAACCTTCGACAGTATCTCCGACTTTTTCAATTGCATCAACAGGATTCAAGCCCATTGCTAAATAAGTACCAAATAAATAATTTCGTGAGTCTTTAGATAATGCTGTTGATACAAAGTCCCCTACCCCAGATAAGCCTAAAAAAGTTTCTTGATTTGCGCCCCTAGCTGAGCTGTATATACAGATTTCCTCAAGGCTTTTTGTTAGCAAGAATCCTATAGTATTCTCTCCGACTCCTTTCTCATGAAAGTATCCCGATGCGATGGCATATATATTTTTCATAGCTCCACCAAGCTCAACTCCATATCTATCATGACTGTAAAACGGAATAAAATAATCATTCCTCAAAACATTTCCTAACTCTATTGCGAATTTCTTATCTTCACCAGCAATAACAGTGCCTGTAAGCTCTTTGTTACTTATTTCCTTTGAAAGATTTGGGCCACTCAATACCAGTAGATTTTCACTTGGAACTTTAAAGTCTCTGTGCAGAACTTCAGTCATAAGCAAGCCTGTTGATTCTTCAAAACCTTTTGTACAACTAACAATTTTTGTCTTTTTTACATCAAGATGAAGAGTTTCAAAAACACTTCTGAAGTCTTTACTTGGAATCGTGATTAAAATCGCATCAAGGCTCTCTAAATCTGAACTATTAGATGTGGCTTTAACAAAATTTGGTTCACTGAATACTTCACCAGATAAACTTTCGAATTTCTCATTAATACTTTCAACCTCATCCTCTCTTCTTGAAAATATCAAAACATTATTTTTGTTTTCAGATGCAATTTGAGCTAAAACAACCCCGAATTTACCTGAACCTATAATTCCAATCTTCATTTTTTCTTACAAGTATACAGGGATAAATTTTTTCTTAAATCGATATTGGAGCTTGAAGTTAAAATACAATCAAGATCTTTATTTACAATCCTTTTATTCTCATAAGTTAGGTAAATTATGTTGTCCGCGTCCGAGAATTCATTATTCCAAGTATCATAATGAGTCATTCTAAAGCTTGGATTTCTATCATATTTAAGATTTTTGGCATCTTTTAAATAATATGAAGCTTGGGAAAGCAGTTTGTAATCATTTGAAGCAAAAACGGAATAATTTCTCTTTAGGTTTAGATCTTCAAATACTGCTTTCCACCCACGCATTGGGTGAAGAGGATCATTATCTGTGAAAACCTTTGAGAAGCCTAGATTTGAAAAAATAGAAATAGAAATGATAAGCACTAAACCTGGCATAAAAGAGAATTTTATTTCTTTCACGAAAGCAGCAATGATAGGAATCAAGACTATAAAAAGAGGCATAGACCAATTTACTTGAACTTTTCCAAAAAGTGCTTTCACAAAAAAGAATATAAAAATTAAAACCATTGGTATGAGAATATGCTTGTTAAGTTCTAACCTAATATGATCAAAAAACTTTCTTCTCAGAACGAAAATTGATATCGGTGCTATCAACAACATGGAAAAAATTACCACTTCAGGGTTAGCGGATGTTGCTGGTGCTGCAAGATGAGAGATTTCATGACTGATAGTTGGCCAGTTATTTAAATAATTCCAAATTAAAACAGGCGAGAAAATTAGCAGTGCAATTGCTATTGAGCTAAAAAACTTGGTAGAAAATAAATATTTTTTTAATGGAGTAAAGGCTGAATACACAACAATAGATAAAGGCAAAAGAATCATTGAAAGTTTAGTAAGTAGACCAAACCCTGTAGCCAGACCTATTAGGTAAAACCAGTTTTCATCCCTTGTTTTCAAAAATCTTATATATCCAAAAAGAAAAAGAGACCAGAAGAAAAATAAAAATATATCAGTTGTGCTAACCCCACCCAAGAAGAAAATTGCAGGAGATAAAGCTGCTAATACAATGCCATGAAGTCTTGAATCTTTATCAGAGGATAATTCCTCAGCAATAAATCCAAGCAATAGGATCGTAGCTATCAGTGCCAATAAAGGAAAAAATTTCAGTCCTAAATAGTTTTGTCCAAAAATCTCATTCGAAAGATATATGCTCCAACTTACAAGAGGACCTTTTGTCAGATAACTTAATGATAAGTTTTGCGACCAAACCCAGTATTGTGCTTCTTCATAGTGATATTCGATACTATTGTAAACATCGTATAGAACCCTAAAGATAATAACTGAAACAAGGATTAACAGTGATATTGCGTTAGTTTTCGTCATTTGAATCCCATCTAACAAAGTATGATTTTTCTTTGCTTGATGCGAAATATGTACGGCTGAGTATCTCCCCTATCACCCCAAGACTTATTAATTGTATGCCCACTACCACTAAAAGGGTCCCTGCAATTAGAAGAGGCCTGTCTCCAATGTCGAGCCCAAGAATAAATTTTACATACATCAAATAAACCAAGATAGCCGAGCCGATAAAGCTCAATAACAAACCCATCAAGCCAAAGAAATGGCCTGGCTTACTAAAAAACTTCATAAAGAAATAAACTGATATTAGATCAACAAAAACTCTAAAGGTCCGTGAAATACCATATTTTGATACCCCAGCTGTTCTTGCTGAATGATTCACTACAAGTTCGGAAATTTTTGATGGGGGTATCTTTGTTGCCATCCAAGCTGGAATGAATCGATGCATTTCGCCATAAAGTCTAACTTCCTTTAGAACCTCTGATCTGTATGCTTTAAGACTGCACCCATAATCGTGTAGTTTCACGCCTGTTATGTTTGCAATTAGTCTATTTGCGATTAAAGAAGGTAATTTTCTCATAAGAAAATTATCTTTTCGGTCTTTTCTCCAGCCAACCACCAAATCAAGATCCTCATCTATTAACTTATTCAGGATTTTAGAGATGTCTTCAGGATCATTTTGCAAATCACTATCTAAAGTTACCAAATACTTTCCTGAAGCTGCATCAAAACCAGCCTGTATAGCAGTTGTTTGACCGTAGTTTTTAGAAAGCAGCAGGCATCTAATATTACTATTCTCAGAAGAAAAAGATTTTAATAATTCTGGTGAGCCATCTTCGCTCCCATCATCTACCAAAATTAACTCCCAACTCCATCTATTTGCACTCATAGCTTGTTTAACTGAAGCTATGAATGCTTCCAAGTTTTCTTTTTCATTAAAAACTGGTGCTATTACGCTAAGGTCTAAACTTTTATCCATCTTCTAGAGATCTTAAATGCTGTGAATGCTAAAAATATTCCTATTATGCTTCCTATTATAACTTGACTTAGAAGGTGCTTTACTAATAAAACTCTCGATAAAGCTACGAGAATTGAGGAAAAAAAGAATATAAAACTTATGATTTTATTTTTTAACATTAGGTGCACCAGAGTGGAGAAAGTGAAAAAATTTAGCGCATGATTCGATGGCATGCCAGTTAATTGATAACCACATTTATCAAGCTCCGGAAAATATTGAATATCACTAAAACATGGTCTTGGCTGAAGAAACACGTCCTTTAAAAGATTCCCTATGAAATCTCCTAAACCAGTAATGACACATATGAAGATGAATGTTTTGAGCTGTTTTATTTTATAAAAATAAAAACCAATACTAAAAAGAATAAATCCAGAAAATATTCTTCCTGAAAATAAATATGCTAAATCACTTAAAAAGTAAAAATTATAAAGCCACTGTGAAAACGCTAAATCAAAACTCATTTCAATAAATAGATCCTTGACTAATGATATACGTCCATGAAAGCACAACAAGCAAATAGCTTAAATATTTAGCTATATCGTTTTTTAATGTTTTCTTAAAAAGATCATGTTTCGATATTTCAAGGGCTAACAGAGCAATACCGAAACTACCAATAATGTCTGAAATCCAATGAGCTCCTACCGCAACTCTAGAAAGTGATACCAATATTGCTAAAAGAAGAAGTGAAACAATTAAAATTTTTGAAGAATAGTTGCTGGTGTTTTTAATTGCATGGTGCAACCATATCAACACAAGACCTACTATTGTCGCACTATGTCCACTTGGAAAACTGCTATAAGAGAAAACAGGCTCAAGATAATTTATATCATCAAATTGATAGAAACCCGGTCTCACTGAAAAAGCTGTGATTTGTTTTAAAACTGAAACACAACAACCTATAAAAACTCCAGAAATTACTAAAACCTCTAACTTTACAAAATTTAAAAAGCTGAGTTTATTCGATAAAAAACTAAGCAAGGGTATAACGATTGATAGACAAATAAAGCCATTACCGAGCTCTGTAAAATAACTTAAAAATACTTCATGAGACATCAAAGAATTTAAGGCCCGCAAAAAATACATATCAATGGCAGGAAAATACTTTAGAACTAAACCAAGTGCCAGCAAGGAAATAGCACTTAATAACATTTTGAAATCAATCATTCTTTAACCTTAGTATCATATAGTTACCACTTGTTGATATAACTTCATATTCAAGCTCTAGATATTTGATTTTATCAGTGCGAGTAAAAATTAATTCAGACGATTCCAACCCTCTGAGTGAATTCTTTTGAGCATAGAAACTGAAACTTGGTTTATTTAATTTGTACATAGAAATTGGTTCTTCAAACTCTCTAGCTTGCAAGCCAAGTTTTTTAATATCTCCTTGAGAAGCATCGTGTACGTAAGGAAGAATCTTAATGGATATTAAACCAACCATTGCAATAGCTGTAGCCCTCTTCAGATTATTACTGCTTTTCTTGGCGAAAAAATAATAAGAAGAAAACAGAGCCATCACAAAACATACAGACACAAAAACAACATCCGAGCTAAAATCATGCAAAACAATATCTGAAACTTCATAATTAATTTTTACCTCATTTAAATAAGAAAGAATTTGAGGTAATACAGATAATAAGACCCAAATAATTATGCTGAATAACCAGAACGATAAACTTACACTAATGTTTCTATCTCGAAGATGTTGTTTAGTAACAACATAAGCAACAGGACTAATACCATATAAAACATAGTGTGGTAGCTTTGTGGATGAAAATGAAAAAAATATCAAGACAAATAAAAACCAAATAAGCATAAAACTATCTAGTTGATTAGCTCTTATTTGAAGGTTTCTGACACCCCTTAAAAAATCAAATAAATATGGCAAAATCAAAATTGGCAATACAAGCAAGTAGTAATAAAAAGGTCCGGTATGATTTTCAAAAGTTTGGGTAAACCTTCCAAATGTTTGGCCCAAGAAGAGATAGCTTAAATCAACTTCTTCAATTTGTTGTGAAACTAAATATAACCATGGAGCAACTAAAACAAGAAACAATATCCATGGACGCCAATTAAGCAGCATCTTAAAAAAAACTTTTAACTTACTTTGCGTGAGAAGGAATAGGAATATGACTGGTCCACAGATTGCAATTATCGTTAGCCCTTTAGTTAGAAAGCCAAGAGCAATATAGAAACTTACTTTTAAAATATTTCGATTAGATGGTTTTTGAGAATAATCAAATAAATTTATAAGAGCGAGAGTAATAAATAAGTTTAAAAATGCATCTGCTGTCGCAGCGAAACTTATTATAAAAACACCAGGCAAAGTAAGAAGATTTAAAAATATTGAGGTCTTAGAAATTTTATTGTCATGTTTCCTTACAAAACTGGCAAAAGATATTCCCCAAATTAATGACGCAATAATAGATGGTATTCTTAAAGCAAACTCAGTTGCTCCAAATAATGTCATTGAAAAAGCCTGAACCCAATAAGTAAAAATAGGTTTTTCCAATCGCAAATCATCACCTAAATAGGGAATCAAATATTGATTATCTCTCAACATTTGCAGTGATGATGAAGCAAATGCACCTTCGTCTAAATCAAAAATACCTAAAAACAATATGGGAATATAGAGACCCAGCAGAAGTAAAATTGAAAACTTATTTAAATAAGAAGCCATTAAGTTTATTTGTTAAGCATAGTTTAGAACTATTACAGCTTAGAAAAAGCATAGATTTATTTTGATGATGCTTTTTTTTGTTTTCTGCATCTTTCACTACAGTAAATTACCTCATCCCAATCTTTTTTCCACTTTTTTCTCCATGCGAAAGGTTTATCGCAAACTTTACAAATTTTTGTCGGTAAATGTTGTTTCTTCAAATTGAGATAAATTTTTCTATCAGAAAATATAACGAAACTAATGATGTTGAAGCAAATATTGCAACACTTAAACCATGCATGACTTTAAAAAATATACTAGCAGTATCAAGTTTCGTGTTATTGATTATCAGGCTTAATAAAAGATTAATTACATTGACAGCCAAAAGCACGAGCATGACAAGATTTTGTGTCGAAGACCATATAAGATCGTATTCTTCTAACTTAACAAAATAGACAATACTTAAATAACCTAAAAGCATTATCACGATAAAAAGGTGAAATCTAAAGAAAAATGATTTCAAGAAAAACCTTAAAGTTTCGTCATCAAGACTTGCTTTTGCAGCTGGGCTTACAACTAATGGTGTAATCCAAATACCGCCAACAATTGCAGCTAGAATGATCTGTAGAGCTATATCAGCAACCATAAATACCTAGTGGCGATCCGGAAGGGACTCGAACCCTCGACCTCCTGCGTGACAGGCAGGCATTCTAACCAAACTGAACTACCGGACCGCGAAGTGTAAATTTTGGTACAAATGTGGAAGATTTACAACTTTTTGAGTTGTAAATAAAGTTGAATTTTGCGGTTTTGCTTAATAAAATGGTCTTACTATTTGTTAATTAACTAATAATAGGGGAGAAAATTATGAATTATTTTCTAGCAACAGATGATGTTGTCGGAATTTCCTTCTGGATCGCTACTGCTGTTATGGCAGCTGGTGCATTATTTTTCTGGATGGAAAGAAGCACAGTAAAAGCTTCATGGCAAACATCACTTACTGTAGCGTGTCTCGTATGCTTCGTTGCCTTCTGGCACTACATGTATATGAGAGATGTTTGGGTAGCAACAGGTGAATCACCAACAGTGTATAGATACATTGATTGGTTAATTACTGTTCCTATGCAAATTGTCGAATTTTATCTAATTCTTGCAGCATGTACTGCTGTTAGTCTTGGAGTATTTTGGAAGCTATTAGTCGGATCACTAGTTATGCTCTTAGGAGGATATTTTGGTGAAACTGGCGTTATGTCACCAATGATGGGTTTCGTTGTTGGAATGGCTGGTTGGGTATTTATCATCTACTACATTTTTGTGGGTGAAGCAGCTCAAATCAAAGATTCCGCAGGTAATGAAAACCTTGTGATGGCTTTCGACGGAATAAAATGGATTGTAACTGTAGGTTGGGCAATTTACCCAATTGGTTACTTCATGGGTTATTTAGGTGGTGGAGTTGACTCTGCTGGTCTGAATACACTTTATAACTTAGCTGACCTTGTTAACAAATTCTTATTTGGATTGGTTATCTGGTATGCAGCTATGAGAGACTCTGGTGTAGCAAAAGGCTAAATCAGTATTTCTTAAATTAAAAAGCCCGCAATAGCGGGCTTTTTTTTTGCTAGTATTTTATTTATGGATAAATCGTCTTTTTTCTTATTGTTCATTGCTGCTGGTGTATTTCCAGTATCTTTGCTTTATGGCGCCAATCCGCTTTTGAGCATGCCTTTTTTTTACGGAATAGAAATTATCAACATAAATATGCTAAACATTCTCAGAGCAATTATGGGTCTTTATATAGCTTTGTGTATTTTTTGGTGTATGGGTGCCTTCTATAATTCTTTAAAATTGTCTGCTCTTTGGAGTTGTACGATTTTTATGCTTGGCATTGGTTTTGGCAGAATCTTAAGCATTAGCTTTGACGGTATGCCCTCTTCTATCTTTGTGTTTTATTTAGTCTTTGAAATTATTGCTGGTTTGATTGGATTGAAATTAATCACAGATCTCAAAAAATCAACCTAGTCTCTTCTCTTGAGAAAAATCGTGTGCATAAGAGTTGTAGCTAGCCTTTTTTCTGAATCATATATCTCGCCTTTAACAGTAGCTATTGTCTTGCCCTGCTTAACTAGTTGAGCTTTCGTAGTTACTTTGCCTTTAAATAATGGTCTGTGGTGGTGAGAGTGCAGATTTGTAGAACTAGGATAAATTGTTGCATTTGATTCGATTATTATAAGCAATGCAGTAGCGTCATCTAACATTGCTGTCATCATTCCACCTTGGACAGATCCATCGGGATTAAGTGCGTTATCATTAAATTCAGCAGTTAGTTCAAGATAACCCTCTGAATACTCTACCAATTCAAAATTAAATAATTTTCCGGTACCACCGGCTTCTTTATGAAAATCTAAAAACTTTTGAATTTTATCTGTCATAATGAAAATGGTGCGAGTTGTAGGATTCGAACCTACGACCCCCTGCTTGTAAGGCAGGTGCTCTAACCAACTGAGCTAAACTCGCGAAGATCAATAGAATATAATAATTTTAAATGGAAGACTACTCCGAAAATAATATTGCTGAAAGAGAGATCTTATCGGTGACGGAAATAAATAAAACTGCAAACGATTTTCTTAATGAAGCCTTTCCACCATTGTGGGTAGCTGGTGAGATATCAAATTTTAGAGAATATGGAACATCTGGACATTGGTATTTCTCCATTAAAGATTCTGAATCAGTACTAAGCTGTTCGATGTTTAGGCTTCAGAATAATGCTCTGAGATTTAAGCCCAAAGAAGGCGACCAAGTAATTCTGCAAGGAAAGCTATCAATATATTCAAAATCTGGTAGGTATCAACTTATTGCAAGCAAGATGGAGTTAGCTGGTTTTGGTGAGCTCATGCGACAATATGAGCAATTAAAAAATAAACTGAATACAGAAGGCTTATTTCAAATTAAGCTTCCTGAGAATATTCCTGAGATTGTAAGTAGAGTTGCAATAGTAACATCACCACAAGGGGCAGCAATAAGAGACGTTTTATCAACATTAAATAGAAGAGCACCTCATGTGGAGGCGATTGTTGTAGCTAGCAAAGTACAAGGTGAGGGTTCAGCGGCTTCTATAAAGAAAGCCTTAGAAAGAATAAACGTTTTCAGTGAACAAAACGCTGTTGATGCTGTAATTGTCTGTAGAGGTGGAGGCTCAATTGAGGATCTTTGGTCGTTCAATGATGAAGAGCTATGTCGGTATATGGCACACTATCCTCTTCCAGTTATAAGCGGTGTTGGTCATGAGACAGATTTTACTTTAGTTGATTTTGTTGCTAACACTCGAGCAGCTACCCCAACAGCTGCCGCTGAAATTATTACTGAAGGTGCAAGCAAATTAAATGATTATTTTTTGTATCTGAAAGAAAGATTACAAAAAGAATCCACTAGTTACATACGCAACTTAAAAGAAAAAATTCATAATCTTTCTAGATTGCTGAAATCACCAAAGCAGAGACTTGAGGATCAATATCAAAGACTAGATATGATCAGCGAAAGATTGTTAATTGGAATGAAACTTAAAATTAATAACAAGAATGCAAATTACAGCCTGGTGAGTGCAAAGTTAGATGCTTTATCGCCCAGTCAAAAAATTGCAGTTGCCAAAGATAAAATACGTAATGCTCAAAATAATCTGCTAGAAAAAATTAGAATGCGTCTCAAGAATCTTGAAAATAGGATACTTATCCAATATGAAAAAATTTCAGCATTAAACCCTAATGAGATTCTCAAAAGAGGTTATTCAATTACATTCGATCAGGATGGAACCATAATTGATGATCCATCTAAATTATCAAAGGGTGATGTTCTGGACACACAGCTTGCTAAAGGTAAGTTTAAGTCTCAGGTAATCGACTAAATTTCAGTAGCTTTAACCAACGACTCATATGTTTGAGGCTTTATAAGTGTGCTTACTATTTGATTATCTTTAATTATGTAAGTTGTTGGCACATTTTCTGGAATATCTATGCCCCAAATTTCTCTAGGGTCATTTTCTATATTATGAAATTTCATATTAAATTTTTTTATCATTCTATTCAGTTCATCTGACTCTAGAACATCAAATTGGTCGAAATGAAAGCCTAAAACAATAATATTTGGATCTTCATCAAGCTTGTTAAAATATGGCATTTCAACGATACATGGTGGACACCAATCAGCCCAAATATTTAAAACAACAATATTTTCTTTGAATAGATTAGATGAAAATTTCTCACCTTGAGTTGTTTCAATGTCGAGTCTTGAGCAAGAAGCCAAAAACAAGATTAATAGTAATAGTAGTTTATTCAATTTCATTATCTATATTATTTGAGGTCATCAGGCTTAAATTAAAGCAAAAGTTTGCTGCAAGAAAACTTGCTGATACAATGGAAGATCAGTTTAATTTTTTTACATAAAGGAAAATCATGGCAAAAACAAAAAGCAAATCTAACAAAAGTGCTATTGATCAAATAGGCAACTTTTTAAAAACAACTTGGAGCTATATCAGGCTTGGAAGAGATTATTTCTGGAAAGGGGTAAGATTCACATTAGCAACAGGAATCTTTCTATTTGTTGCGATAAATATAGTGCTAAGTCTAATAAGTCCTCTTTGGGAGACTTCAGATGAAATTGATCCAACTGGCAAAGTGGTAGTTTTTAGTCCAAATGGTGTGGTTGTTGATCAAGCGCCTACTCCAGCACCTGTTCAATGGTGGGAAGAAAGCGAGTTTGGTTTAGCTCAATCACAACCAATCTATTATCCGTATCAAGATATGTTGGATTTCTTTGAAGATTTCAAAAATGATGAACGTGTTGATGCAATGATTTTTGATCCATCTGGACTTGGGGTAAGCATTGTGTATGCACTTCCAATTGCAAAAAAGATTAAGGAAGCTGTTGATTCAGGAAAAGAAATTGTAATTAGATCAGATTTCTTAGGGAATGCAGGATATTTGATGGCATCTGGTGGTTCTGAAATATCTATGCCAACTTACTCAACTGTCGGCATAAGTGGTTTTGGTGGTTCTCAACCTTATTTGAAAAACTTTTTTGAAAAATTCCTAATTACACCAAGGATTTTTGCGGCTGGAGATTTTAAGACTGGTCCAGAATCATTTACAAGAAGCAGTATGAGTGATGAAGCTAAAGAAAATCTTGCATTTTATGAACCCCTTTGGACCAAATGGAAAGATTTTGTATATCAGAATAGAGAAGTTGATATGCAGTGGATTGCTGATGAATCTTATAAGCAGATAATCTCAAACGAAGTAAAAGAATTGGGCGCAAATGTAGTCTGGGGTCTAATAGATTTAAATGAAGAGGATGAGGCATTCGATAAACGAATGATTGAGAAATTTGGTGCTTCTGAAGATGATGAAGATGAACTTAATGCTGTTTACTATCGTAGCTATCTAGCAAGCTTCGATGAGGAAATGCCATCAAAAAGTAAAAATGAAATTAAGATTGTTACTGTCGAGGGAACAATAATGGGTGGTGATGTTACATATGGTACTGCTGGTTCTAAAGGTGTTGTGGCAATGATAAAAGAGGCTCATGAAGATGACGATACAAAAGCAATTGTTCTTAGAGTCAACTCACCAGGAGGGTCAGTTATAGATTCAGATTATATGAGATGGGAAATTGAAAAGGCACAGGATAAAGGAATACCTGTAGTTGTATCAATGGGCACACTTGCAGCTTCAGGTGGTTATTGGATATCCTCTCTAGCAGATAAAATCTATGCAGAAAACGATACTATTACAGGTTCAATAGGTGTTTATGGCACATTATTTAGCTTTGAAAAAATATTCGATTGGATGGGTGTGAATGTCGATGGATATTCAACTACCAAATGGGGTGCATTTGATATTGCTGCAAATGATTGGCCAAAGGAATTTGAAGATTTAATCGAAGCTGGAATATATCAAGTCTATGATCAATTTACATCTCAAGTTTCTGAGGATAGAAATATTCCAATAGAGAAAGTACGAGATATTGCCAGAGGAAAAGTTTATTCTGGCGAAATGGCACTCGAAATAGGACTGGTTGATGAATTGGGTACAGTTCATGATGCTGTTGAGTTTGCGGCGAGTATGGCAGAAGTTGAAGATTATAAAATTGAACATGTTACACCACCTGCACCAGCTCCTGTAAATCCTTTTGAACTACCTAGTATTATCAAAAGCTTTACTGGCGAAGAAGTAAATTTTGACCCAACAAAAGCAAATATTTATGACAACATAAAAATTCATTGTGTTGAGTGCGAGTGGATAAACTGATTTTAAAAATTCTTTAGAAATGAAGCAGCCGACATTTTAGTCGGCTGTTTTTTTTCTGAATAAAGAAATTTATCAAATTCAATAATTGCTTTTTTTATATTTTGAAAATCTCTTTTAATTTTCTTTGCCATTAGGTCATGAATATCTTCAGGTAAATCGATATTTAAATTTTGAGATATGAATTTTAAGCATTCAACCGTTTCTTCAGGCCCTAATTCATTAATACAAAAGAATGTCATTTGATTAAGCCTTGAATTTAAATCAGGAAAAAAATTTAATTCTTTTCTGTGTGAGGATGATGCAAGAATTAATGATGCATCCGATTCTTTTAGAATATTTATAAGATTAAATACTTGTACCTGTAATTCTTGATTTATAGCTTCAACGTTATCGAGGCATATAAGCTTGAAGTTTTCCAATTCATCAAAATAATTTTGGCTACCATCTAATTCTGCAAGATCAATGTAGATTTTTTTGTCATTCTCAAATTTAGCGTCATTTATTATGGAATTGAGCAAGAATGTCTTCCCCAATGCAGAATCTCCTTGCAAAAAAATATCCTGATTTTTTGATCCTTCAATTAAATTCTCAACCTCTTGTTTAAGAACATTATTATTTTTCGAGAAAAAGAAATTAGAAAACTTCGCATCATAATCACGACCAAAGTCAAAATATAATTGATTTTTTCTATTAATTTTATTCATTTGATATAGCTCCGATATCAGCCATGAGTGTTATGACAGATTCGCTATTCAAGTAACTTTCATACTCCAATACAATGCCGTCTTGACTATACGCTTTGATACGAAAACTTAGCACATCTGTGCTTTCAGATAATTTGTTTAATACTTTTTCTATTTCCTCAATATTCATATCGGAACTAAAGGTAGCAGTGTATGTTCTTTTTTTGAGATCAAGTGCTTGATCTTGAGATGCCTCATTTATGACTTCACTTAAAATTAGATTTTGAAATTCTAACTTAGTATTGAAAAAAATATTTTTTGATTTAGGAAAACTAAAACTCCAATTGTTAAGATCAAATCTATCAATTAAAACTAATATCCAATCACCCTCCTCTTCGTCAATTAATTTTTCCATGACTTGTTCGGTCGCAAATTCAGATGTTGGAAAATTATCAATAAACTCATAGTTAATCTTTATATTTTGATTGAGATCAGATAACAGTTGTGTATTTGTAAGCTCATTTTGAAATAAATTATTATCAAAAATAAATAAGTTTGAACTATCAAAATATGAATTCGATGCACTCATGATAACTTTCACCTCTCCCTGAAAATTAAAGAATGGTATAGAATTTTCATTAAAAAATTCTTCTAGTGAATCTTTATTAAACTTCAATTCAATTAATCTTTGATCGTTAAACTTTTTAACTTGGTATCCAATAAAATACTCTGTGGGATTAATATTAAGATTTTTATCTGTGAGAATTTCAGGATTGACTCCATATTTTTTCAATATTCTTTCTTCTGCATCCTGGATAACGCTCTCAATTTGATCTAATTTTCCATAGCTTTCAAAGATTAAAAGAAAATTGTCTGAGATCTGACTTTTCAGGTTGAAAGTTAAACTTAGAAAAGTCAGTATAATTGCTATTGATTTGTATAGTTTCCTTTGAAGCATAATAAAAAGATTAATCTATTTTATGACAAAAAATAAAAATAATTATAAAGACTCAGGAGTAAATATATCTGAAGGACAAGAATTTGTGAAAGATATAAAAGATATTACTGATAAACTTTCTCCAAGTTTTTCTCTGGGTACAATTGGAAGTTTTTCAGGCTATGTTGAAATTCCTAGCAATTATGAAAATCCTGTTTTTGCTCTTGCATGTGATGGAGTAGGAACAAAAATGAGGATAGCTTTAAGAAAACAGTCACTTTCAACAATAGGCATAGATTTAGTAGCAATGTGTGTAAATGACTTAATAGTAAGCGGAGCTAAACCGATTGCATTTTTAGATTACTATGGTTGCTCACAACTCAATCGAAACCAAGCAAAAGAAGTAATCGAAGGCATTGTAGAAGGCTGCAAAATAAGTGGCTGTGATTTGGTCGGTGGAGAAACTGCGGAAATGCCCAACCACTATAAAGATAATAATTTTGATTTAGTTGGTTTCTCAATGGGGGTAAATGAAAAAACAAAAATTATCGACGGGTCTTCAATAAAAGATGGAGACATTATTTTAGGATTACCTTCTTCAGGCTTCCACTCAAATGGATACTCTTTGATAAATAACGTTATTGGTGATCAGCCTGATGATAAATTATTATCAGAACTACTTACCCCGACAAGAATTTATGTGGAAGAAATTCTTTCTTTAAACGAAAAATTGGACATAAAGGGGATGGCTCATATCACTGGTGGAGGTTTTGAAGAAAACCTTTCACGAATTAATGAAAATTTCACAATCAATATTGATAAAAGTGCATGGCAATTACCTGATATTTTTTTAACAATCCAAGAACTAGGAGGCATAAGCGATGACGAAATGTTTAATGTCTTTAACTGTGGAATTGGGTTTTGCATTATTATTGATAAATCACAATTAGCTTCAGCCCTTGAGCTTAACAAGGAATTAATAGAAATTGGTTTCATAAGTAGTAGAGAAAATTTGCCATTTAAATTCTTATGAAAATCGTAGTATTCTTTTCTGGTACTGGTACCAATCTTAATTCGATAATTCAAGGTCAATCGGTTTACAAATATGACGTTGTCTCTTGCTTCACCAATAATCCAGAAGCAAGCGGCATAAAGTTTTGTCAGGAAGCGAATATTGCATGTCATATCATTGATCATCAGCTTTACAAAGAAAGAGAAGCATTTGATTTTGAAATCAACGAATACTTAAATGCTATGAATTTTGATTATATTATCCTAGCCGGTTATATGAGAATTCTTTCGAAAAAATTTGTTGCAGAATGGGAAGGACAAATTATTAATATACACCCTTCCTTGTTACCAAAATACCCTGGGCTAGACACTCATAAAAGAGTCTTAGAATCAGGCGACAAAATACATGGAACTACTATTCATTATGTAACAGAAGAGCTTGATGCAGGACCAATAATTAGACAAGAATCCTTTAAGATTGAACCATCTGATAGTGAAGAAAGTCTCATTAGTAAGGTAAAGGAAATTGAGAACAACATTTATCCAGAGACAATTTCAAAATTGATAACATGAAAAAAATATTATTACTCGTATTATTCTGTAGTTTTACATCTGCATCAGATTTCAAAAGCTACACTGCAGACTTTGCCTTTGAGACAAAATTTGGTGATTTTCCGCTGAAAAGATATTTCACTGTGAAGGAAGATAGTATTAATACCAGAGTAAAAATGCAGGTGCTTTGGTTTAAATATTCCTTAGATTCAAATTTTACAATCCAAAACAATACTGTTGTTTCAATAAATACAAAAGTAGAAGATCCTTTTAGAGACGACCCAAAAAAATTCTCTGCCACTTTCAACGAGAATATGATTTATTCAAATGAGTTAAAGGAAGTAGAGCATACTGCTATGGTGCTCGAGCAACTTGCTAGTGATGTTCAAGTAAGGATCAATGCAAAAAATAGCTTAAAAAATTATAAATTAAGCATTTTTGATAATACCAAGGGGGAAGTTGTTGAGAAGGACTATAATCAAATTGGTACTGAAATAGTCAAAACACCCTTTGGAGATGTTGAAACTATTGTTGTTGAGGCCTCTGCGGAAGATGTTGGCCCTATAACTTATTACATTGCTCCAAGTTATGATTTCATGATTATAAGGAGTACTGCCGCTTTGAAAAATGGCGAGTTAAGAGTTCTAAAGATTACTGAGGCCCCTAAGTTTTTGGAAGAGTAACTCCAGTTTGTCCTTGATATTTACCACCTCTATCTTTGTAACTTGTGCTACAAACCTGATCTGACTCAAAGAAGATCATTTGTGCTACCCCTTCATTTGCGTAAATTTTTGCTGGGAGGTTTGTGGTATTGGAAAACTCAAGAGTAACATGCCCTTCCCACTCAGGTTCGAGAGGTGTGACATTTACTATGATTCCGCATCTAGCATATGTAGATTTGCCTAGGCATAAAGTTAAAACTGAGCGGGGTATCTTGAAGTACTCAACAGTTCTTGCTAAAGCAAAAGAATTTGGTGGAATAATGCACTCATTTTCGATTACATCAACGAAGCTTTTAGGATCAAAGTCTTTTGGGTCAACTATTGACGAATGAGTGTTTGTAAAAATCTTAAATTCATTTGAACATCTCACATCATAACCATAGCTTGAGACACCATAAGATACTATTCTTTCGCCATTTACCTCTCTAATTTGTTTAGGCTCAAAGGGTGTGATCAATTCATTCTTTTCAGATTGTTCTTTGATCCAAATATCGGATTTAATTGTCATTAATTTATCTCTCTTCGGCCTTGGATTGCTCTACCTAAAGTAGTGTTATCAACATATTCTAATTCTCCGCCCATTGGAACTCCATATGCTATACGTGAAATTAGAATATTTTTTTCATTTAGCTGATCTTTTATATAAAAAGAAGTAGCGTCACCCTCTATTGTCGGACTAGTTGCAATGATTACTTCCTTCCTATCCTCATTCAGAACACTTTCAATTAGCTTTGGAATACCAAGATCTTGTGGAGTTATGCCGTCTATGGGGCTTAATCTTCCCATCAATACAAAATACTTTCCTTTGAAGCTTCCAGAATTCTCTATTGCTAAAACATCTGTAGGGCTCTCAACCACACAAAGCACTGTGTTATCTCTTTTTTCATCCAAGCAAATTTCACAAATATCTTGTTCAGTTAAATTGCGACATTGGCTGCAATTTCTTATGTTTTCAACAGCCTTAGATATTAGTTTTGATAAATTTAAGGCCCCTTCTTTATTCTTTTCTAATAAATGAAAAGACATTCGCTGTGCAGATTTCTCACCAACTCCAGGCAAAACTTTAAAAGCCTGAATAAGTTGTGCTAGAAGGCTATCTTCATTCTTCATGGTCAATTACAGTAATTTTATCCTCATCAATCTCTTCACCAAAGTCATTTTTTAAGTTAACAAGGAGATCGCTTTGCATTATTTCATCTTTAAAGTTTTCAATATCTTTTTTTCTTTGTTTTTCCCATTTTGATGAAGGAGTATTTTTGGCTTTGTCTGATGATTCGATCTCTATATCATATTCTTGATAACCCAAGCGCATTAGTGACTCTCTCATCTGAAGGATATTTTCATTGCTTATTCGTTCAGCAAACATATCTGAACCCTTAAAAAATATCGTCTTATCAGAAACTCTTTCAAGTTGAAGATTTGAAAAAAAAGCTCTGGATGGCCCCTCCAAATCCAATAAGTCGAAAATTTCGAGCCAGGAAGTAGCATTTATTTCAATTAATTTTGATTTTTTTTCCTCAATAATTTCAGTTTCTTTCTTAACAGGTTCTGCAAGATCTTCTTCAATAATCTCTTGGACTTTTGGCTTTAATTTAGATTTTTTTTTTGAGCTTTCTTGATTACTTTTGCTAAAAGTAAGACAACGCATTACTGCAATGTCGAAACAATCTCTAGTTTTATCCGTCTGCTTGGCATCAACTAAACCATTCGAGAAGAACTGATAAAAAAGATGTAACTCTTCATTACCATCAACATTAGATAAAGTTTTAGCTATGATCATCTCATGCAAAAAATTTAATGCTCGATCAAACAAAATATCGTAGTTTACATCCAATGCTTGATACCTTTTAAGCTCGTCAATTACCATTTGATTATCATGAGAAAAAATTGCTTCAAATAATTTCTCCGTAGAAGACAAATCTAAAACGCCATGCAGTTGAGAAATAGCTTTTTCGTTTAAGTTAGAGTCACAGTGTGATATCGCTTGATCAGCAAGTGTTAATGAATCCCTTACAGAGCCCCTTGCAAGCTCTACAAGTAATTCAATAGATTTTTCATCGCTATTAACACCTTCATCAACAAAAACTTTTTTTAAATTTGACGTTATGAGATCATCGCTCACAAGCTTAAGATTGAATTGTAAGCATCTTGAGATAATAGTCTTAGGAATTTTATGTGTCTCTGTAGTCGCCATAATAAATATTACATGACTTGGCGGCTCTTCAAGCGTTTTGAGCAAAGCATTAAAACTTTGCACTGATAGCATATGAACTTCATCAATAAGATAAATTTTATATTTTCCTTGTGAAGGCCTATATTGAACTGAATCCAAAAGCTCCCTCATATCATCAACACCTGTTCTTGATGCAGCATCAATCTCAATTAAATCAAGATGAGAATTTTTCTGTATTTCCTCACATGTAGTACATACATTGCAAGTTAAACCATTCTCTGCATCATAATTTGAACAATTCAACGCTTTAGCAAACAACCTGCCTAATGTAGTTTTACCTACCCCTCTGGTGCCAGAAAAAATATATCCATTATGAAAATTTTGGTTTTTAATGATGTTTTTCAAAGCAATAACAGCGTTATCTTGTCCAATAACTTCTGAAAATGACTTTGGTCTGTATTTATTTGCTAATGCCATTAATCGTAATCTTTTAGAGCCTTTTTTATTATTTCATAACTGAAACCTCTATAGGCTAAAAAACGTAAAATCTTCTCTTTTTCTTTGAATGTAAGCTCATTAGTTCGATTTTTTTTCCTAAATTGCATTAAACAATTTTCTTCCCAATCAATTCCTAATGCGTACATATCATAAAGATCGGAATTTATACCCTTCTTGATCAAATACTGTGATATATAATTGGGCCCATAACCAGAAAGAGCTTTGGATCTTATAAAAGATGCCGCAAATCTCTCATCATCAAGAAAGTTGCTTTCTTTTAGTCTTGCAACAACATCTCTCAAATCTTCTGGATCTGGGTTAAATTTTTTTAGTTTTGTTTTTAACTCAAGAGTAGAGTGCTCTCTTCTAGAGAGAATATCTAATGACTTATTCCAAAGATCTGATGAGTTCAACCTTATTAATTATAAGGCACTACTCTAGCTCTTCCAGAGGATCTGACAATTCTTACCTTATCGCCTTTTCTGAAGTTCAGTTCTGGATCAGTTGAAACTTCCTGAACAATTGAAACTTCTCTGTTGTTGCTATCTAAATTAATTATTATTTCAACACCTTCTTTTCTAGATATTGACTCACTCACTTCCTGTCCCACAACTGAGCCTACAGCAGTTCCAACAACTGCGCCAACTTGTCTAGTTGTCTCGTCGTTTTCTCCACCAATATTTGATCCAACGATTGCACCGATAACAGATCCAAAAACATTACCAGAATCTCTGTCGCCCTCAATTGTGACTTTTCTTACAGACACTACTGTACCGGATTGAACATACTGACTCTTAGCTGCAGCATCTCTAGTGACGACATCTGCAGAAAAACCACCTGTGGCACAACCACCCAGTGTAAGAATTGAAATAAGTATTGCGTATTGAAAATTTTTATTCATATCTTTCTGACTTAGTTAATAATGGAAAAGTTCCATCATGTAATTTAAATATATCCTCAACAGCACAATTCAATACTGTTGCAATTTTGATAGCCAAGACAGTAGAGGGCACATAAATACCATTTTCGATAGCACTAATGCTTTTTCTTGAAACCTGTACAGCTTCAGCAAGGCTGGATTGTGTTATTCCAGCATCTTTCCTTTTATATGCAAGGAGAGAAACCAGATTTTTATGGTTCTTATTCACAGTAAAATTTTCCTTTATGTAACGCATACTACTCATTATTTAAAATTAATTCAATAAAATGAGTAGTTTACGTTACATTTTGAGCAAATATACCTTGATTTTTCTAGAATCAAGATTAGATTATTTGTTGATGGTGCTCAGGTGAGGCCATTAAAAATTTAACTAGTCGCTTAAAAGGAGGACTAATATGTTAATTAATTTTACTGATCCAATGTTTTCAAACCGTGTATTAGGTTTTGAAAATCTCGTAGATAGACTCGAAAGAATTTCTAATGAGTCTCAAACTGGTTACCCGCCTTATAACATTTATAAAGATGGGCTTAAATTCCAAATAGAGGTAGCTCTAGCTGGAATTGAAAAAAAAGATATAGATATAGAATTATGTGACGGAGCACTAACCATCAAACATGATGGACCAAAAGATTCATCTGATAATTCTGAAACTTTACATAAAGGTATTGCTAAAAGAGCTTTCAAATTAAAGTTTACTTTAGCTGAAGATCTTGAAGTTTTAGGGGCATCTTTGAAAAATGGTCTTTTGACTATAGATATGGAAAGAGTGGTTCCTGATCATAAAAAGCCTCGTGTTATAGAGGTTAAATAATTTTAGGGCGGCACTGCCGCCCTTCTCTGTTATGAGATATTTAAGTTTAGTATTAATAATTTTTGTTATTTCTGTTGAGGCAAGATCTGCTAAGACAGATCACGCTGAAATTTCGATCGTTGGTAATACTAATATTATCTCTGAACCTGGCGTAATACAGCTAGGTTATAAATTTGTTTTTACTCCTGGCTGGCACACATATTGGATAAATCCAGGTGATTCTGGAGGGCCACCTATTTTCGAATTTAATTCACCCTCTGGATGGGATATTAAAGAGAATATTTGGCCTGGTCCTCAAAGAATAATTTACCCCCCTTTGATGACTTATGGTTATGTTGATGAAGTAATTTTTCCATTTGAATTAAATTTAAAAAATTTGAATGATCAATCTACTGAAATTACCACAAAATTTTTGGTTTGCGATGATATTTGTGTGCCGGAAGAAGCAACGATACTTCTGAGTCTGAAAAATGGAATATTAAATGTTGATGAGAGTCCTGCAGAGATAAATAAATGGTTAAACAGAGTGCCTATACGTGCGCCTCCTGAAATGATTTTGAGTTCAAATGAAAACAACTTCACTATTGAGTATGCATCACTAGACTCAAATTCTTATTTCTTTCCGTTTAATGATTCAGTTATGGATTATTCAAATGAACAAAGTTTTTCAGATAGTAAATTAACTTTTGATGTTTACGAAAATTTTAGTGAAAACTTAAAAGGAGTAGTCAGCGTAGGACAAAATTATTACGAAATTGAACAACTTAATTCGACTGTAACTGCTGAAACTATTACCGGAATCTCTTTATTCACAGCAATAATTTTTGCTTTTCTGGGTGGTTTAATCTTGAACCTTATGCCTTGCGTTCTTCCAGTTATAGCGTTGAAAGGCCTATCACTTGTTAAAAGTTCCGCAGAATCAAATTCATCAGTAACACTAAATGCTAGTGCCTATGTTGTTGGTGTGATAGCAACATTCATGACAATTGCAACAATACTTGTCTCATTAAAGAATGCGGGTGAAATGATTGGATGGGGCTACCAACTACAAAGCCCCCTTATAGTTAGTGTTTTGTCTATTTTAATATTTGGGATAGGTGTCTATTTAATTACAGATTTAAGTGTCGGAGGAAATTTAGGCAAGTTAGAAAAACATACTGATGGTTCCGGACCATTTAATTCTTTTCTAACTGGAACATTAGCTGTAGTGGTCGCATCCCCATGTACAGCACCTTTCATGGGAGCTGCTCTAGGGTTCGCTCTTATTCAACCAGATATTTTTTCTTACTTAGTATTTTTGTTCTTGGCTTTGGGCTTTGCATTGCCATATTTTCTAATAGCATTATTCCCTTCTCTAATTAATTTCTTACCGAAACCTGGCAAGTGGATGGAGTCTTTAAAACAATTCTTTGGATTAATGATGTTCGCCGCAGCTATTTGGTTATTGTGGGTGCTTGCAAATCAAGTTGATGCGAATTCGATCTTATTCGTACTTATAGGTTGGTTTTTGATAGGTTTTTCTTCTTGGCTTGTAATAACTAAGATTAAATTTGCTGTGTATATATCAGGAATAATTGGCCTTATTTGGGGTTACCAATTAAGTGAATGGGACTTTAAAGATGTTGAAGTGATGAATGACGCTGAATCAATTAGTTGGTCAATTGAAAAAGAAAACGAATTGCGACTTAACGAAAAAGCATACTTCATCAATTTTACAGCTGCTTGGTGCATAACTTGTAAAGTTAATGAGGGGGTAGCATTTACTGACAAAGTTTTTAGTAAATTTGAAGATAACAATATTACTTACTTAAAAGCTGATTGGACAAATAGAAATCCTGAGATTGCTGCTCAAATTGAAAAATATAACAGATCAGGAATTCCGCTTTATATATATTGGAACAAAAAACTTGACGAACCATTGGTTCTTAATGAAATATTAACTGAAGGTTATTTAATGGAGGTAGTTGATGAAAATTAAGATATTAAGTTTGATGTTACTAAGTTTGCTCAGTGCAGCTTCAGTAAAGAATGGTGACAACGCACCATCGTTTAATTTATTGAATCAGGATAATGAGACTGTTTCACTTGAAGAATTTAAAGGTAAAAAGGTTGTCCTTGAATGGACAAATCATGATTGCCCATTTGTCAAAAGACATTATGACTCAAATAATATGCAAAATTTACAAAGAGATATGAAAAACCAAGATATTGTCTGGTTATCAATTGTCTCGTCTGCAAAAGGAAAACAAGGCCACATAACATCTACTGAGGCAAAAAATCTTACAAGCTCACGAAAAGCTGAGCCTGCACATGTTTTGTTAGATACAGATGGTGATGTAGGTCGTATGTATAGTGCTAAAACAACTCCTCATATGTTTCTCATTGATGAAACAGGAAAAATGAGATATCAAGGAGCGATAGACAATCTTGGTAATACAGCAGCATTATTTATGACTGATTTAAGTAAGGCAAAAAATTATGTTAGAAATGCGGTTTCTCAATTATCAAATGGAGAAGAAGTAAAGGAAGCAAAAACAAGACCTTACGGCTGCTCAGTAAAATACTAGAAAATATATTCTGCCCAGGATTTATCTGGGAAATCGTTTTTATTCAACTTGTGCCCATTTAATAGATGGGCAAATGTTGGTTTAATTGGTTTCCTTATTGGTTCAATAATTTTTGAACCTTTAGATGTATTACAAGACTTGCAGCATGTGACAATATTTTCCCAATTTGTAACACCGCCTTTCGATCTTGGCTTCACATGATCTAAGGTAAGTTGTTTTGAATCAAAAATATCTGAGCAATATTGACATCTATACATATCTCTTAAGAAGATGTTAGATCTAGAGAATTTCACATAGTTTTGAAATTTGTGGAACCTCTTCAACATTATTATGCTTGGCACCTCCACTTTCATTGATGGAGATCTTACTGCCCAAGACTCATGATTTTTAATCACAATAATATTTTTCGTAAAGAGCAGTCGTATTGCTGTCTTCCAATCGATGGTTGATAGTGGAAAATAGCTTACTGGTTTTCCATTTCCATTGAGCAGTAAGCAATCATTTGACATAAATCTAACCTTTATTTTCATCTTAAATTAAATTTTGTATCTATCAACTCAGGTTGTATTATTAAAGAAAGGTTTTTTGGGGGAATCTATGTCAGAACCGTTTATTCTTTTTGGAGAGCAACACACTCAAGCTCTAACTTTTACATTTTTAATAGTTGCAGTACTTTGTATTTTAGGGAATTTTTTTAGCAGCAAAGTTCAAGACATTTGTTCTAAATTAATCGGCATTTCGCTCCTAGTTTTTGAGGTCACAAAACCATTTATTTACATATATGGATTTGATAAGCCGTGGGAGACCTACTTGCCGCTTCATATGTGTAATTTTAGTGCTGTATTGATAGGAATATTTTTGCTGCAAAAGAAAAAGAATCAAATGTTCTTTGAGTTGCCTTTTTATTGGGGTGTTGGCGGTGCAACAATGGCGCTCTTAACACCTGATTTGCAGGAAGCATGGCCTGATATAGAGTTTTTCATGTTTTTTTATGGCCATGGTCAAATCATACTAGGAATCTTCTTTGCTCTTGCAGTTCTTAAACACAGGCCTTTCTTACAAAATTTTTGGAAAATGGCAGTCATTACGATATTGCTCTTAATACCAATACTTGTTATCAATTTAATTATTGGAGGAGAAGCAAATTATTGGTACTTGATGGATACCCCAGAAGGTGAATCACTAATGGACTTTATGCCAGCCCCTCCATTCCACATACTTGGTGTAGCACCACTTGCTCTGGCGGTCTTCTTTATAACTTACATTCCATTTCTCGTATGGGATAAGTTTAAGAAAGCATGAGTCAATTTGACTACATTATTGTAGGGGGAGGATCGGC
This sequence comes from uncultured Gammaproteobacteria bacterium, assembly GCA_913052565.1. Lineage (GTDB taxonomy): Bacteria > Pseudomonadota > Gammaproteobacteria > Magnimaribacterales > TMED112 > TMED112. The sequence goes on along the minus strand of CAJXFH010000010.1, from coordinate 2,978 downwards.
TGGTTGTGTACTAGCTAACAGACTGAGTGAAGATCCTTCAGTATCTGTGTGTTTGTTAGAAACAGGTCCTAAAGATAAACATCCTGGCATCCATATACCAGCAATGTTTGCATTTCTTCAAGAATCTGAATACACATATCAATATGAAACTGTGCCTCAAAAAAACTTTAATGAAGTGACTGTGACTGAGGGTGCAGGCAGTGCAATGGATTCCTCAGGACTATCGCATCAAATGCCACAGAGTTATCAAGAAAATCGTAGGGGTTTTCAACCTCGTGGAAGAACACTGGGAGGCTCCAGCTCAGTTAATGGAATGATTTATATTAGAGGGCATAAATGGGATTATGACCACTGGGCAAGTCTAGGGAACGATGGATGGTCTTACGATGATGTCTTGCCCTACTTCATCAAATCTGAGAGCAATGAGAGCCTAACAAATGAATTTCATGGCAATGAAGGCCCGTTAAATGTTGCTGAGCTGCGACATGATAATCCTTTTACAAGGTACTTCATTGAGGCAGCAAGCAAACACCATAAAATCACAGATGACTTTAATGGTGCGGATCAAGAAGGTGCGGGCCTTTATCAGGTCACTCAAAAAAATGGTAAAAGATGTAGTGCAGCAGTGGCATATCTTAATCCGGCAACAAGCAGAAAAAACTTAACCATCATCACTGATACCACTGTTAATAAAGTTGTATTTGAACAAAATGTCGCAGTCGGGGTTAATTGTATGACTGCTAATAAAGAGCAGACTATAAAAGCTAATAGAGAGGTAATTCTATGCGGTGGTGCATACGGATCGCCCACAATTTTAATGAGATCTGGTATTGGCGATGAGAGCTTTTTAGCTTCCAAAAATATTCCCTGCGTTTCAAACTTAAAAGGCGTTGGCGAAAATTTACAAGATCACATTGATTATATTACTTCTCATGTTGTAAATAGTTGGGAGCTAATCGGGTCACCTATCAAATCATTAAAATTCACCTTAAGAGCACCATTTGAATTATTAAATTACTTACTAACTAGCAAAGGTTTATTTAGTTCGAATCTCGCAGAAGGAGGCGCATTTATTAAAAGTGAAGAGCACCTAGAAATTCCTGATTTACAGCTTCATTTTACCGTTGCAATGGTTGAAGATCATGGCAGAGCTGATATTTGGGGGAATGGTTTTAGCTGTCATGTTTGTCTTCTGAGACCTAAATCAGTGGGTACTGTAAAAATAGCATCTAAAGATCCTAATGATGATCCAATAATAGACCCAAACTTTCTATCACATGAGGATGACATGAAAACTTTGATAAAAGGTTATAAAAAAATGATGGAGATAATGAATACTGAACCACTAAGCAAATTCAATAATATAAGGAATCCAATCAATATAAATGATGATAAGGCAATTGAAACTGCTATAAGAACAAGATCAGATACTATTTACCACCCTGTAGGAACATGTAAAATGGGAATTGATGATATGGCTGTAGTTGATAATCAACTACGAGTCAGGGGTGTAAAAAATTTAAGGGTTGTTGATGCCTCAATAATGCCAACTCTTATCGGAGGAAATACTAACGCACCAGCTATGATGATAGCTGAGAAAGCGGCAGATTTAATTAAACAAAATGCAAGCTGAACCGTTTAGCCTATTAGCACCTTCTCATATATTGTTTGCTGCTTTATGCATTGCAATTGTGATATACCTTCCGAGGATTTTTATTGGAAGTAGTGAGAAGACTATAAGAAACATAAAGTATTTTCTTGCGTTCTTAATGTTATCGCATGAAATCATAGATCCATTTTTTAAGGTAACCTTTTTTGGTGAGATGGTAAAAGACTCTTTGCCCCTTCATATGTGTGCATTTTCTACTTGGTGTATTTCAATATACCTTCTTGGTGGCCATAGAGTATTTTTTCTATTTGCTTATTTTTGGGGTATAGCCGGAGCCGGAATGTCAGTTCTCACACCAGATACTCTGACTGGATTTCCGACTTTTGATTATTTAAATCATATGTATGGTCACACACTTATCCTCTTGGGTGTTTCAACGGTTTTAATACTCACCAATGAAAGACCTTATCTTAAGGATTATCTCAATATTATGCTTTTCACCAGCTTTGTATTCCTGCCAGCAATGTACGCAATAAATTTTGCCTTAGATACAAACTATTGGTACATTCTTGAAAAACCAGCTGGTGACAACATTATGAACTTCATGCCTGATGCACCAATGCATATTATTGCTTTAATTCCAGTTGCTTGGCTCCTAACTTATTTACTATACGTTCCTTATCAGTTAAAAGATAAGAATGTCTGAAAATTTCCATCATTTACATCTTGAGGTTGTTGGGTCAACTAATGATCTATGCAGAATTGAATCTAAGAAGAATCTTAAACCAACTCTAATTACTGCAGACAAACAGACCGATGGCAGAGGCAGAAATCAAAAAAAATGGGAGAGCCCAGAAGGCAACATTTCATTCTCATATGGCTTCTTTTGCGGAAAACCACACCCAGCTCTGAGCTTGCTAGCCGGATTGAAAACTACAATCGCTATCGAAAAGGTATTCGGTAAATTTGTAAAGCTAAAGTGGCCAAACGACCTGATCTATGAGTCTAAGAAAATTGGCGGTATTCTTGTAGAAACAGAAAATTTTGAAGATAAATTTCTAGTTGTTATAGGAATCGGCATAAATTTAAAAGTAAATCCCAATGAGCCTCATTGGGGTGATTTAGATGAAAATTTAAATGATGAAGAGAAAAAATTGTTGTTTATTCAAGAGCTAGCTTCGGAAATTTCAAAACTGGAAAATTTTTCTGATGAAAATTGGCGTTCTGATTGGCTGGCGAAATGTCTTCACATGAATAGCAAAATTAAAATTCCAACTTCTGATGAAGAGCTATTTTTCCATGGCATAGATCATACAGGTGCTGCCTTATTAAAGAATATAAATGGTGAAGTCTTCGCCTATCAAGAAAG
>CAJXFH010000009.1:0-36143 GCA_913052565.1 uncultured Gammaproteobacteria bacterium | reverse complement strand
AAACATCTTTGCCTGATTTTTGAATTTGAGATCTAATTTCGGAATCTCATCTGAATAAATGTCCTGATCTGAAATTGACTCATAAAAATAATTTAAATCTCTTGCTATCCCTTTCAGCGAAAGACAATCACCTCTATTAGGGGTAATTTCGAGATCTAAAATTTCACCTTCTATTTCATGTTCATGGCCTAATTGAAAAAGTCTATTGGACAATTCATCAAGCTTTGGTTTCTTCTTGAGGAAGTTTAATAAGTGAGGAGCTACAATTTTCATTTAAATTGCCTCAGAAAATCTAGATTAGATTTATAAAAATCTCTTATGTCATTAACTTGATATTTCAGCATCGCAATTCTTTCTATTCCAAGACCAAAAGCCAAACCAGAATATTTCTTTGAGTCAATTTTGCAGTTTTCTAAAACTTTTGGATTTACAACTCCACAACCAAGTATTTCTAACCACTTATCACCAAACAAGACATCTACTTCAGCAGAAGGCTCAGTAAACGGGAAGTAAGATGGTCTAAACCTTAATTTTGCCTCCTCACCGAATAATGAGTAGCAAATTTTATAGATAAGGTCTTTTAGGTGTGCAAAACTCACGTTCTCATCAATGAATATACCTTCTATTTGATGGAACATTGGAAGATGTGTAGCATCATCATCTTTTCGATAAACTTTGCCTGGAGATATAAAAGCCATTGGGCCTTTTTCTTCAAGCATGCATCTTACCTGCACTGGTGAAGTATGTGTTCGTAAAACATTTTTCATGCCATCAACATAGAAAGTATCATGCATCTCCCTTGCTGGATGGGTTGCAGGAATATTTAACATATCGAAGTTGTACTCTTCGCTTTCAATTTCAGGGCCATTAGCGACCTCAAATCCAAAAGAAGTTAGAAGTTTAGTTAAATCGAATTTAACTTGATTAATAGGATGAATAGAGCCAATTTCTCTATCTAGTGTCGGTAAAAATATATCTTTAGGTTTTGACATTAATCTATAGCAGTTTTCACAACTTTCTCAAAAGCTGCTTTATCCTGTATAGCTAACTCTGACAGCATCTTTCTGTCAAGTTCTATGCCCTTTTTATTTAGTCCTGCAATGAACTTTGAATAGGTAAAGCCAAGGTTTCTGACTTCTGCGTTAATTCTTGTTATCCAGAGCCTTCTAAAATCACGCTTTCTATTCTTGCGGTCTCTGTAAGCATATTGAAGTGATTTAATTAGAGATTGTTTGGCTGTTTTAAATAAGCGAGATCTAGCACCATAATGCCCTTTTGTTCTAGCTAGAACAGCCTTATGTTTTTTTGCGCCTAAATTTCCCTTAGTTGTTCTTGGCATTATGCCTCCAATAGTTTATTCACAACTTTAAGGTTTGCGCCTTCAAGATGTGATGTTCCTCTAGCATGTCTTTTCTTTTTAGTTTTATGCTTTGACAATATATGATTGCGGCCAGCTGATCTCATTTTGAGACCAGAACCTGTAGCTTTAAACCTCTTTTTTGCACTAGAGTGATTTTTTAATTTACTCATTTTACTTTTCTAGGTGTTAGAAGAGCACTATAAGTTCTATTCTCGAACTTTGGTTCTACCAACACAGATGCAATATCTTCCGTTTCTTTGATGATGCTGTCAAGTAAAGTTTTACCAAAACTAGTATTTCCTAACTCTCTGCCTCTAAAGGTTACAGAGATTTTTACATTGGCTTTCTTCTCCAAGAAGCCCATAATTTTCTTTAACTTGGTTTTAATATCTCCAGTATCAATATTTGGTCTCATTTTAATTTCTTTTTGTTCAATTTTCTTTTGATGTTTTTTTGCTGCTGCTTGCTTCTTTTTTTGGTCAAATTTATGTTTGCCGTAATCAAGAATTTTAGCGACACAGGGTTCTTTATCGAAAGTAATCTGCAATAAATCTAAACCCTTTTCTTGTGCAAGTTTAATGGCATCATCCTTGTTATAGACCCCAAGTTTTGCACCAGTGTCGTCAATAACAGTAAAAGTGCTAGCTTTTACGTATTTATTAACAGGAGCCTGTGGCGGTCTTCTTCTTTGTCTTTGTGGTCTCAAATTAAAATAGGTTTAGGTTTAGAAAGCGCATAGATTTAGCACTGAAGGAATGTTGATTTACTTATCATAGATTGCAAATATTATACGATTTAAGGATTTTATCAAGAGGTTGTATCCCAAAGAGATTCTGGCACTTTCATGGTTTTAATTTCTATCGCATTTCCGCTTGGGTCTCTGATAAAAAAAGTTTCCTGTTCTCTGTAATCATCTTTAAATCTCAGAAATGGTGGATCAAGAAACTCGAAGTCGTTACTAGCTTGTATTCTGCTTTTTACTTCATCAAAGTTTTCTCTAGATAAATGAATGCCGAAATGCGGCACACATACATGAGCCATATCTACATGATGTCTTGTACTGGATTTCAATTCGCCTTCTTTTGCCTTATGCAAAGTAAGCTCATTACCCCAAAAATTTATATCGACCCAACCTTCTTCTGAATTGCCTTCTTCACAACCCAGAAAATCACAATAGAATTTTTTAGATACATCTATAGATTCAACTGGAATGGCTAAATGAAATCGTGCACTCATGTTTTAATTATAAATCTCTTTTGTAAGACTTTGAATTGCCTGAGCTAATTCGCTTTTTATTTTTAAATCAGTTGAGATTTGATCAATAGAAAGTTCAGCAAGAGGTTTTATCGAATTGTATTTGCTATAAATCTTTTCAACCGTTTTTGGCCCGACACCAGAAATATCAAATAAGAAATGCTGTTTCATATCTTTTCTTTTCTTACTTCTGAAATTCTTTAAGGCAAAGCGGTGTGCTTCATCTCTTATATCTAAGAATAATTTTGAAATATCTTCTGAATTTCGAAAATCATAATCACCAATGTCAGTATGTAAAGTTTCGAGTCCATATTTTCTTTTGGCACCTTTTGAAACCGATACGCACATAACATCTGAATCAATATTTTGCTTTACATAATTTAAGTGCGTCTTTCCACCATCTATCAATAGTAAATCTACTTGGGGAATAGACCTTAAATATTTATTCACGCCATGTACTAATGAATCTAAATCTGATTCAGAGATATTCATTGGCACTCTAAAAAATCTATATTTATTTTTGTCAAAACTATTATCAGAAAAATTAACACAAGAGACAGTCTTCACGTCACCACTTACGCCACTCACATCAAAGCCGACAATAGTAGGTTCATCCCTCAAATTTAAGTTTCGCTTGAGGAAATCCAAAGATTGAGCGTATTTTTGATATTTATGTTCTTGGTTATAAAGCCCATCAACAGCATTTTTATTTGCAAGATCGACCCATTCAGATTTTTTTCCTTTTGATGGTTTTATAAACTTTACATTTCCAAATATGTCATTTGTATCCACAGAAAATTCAGTGATGATTTTATTTACTGATGGGTATTTTTGAACGAGGCTTGGTATAAATTCAAGTAAAGCCTCGTAATCATTTTTTTGTAAGTGATTTTTGAAAATAAATTTTTGAAGATTTACAAATCTATCTGATTCAACTTGTATAACTACTACTGATATTGTTTTTTCATTGGTTCTAACTCCAACAACTCTGGTGTTGCTGCCTTTTGAAAAGATAATCTGTTTTTGATTAATCTTTTTCAGTTGCTCAAGCCGATCCCTAATGGCAGCAGCTTGTTCATACTTCTCTTGCTCAGAAGCATTTAACATTTCTTCACGCATCTTCTTTTCAAGATCTTTAAAATTTCCCTTTAGAATAGCTTTTGTATCTTCGATATCTTGCTTATATTGATCTTCCTTTATTTCACCCACACAAGGAGCAGTGCAACGACCAATTTGATATTCCATACAAGGTCTTGATCTATTTTTAAAATAATTATCACTACAGGTCCTTACTTTAAAAACTTTCTGAATCTGACTTATTGCAATTCTTGTGGCATATGCACTTGTATAAGGGCCATAAAGACCTTCATGCCCCTTCAAGACTCTCTTGCTTTCAATTTTTGGATAGGGGTGTTGCTCATCGAGGTGAATAAATGGATAGCTCTTGTCATCTCTCAGTAAAATATTAAATCTTGGTTTCTCTGATTTGATTAAATTTTGTTCAAGCAATAAGGCGTCAACCTCGTTATTAGTTGTCACAAACTCTATATTGTTCGCCACGGAAATTAATCGTTTGGTTTTATAGCTTTGATTCTTTGTGAAATAGCTTTTGATTCTTTTTTTTAGGTCTTTCGCTTTACCAATGTAGAGTACCTCGGCATTGTTAAAAAACTTATATATGCCAGGTTCGTTAGGAAATTTATTAGTTAATGTCTGTAATTCTTTATTCAATTTCTTTTAAAGTATTTATTTTGCCAAGTTCTACACCCCATTGATCGAATGGATTGATATTCCAAAACATGCTTTTAAATATGGTTTTATTTTCCCAGATTGCAATTAATTCTCCCAAAGTTTCAGGAGAAATTTCATCAAAACTGATCGATGTAAATTTTCTAATATTTACCAATTTATGAGGGTCCTTTTCATTAAAATTGCCTTCTTTTAATGATTTTATTTGTCCTGTCATTTGTTTTGCGTTCAAGTTCTTTGATTTAGATCCAATAATATAAGTATTTGCAGGTGTAGAGCCTTGATACAAATGCTGGAAAAATGAATGTTGTGATCTTGGAGCATAACCTCCCCACACTATTGACCCAGTTTGATGATCTTTTATCGTATTCCCTTCAATATCTACTGTTTTACCTAATGATTCCATATCTAGTTGCTGCACATATGAGGCAAAATTTCTTAGCTTATAGTCATAATTTAGAATTAGACTTGTTTGCATATCCAACAGATTAATCATCAGCAAATCTTGGATTGCGAGAGATAGTGCTGGATTGGATGCTAATTCATTTTTGCATGAATTATCTATCTCATTGCCAGCTCTAAGAAAACTTTCAAAACCTTGGATCCCAAGTTTCAAAAACAACACAATGTTTATTGGTGACCAAATAGAAAACCTACCACCAACACCTTTGTCAAACTCAAAGATTTGATTTTCATCTATACCATATTCAATTGCTGAGCTGACATTGGCTGTAATGGCAAAAGTCTGTTTTAAGTTCTTGCCACCTGTAACACTTTGATAGCTTTCTAGTGTTTCAATGGTAGAGAAAGATTTTGAAGCAATGATAAATGCAGTATTTGTGTGATCTTTTTCAACTAAAAATTTATATTCTTCAGGATCACTCCCAGTAATAAATATTATTTCTTGTTTGCCGCCTGTAAAAATATCATTCATTAATTTAGGACCTAAATAAGAGCCTCCTATTCCAAAGAAAATAATTTTTTCAAAGCTACTTAAGTGTTCGGCTAGTTTTGAGATAGCAGTTAAGCTCTGTTCATATAGCTTTGAGGATTTGTCTCTATATTGAAAGTGTGTAACCGCTCTATTTTCAGTTGTATTTGCTTTAACACCTTCTGTTAGTTCAGCAAATTTATCGAAGATGCTTAACTCTGTACCAAAGTCATAAAATTTTTTGAATGTTTCTTGGTTCAGGCATGTAGTTCTTTGATCAATGACTAAATTTTTTGTTTCATGGAGCAAATTATTGCTCCCCTCAATAGAGTTTTGGTCAAGTGATTCTATAAAGTCAGCAAATTTCATAAATATTCATCAACTGTGTTTTCTATATTTTCTGATAGAGTGATGGGTCTTCCAACTACTATATAATCTGCACCATTCTCATAAGCTTCCTTTGCAGTCATAACCCTTTTTTGGTCATCAGCTAATTTTGAGTTTCTGATTCCTGGCACAACTTTAATCAACTTATTTGTTGTAATGCTTTGAAGTTCTTTTGGACTGCAAACAATACCATCAATTTCAGACTGTTCTGCAACTTTTAGCAATTTTATAAATTGATCATTTAATTGATTGCCATACATCAATTCAGTATCAGTGGTATCCAAGCTTGTTAACAAACTCACGCCTATTAATTTTGTTTGTTTCTTAACTTCAATTGCAGCTTTTATCATCTCAAGACCACCTTGCAAATGAATTGTTGTCATCAGCACATTAAATTTTGTAATTTGTTCAATAGCTTTCATGACTGTGTTGGGAATGTCATGTAATTTTAGATCTAAGAATATATCGAACCCTTTATCTGACAAATAATCTAAAACTCTTAAGCCATCTGATATAAATAATTGTAAACCTACTTTGACGATGCATTTATTGGGATCAAGTTTTTCAGCAAATTTTGACATCTCGTCAAAATTTTTAAAATCCAGTGCAACGATTAATCTTTTATGAGCCATTAATTGAATTGTATGTAAAAGGAGAGGTATTTTCTAGGAGACTAAAGTTAATGAGATCCTCTCACGTTCAGAGTCCATACCACTTATAGAAACAGTAACTTCTTCGCCTGCCTTGTATAGGTCTTGTATTGTTTGCGCACCTACATCTATTTCAGAATGATGAATCAATCCATCTATACCGCCATCTAGTTCTACAAAGACACCAAAGTCGGTTACGGACTTGATTTTTAGTCCTTCTAAAATGTCACCATTGTTATGCTTGTCTTCAAATTCTTTCCATGGATTTTCAGTAGTATGTTTTTTGCTGAGGGAAACTTTTCTTTCCTCAAGATCAATTTCCATAACTTTGACGTCAATTTTATCGCCCTTCTCAAGAATTGAAGCTGGGTTTATATTTTTGTTTTTCCAATCTAAATCAGTGATATGAACTAAGCCTTCAATATCTTCATCCAACTTAACGAAACAGCCATAATCTGTTGTTAAAGCTACTTCACCCTGAACAACCTGACCAATGTGATATTTGCTTTCGATATCTTTCCATGGATCTTCCGATAGTTGTTTTAAACCGAGTGAAACTCTCATTTTTTCTTCATCAAACGAAAGAACCATAAACTCTGATTTGTCACCAACTTTTAAGACTTCTTTTGGATGCATTACCCTCTTCCAGGATAGATCAGTAATGTGTAATAGACCGTCCAGACCACCTAAATCAACAAAGGCTCCATAATCAGTGAGGTTTTTAATTGTACCTTCAATTTTTTCACCTTCTTTAATGATGCCTAGTAATCTTTCTCTCTCCTCTGAGTTTTGTTCCTGTAATACTGCCTTTCTGGAAAGAACTATATTTGACCTTTTCTTGTCAAATTTCATTACTTTGAAGTCCAAAGTTTGTCCTGTTAAATCTGGGTAATCCTTACCACCTTTTGGATCAATTAATGATCCAGGTAAAAATGCCTTCACTACATCAACAAAAACTGTGAAACCACCTTTAACTTTATTGACAACCTTACCCTCAACATATTCCCCTTCGGTGTGTGCTGATTCAAGTTTATTCCATGTCTCTTGCTTTCGGGCTTTTTCTCTAGAAAGTCTTATTTCGCCATAACCATCATCAAGTGCGTCAAGCATAACTTCCACTTGATCACCGACCTCGACAACCAGTTTATTTGCATGGTCCTGAAACTCTTCAATTGAAACAAGTCCATCCGATTTAAAGCCTATATCTAGTGTTACCCACTTCTTGCCTATTTCAACAACATTAGCCTTGATTAGAGAACCTTGAATAAGGCTGAATTCGCTGAAGCTTTTATCAAGCAATTCTTGTAATCTATTATCAGTATTTTTCATTTATTAATTTTTCAATCAAAATTGTTATGTCATCGATGGTTTTATTTGAACTATCAATTAACACCGAGTCATCTGTTTGCTTAAGTGGAGAATTAGTCCTACTCATATCTCGCTCGTCTCTTAACTCGATCTCATTTTTGAGTTCAGAGATATTAACCTTTTGTCCAGCATTTCTCAACTGATTTGCTCTTCTCGTTACTCTTTCTTCTAAATTTGCTGTTAGATATATCTTCACAAGAGAATCTGGGAATAGTTTTGATGACATATCCCGACCTTCAGCAACTAATCCTGGCATTTTTCTGTAAGTTTTTTGAATTTCTGTTAACTGATTTCTCACGTCGTCAATTTGTGATAACTCAGAAGAGAGTTTTGTAATTTCATGTCCCCTTATGTCTTTTGTAATATCATCTTGATGATAAAAAATTTTCTCGTGATCTTGGCTGTAATCATGTTTAATTTGTTTGAGCTCATCAACAATATTATCGACTTTAAGTTTGTGTAAAAAGGCGTAGCATCTATAAATTAGCCCACTATCGAGATAATTCCACCCCAAAGTAATAGCTAATGCTTTGGATATTGTTCCTTTGCCTGAACCCGAAGGCCCATCGATAGTTACTATTGGTACCATTTTTTAATCAGTTCAAAAAATCCAGGGAAAGAAGTTTCAACACACTCCATATCATCAAATTTTATATTTTTTTTCGATTTAAGCGAGGCTATCATGAAGCTCATTGCAATTCTATGATCGCCGCCTGTTTCAATCTCAACAGGACCATCAAAACTTTGCTCTGCTGGTATTATTTCAAAACCATCTTCAAACTCAGTTATTCCAATATTTGGATTAAATTTTCTTAGGTTTTTTAACAACAAGCTTATTCTATCAGATTCTTTGTATCTCAATTCTCTAGCATCCCTAACTGTTGTTTTCCCCTCAGCAAAAGTTGCTAGAACTGCAAGCAATGGCAATTCATCAATAATATTTGGAATAATCTCACCTCTGATATCTACCCCCTTTAAATTTGATGAACTTAAAACGTTGATATCTCCCCTCGGTTCATGGGATTTTACCGAGTAGTTTTGAATTTCAATATTAACACCCATTTCTTGAACTACTTCTAAAAATGCAGTCCTAGTTTTATTAAGGCCTGTTTGTTCAATTTTATTATCAACTTTCGAAATAATATTGGCAGCAATGAGATAAGCTGCTGAAGAAAAATCTCTGGGAATATCTATAAATTTAGTTTTTATAGCTTTTCTGCCATCTAAAATAATTTTATTGTCAAACCGTTTAATATCAGCTTCACATTCTTCAAGCAATAATTCTGTATGGTCTCTAGACTTAGTATTTTCGATAATTTCAATTTTTGTTTTGGATGCTAATGCAGCAAGTAATAAACAAGACTTTATTTGTGCACTTGGAATTTTTAAATCATATTTAAAATCAGAATTTAAAGCTGAACTCTCTATTTTAATTGGTGGAAAAGAATTATCTCTTAAGGAAATTGTTGCACCCCATGCAACCAATGGATCGGCAATTCTTTTCATTGGCCTATTAGATAGAGAACTGTCCCCTATAAGAGTGCAGTTCTTTCCCATGCCAGCTAAATAGCCAGTAATTAAGCGCATTCCGGTGCCTGAATTCCCTAAATCAAGAATAGGGTTATCCATGTTAAATTTTTCAACAGCTGCTATGGTGCTTTTGACATCCTCACCAATATCTGTCTTATCAAAGCCTAAACCCAAAACAGCACATCTTTGTGCAATCGATTTATCAATTGGCAATGGATTCACGATAATTTCTTTCTAATTTTTTCTTTTAAATCTTCAAGGTTAGTTTTGTTGTCTTCAAAGATTTCTGCCCAAAGATTTTTATCAGCTTTAGATAAGCGCAAGATTTCTTTTAAACTATCGCCTGAGTATTTTTCGTAATCTATATTTTCTTCTTGCAGAATTTCTTCATAAATAAAACTGAAAAAGTGAGGGAAATGACTTAAATATGCATAATTTTTATTGTGTTCTTCTAGATCCATAAACGAAACATTTGAGCCTAGAGATTCCCAAAAATTTTTTAAATCATTAACAAAGTTATCTGTTTTATCCTTTATTATTATTACTTCTTTATCTGCAAACAGTTTTTTTTCAGATTCTGTGGGTCCCGTTTTATGGCTACCGCATATTGGATGAGATGATATGAAATTATCAGGCAAAAGAGCTTCTTTTAAAAAGTTCTTTGAACTTGCTATATCAGTAATGTAAGTTCCTATTTCTTGCTTTGACACCTCATTGATGAAATGCAGAACTTTATCTTGACGTGTACAAATGATGACAAGATCAAATCGGTCCTGAACTTCATCTAGACTTTGATAAATTGATTTATATAGGTTTTTTTTCTGAAGTTCTGCAATATGTTCCTGATTATTCTCAACACATGAAATTTCTGTTAAATCAGATGCTTGGGCGATAGAAGTGCCCATAAAGCCTGAGCCTATTATTAAAACTTTTTCAATCATTTGATTTTTGCATATTTAGTGAGGTTTTCATGATCTCGGTAAATATAGATTTGAGGTCATCCTTTGGATATAGGATTGCGAGTTCGTCAATTTTTTTCAATATTTCCTCCTCTCGCCCCACATCTTTAAGCTCTTTACTTAGATTCTCTTTTATTTTTCCGACTTGCAGAGACAGGTTTAGTCGAGATTCTAATAACGCAATTATTTCAGAATCAATTGAATCAATCTCTTCTCTAATAAATAAAAGTGCTTTTTCTTCATCCATAATTTTTCTCAAAATTAATCATAAATTCTTTTAACTCTTTAACAGATTCTATAGAAAGAGGATTATATAAGCTTGCTCTCATTCCACCTACTGTTCTATGTCCTTTTAGATATTTTAATTCTGCTTCTTCAGCTTCTTTTAAGAAAATTTCCTCTAAACTTGCATCTTTAATGGTAAAAACAACATTACAGATTGACCTTTGTTCAGGTTTTACTGGATTGTTGTAAAAATCTGATCTATCAATTAATTCGTACAGAAGGTTAGATTTAGCGTGACTATGCATTTCCATTGCTTCCACACCACCATTTTTTAAATACCAATCAAACATTTTTCCAGCTACATACCAGCCAAACGTATTTGGAGTATTAAGCATTGAGCCCTCTTTTGCATGTGAGTCGTATCGAAGAATATTTGGTAAATTTGGATTTGATTGCTGAATTAATTCTTTTTTTGCAATTACTAAAGTTAGACCAGAAGGGCCAAAGTTTTTTTGTGCACATGCATAGATAAAATCATATTTCGATACATCTAATTTTTCTGAAAAAATGCATGAAGACATATCCACGAATGAAGTTGGCTCAAATGATGGTTCCTCAATTATCCTTATTCCCTGAATTGTTTCATTTTTACAGTAATGAACAATTGAGGATTTTTGCTTGATATTCCAATCATCCATAGATGCTATTGAAGTAAAATTATTTTCTGCCGAGGAAGTACAAACATTAACATCACAAATATTCTTTGCTTCTTTAATTGCTTTCGCAGACCAAGAACCAACCTCAGCAAAATTTGCACTACTACCTAAATATGCGAAATTCATTGGAATAAGTGAAAATTGTAATGTAGCTCCTCCTTGCATAAAGATAACGTCATAATCATCAGGAATTTGAAGAAGCTTTCTAACTGAACTTTCAGCATTTGATGCAACTTCTCTGAAAGTTTTATCTCTATGACTGATTTCGATGATTGACGAACCTATGCCATTAAAGTCAAAAAGCTCAGCTTCGATCTCTTTGAGAATTTCTTCGGGTAGTGTTGCTGGTCCAGCACTAAAATTATGAATTCTATTCTTCATCTAGACTTTCTTTGAAGCCTACTGCATCAACAAGCATTTCTGCTTCTCTTGTTGTCACCACTTTAACACCTTGTGTGTTTCTTCCAATGACACTTATTTGGTCAACTTTGGTTCTTATCATTGTTCCCTTGTTTCCAATTAACATGACCTCATCACCATCTAGGACCTGTTCAGCTGCAACCATTTTTCCATTTCTTGTCGAAGTATTTAAGGCTATTACACCCTTCCCGCCTCTTTTTTGACCACTAAATTCAGAGATATTTGTTCTTTTTCCATAGCCATTTTCACTTAAAGTTAATAACTTGGATTCTGGATTTACTTTAATCATTGAAATAACTTTATCGTTCTTCGCGATATTCATGCCTCTAACACCTCGTGTCGATCTGCCCATTGCTCGAACATCTGTTTCAGAGAATCTAATGGCTTTTCCGGATTCTGATGCAAGACAAACTTCGTTACTACCATCGGTAATTATTGTTCCTATTAGCCTATCCCCTTCATCGAGATTGATAGCTCGTAGTCCTGGTGCATATTTCTTTTGAAAAGCTGTAAGAGCAGTTTTTTTAACGACCCCATTTTTAGTAGCCATTATTATGAAATGGCCCTCTTTATATTCTTCAACTGGTAAGAATGAGGTTACTTTTTCATCTTCATCTAGAGGCAAGACATTTGAAATCGGTCTGCCTTTTGCTGTTCTAGACATAACTGGCAGTTTATAGATTTCTAACCAATGAACTTTTCCTTTTGTTGTGAAGCAGAGGACTTGAACATGTGTATTCAACACGAGGACTTGCTTTATAAAGTCTTCCTCTCTCAGTGCAGATGCTGTCTTTCCTACACCACCTCTTCTTTGTGATCTATATTCCGCTAATTGTTGTGTTTTGACAAAACCATTGTTTGAGATTGTAAATACTCTCTCTTCTTCTGGAATTAGATCAGCATCATCAATAGTGAGTCTTCTCTCAATTATTTCTGTTCTTCTTTCATCTCCAAAATTATCTTTTATCTCAGTAAGTTCCTCTTTTACAACTTCAACTAATCTGGATTCATTATTTAGAATTTCTTGTAATGCTTTTATTTGCTTAACAAGCTCCTCATATTCTTCGTTAAGTTTGTCAGTTTCAAGTGCAGTTAGTCTGCTTAACCTCAACTCTAGAATTGCTTTTGCTTGAACAAGGGACAACTTGTATTCCTTGCCCATAAGACCGAACCCTTCTTCCAAGCCCTCAGGTTTACAGATGTCTGCATCATCTACTTTGTCTAAAAGTGGTTTAATTGTTTCAGCAGACCATTTTCTTTCACATAATTTATCGGCGGCCACTTTTGAGTTTTCTGATTTTTTAATTATTTCAATAACTTCATCAATATTTGCAATTGCAACTATTAAACCTTCAACAATATGACCTCTTTCTTTTGCTTGTCGTAGTTCGTAGAGTGATCTATTAGTGATAACTTCTTTTCTGTGATTTAAGAAAATATTGAGTAGCTCTTGTAAGTTGCATAATTGAGGTTTGCCGTCTACAAGCACCACGTTATTTATTCCAAAGACTTGTTCGAGCTGAGAATGTTTAATGAGATTATTAAGGACAACTTCTGGTACTTCTCCCTTTTTAAGCTCTACCACAACACGCATACCATCTTTATCTGATTCGTCCCTAATTTCACCAATGCCCTCAAGCTTTTTGTCCTTTACAAGTTCGGCTATTCTTTCCAGCATTCTTGCTTTATTAACCATAAAAGGTATTTCAGTGATAATGATGGCCTCTTTCCCGCCTTTCATCTCTTCAAAAGACGTTTTACCTCTAACATATACTTTGCCCTGGCCAGTTTTATAGGCTTGTTCGATGCCGTCTATGCCTGTGATTATGCCACCTAGTGGAAAATCAGGTCCTTTGACAATTTTTATCAGATCATCAACGGTTGAATCAGGATTATCTAAGATATGAAGGCATGCATCTAAAACTTCTGTCAGATTGTGTGGAGGAATATTTGTAGCCATACCTACGGCAATACCTGATGAACCATTTACAAGTAAGTTTGGTATTCTTGTCGGCAAGACGTCTGGAATGTCTTCTGTCCCATCATAGTTTGGCGAATAGCTAACTGTCTCTTTTTCAATATCAGCCAAGATCTGATCAGTAATTTTCTGCATTCTGATTTCTGTATATCTCATAGCTGCTGCGGAATCTCCGTCTATACTTCCAAAATTTCCTTGGCCTTGTATAAGTGGATATCTCAAAGAAAAATCTTGTGTCATTCTAACTATGGCATCATAAACAGCTGTATCTCCATGAGGATGATATTTACCAATAACATCACCAACAACTCTAGCTGACTTTTTGTTAGGTTTATTATAGGTATTAGAAAGCTTATGCATTGCGAAGAGAATTCGTCTGTGAACTGGTTTCATACCATCTCTTGCATCAGGAAGAGCACGACCAACTATGACACTCATAGCGTAGTCCAGATAGGACTTTTTTAACTCTTCTTTTATGTCAACAGAAAGGACTTCTTTAGCAAACTCTTGCACTTAAGTATTTTACCATAGGCGGTGCAACTATTCTTTAAATTCAGACACTAATTTTGAAATACTTTCCTTGGCATCGCCAAATAACATTCTTGTATTTTCTTTAAAGAAAAGAGGGTTTTGGACACCGGCAAAGCCAGAAGCCATTGATCGTTTTAGAACTATAACGGTTTTAGCTTTATGTACTTCCAAGATGGGCATTCCATAAATAGGGCTACCAGGTTCTTCTGTCGCAGATGGATTCACAACATCATTGGCGCCAATCACAATTGCGATGTCTACTGTTTCCATTGAAGGGTTTATATCTTTAGGCTCTAATAAATTATCGTAAGAAACATTTGCCTCAGCTAAAAGCACATTCATGTGGCCGGGCATTCTGCCTGCAACAGGATGGATCCCATAAGAAACTTCACATCCATTTTCTTCTAACAAATCGCCTAATTCCTTTACGACATGTTGCGCTTGTGCAACAGCCATACCATAACCTGGCACAACCAGAACAGATCGAGCAGCCTCTACAACTAGATAAGCATCATCGGCAGAAATTGGTTTAATTTCTCCATCTATTTCTCCTTGAGATGATCCTGATGACTCATATCCAACAAAGAAAATATTGAATAGAGTTCTGTTCATTGATTTAGCCATTATGAGGGTTAGAATGAGACCAGAAGCACCAACTAAACATCCTGCAACAATCAACGCAGTATTTGTAAGCAAAACACCTGCTGAAGCAGCAGCAATTCCGGAAAGAGAATTTAAAAGCGATATGACAACTGGCATATCTCCACCGCCAATTGGTATTACAAATGCTAGTCCAGATATTATTGAAACGATCAGAACAGCTATGAATATTTTTTTAATAAATTCGAAGTCAAAATTAACTAAACCTAACCCACTCAGAAGCACTTGGAGAATTGCAATAAAAATAAATACTAAACATACAATTAACAACCATTTTGAAAATTTATTGAAAGCATCATTTGAGCCTCTGTAAATTTCACTGAGCTTTAAAAATGCTACTACGCTGCCTGAAAAAGTGATGCCACCTATAAGCACTGTTGCGTACGTTATAACCATAATTAAAGAAGTTTCTGATAAGGTGTTGAACTCAGACCAAGCCAAGAAAAATGACGATAGACCTCCAAATCCGTTAAACAAAGCTACCATTTCAGGAATTGATGTCATTTTTACACGCAATGCAAATATTGAGCCTATAAGACCGCCCAATAAAACTGCGCTTAAAACTAAGATTGGATTGATAATTTCAACGATAGTTACTAAAACAGCTACGAGCATTCCTGAAGAAGAAACCAAATTTCCTCTAGCAGCAGTATCCTCTTTGGATAGCATTTTCAGTCCATAAATGAAAAGAACTGCGGCGAAGATATAGCCAAGCTGTTGAATTAATGCAAAATCTAAACCCATCATTTCTTTTTGAACATCCGTAACATTCGATTAGTAACCAAATATCCACCAAATACATTTATCGATGCAAAAGTTATGGCACAAAAAGCCAATATCATCTGTAAATTGCTTCCAGTTTCAAGACTTAAGGCGCCAACTAGAGTAATACCACTTATTGCATTTGCTCCCGACATCAAAGGTGTGTGTAGCGTACTTGGAATTTTTGAGATCAGCTCTAAACCTAGAAAAATTGCGAGCACTAGAATAAAGAATAAAAGTATTAAAGTTTCCATTATTTAAAAGCCTCATTTAGTATTTCACCCTTGTGGACTAGAAGTGCTGATTTAATAATTTCATCTTCAAGATCTAAGGATAATTTCTTATTTTCTTCATCATAAAAATCGGTTACAAAATTTACAAAGTTATTGCTCAGTGCAAAAGACGAATGATTTGCAACATATGAAGGAAGATTTGAGAAGCCCATTATTTTCACGCCATTTACCGTATTTATTTCATCAAGTAATGAGCCTTCAACATTTCCACCTGATTCCACTGCCATATCAAAAATTACACTTCCAGGTTTCATCTTACTTATAGTGTTTGCATCTATTAATTTGGGTGCTGGTCTACCGAATAATTGTGCTGTAGTAATGACTATGTCAGAACGAGCACATACCTCACTTTGAAGATCTTTTTGTTTTTGAATTTGTTCTTTTGATAGCTCCTTAGCATAACCTTGTTCTGTTTGACCTGTGTCTCCCAAATCTATTTTTACAAACTTTGCGCCTAAAGATTTTACTTGTTCTTCAACCACCGGTCTTGTATCAAATGCTTCAACTTTTGCACCAAGCCTCTTGGCAGTTGCAATAGCTTGAAGACCAGCTACACCTACACCTATAACAAAAACACTTGCTGGCTTCAAAGTACCAGCTGCAGTCATCATCATTGGTAGAGCACTTTTTAGTTGCTTAGCTGATTCAACAACAGCAACGTAACCTGCTAAATTCGATTGACTACTTAGAACATCCATTTTTTGTGCCCTCGTAATTCTTGGTATAAATTCCATGCTTATGGCTGAAATAGAATGACTTTTAAAAAGATTGAACTGATTTTTATGGCTGAAAGGCTCCATAAGCCCCAGGTAAATAGCGCCTTTTTTCATAGATGAGATTTCATCTTCACTCAATGGGCCCGAGCATAAAAGCAAATCTGCCTGAGCTAAACAGTCTTGTCGTGATACAGCTTTTGGTCCTAGGGATGAAAGAGATGAATCACTTACATCGATGCCTGCAGCTAATCCACTTTCAAAAATAATTTCTATACCCATATCTAAGAGAGGCTTAATTGTCTCTGGATGAAGGCTAGATCTTAAATCTTTTTGGTTTTTTGGTGAGATGGCCCCTAAAATCATAAAATTATTTGTGTCTAAAGATATACTTTAACTTATGGAAAATTTTGATCAATTAGAATTAGAAAAATTTAGTGCATTAGCTGACCAGTGGTGGGATCCTAATGGTAAGTTTAAGCCCTTACATCTTATAAACCCGCTAAGGACAAGTTACATTGAAAAGAAAGTTGATATCAAAGGACTAGAAATATTAGACATTGGATGTGGTGGCGGAATTCTTTCAGAATTATTATCAAGAAAAGGTGCCAATGTGACAGCAATAGATCTTGCTGATGGCCCGCTAAATGTGGCAAAGATTAGGCAAAAAAAATCACAACTGCCTATCAAATATAGAAAAATAAGTACTACAGATATCGTCAAAGAAAAAAATCAATTTGACGTTGTTACCTGCTTAGAAATGCTTGAACATGTACCTGATCCATCGATAGTTGTTAAAGAGTGTGCACAGCTATGCAAAAAAGATGGTCACTTATTTTTTTCAACAATTAACAGAAATTTAAAATCATTTATCTTCGCAATTATGGGTGCTGAATACATTCTGAATATTTTGCCAAAAGGAACACATGAATACGAAAAACTTATCAAACCATCAGAGCTGAAGACTTACGTTGATGATGCAAAATTAGATTTTGAAGAGATAAAAGGAATGTCTTACTTGCCTTACCTAGACATCGTAAAACTCACTGATGATCCATCAGTTAATTACATAATTCATGCAAGAAAAAAATAGAGCCATCTTGTTTGACCTTGATGGCACATTAATAAATTCTGGTGTCACTTTTCATAAGATTGTTAACGAACTTAAATCTGCATGTGGTGAAAAAGAAATAAGCTTTGAGGTTGTTAGAGAATTTTCTTCAAGGGGCGCAAGCTTAATACTAAAAAATTCTTTTCCAGATAGATCAGAAGAAGAAATTTATGAACTAAAGGAAAAATTTCTTAACAGATATGAATCAATATTGACTAATGAGATTGTGGTGTATGGAGGGGTTGAAGAATTACTCAAACACCTTGATAAACACGACATTCCTTGGGGAATAATTACAAACAAGTCACAAAATTTTACCTATCCAATAGTTCAAAAATTAGGTTGGGATAAAAAAACGGATATTATTTTGTGCCCAGAAGATCTTGAAAAAACAAAGCCTGATCCTGAAGGTGTAAATAAAGCCATCAAAATGGCAGGAGTAGAAAAAAGAGATTCAATGTATGTTGGTGATCACGAAAGAGATATACTAACTGCAAAAAATGCTGGGGTATTATCGGTAGCATGCACTTATGGTTACTATGAAAGTGACCCCAATAAATGGTCAGCAGATTTTATAATTGATACTCCATTAGGCTTAAAAAAAATTTTATGATTCATATTCCAAATTTCACTCCCTCAGAAAACTTTTTAGAAAATAAAAACATTCTCATAACAGGAGCTGGCTCAGGCATTGGAAGATCGGTATCTTTGCTGGCGGCAAAACATAATGCAAACTTAATACTCATTTCAAAAGATATAAAAAAACTTTATTCGCTTCAGGATGAAATAATATCCTCAGGCAAAAATGAACCATTAATTGTTGAGTTTGATTTTTTAAAGGCCAAAGAGAAGGATTATAAAATCCTTGCTGAAAGCTTATATTCAGATTATGAACAATTGCATGGCTTGCTGCACATAGCAGGAATACTTGGATATTTATCACCATTGATCAATACCTCTTTAGCTCAACTTAGGACTGTTATGCAAGTAAATTTTGAAAGCAACTTTCTTTTAACACAGATGGCGTTACCACTATTATTGAACACAAAAAATGCCTCGGTTATTTTCACTTCTTCTGGTGTGGGAAGAAAGGCAAGAGCTTTTTGGACGAGTTATTCAATCTCAAAATTTGCTGTTGAAGGCTTAATGCAAAGTTTAGCTGATGAATATGAAAAGGAGCTAAGAATAAATTCTTATAATCCTGGGCCCACAAGAACAAAAATGCGAGCGCAAGCCTTTCCAGCAGAAGATCCAAACACACTTAGGACCAGTGACGAAATTGCAAAAGATTATATGTGGCTTCTATCTGATGAATGTAAAATTACAGGAGAAATGTTTAATTTTCATGAATGAACTTATTGCTGCATTAAAAAAAGGAAAAGTAATTATAAGCTTCACCAAGATTGATTCAGGTGAGTTAAGAGTAATGCCTTCTACTCTAAATGAAGATCTTATTCCTGAAGATTCAAAGATTTTGAATATCTCACCAGACAGCGACACAATTATGGTTTGGTCATTAGATAAAAATGCCTGGAGGGATATCAGAGCAAATACAATAACTGAATGGAGAGTCGATAATGAGTAACTATTTAAAAATATTTCTTATATCTATGATGTTGCTATTCACTAATGATCTCACAGCAAAGTCATTTTCGGTTATGACATTTAACGTAGAAAATATGTTTGATAATCTAGATGATCCTAATAAAAAAGATGAAACATATCTTCCAGTTTCAATGAAAACTTCTCAAATACATATTTCCGAGTGCAATAAATTGCGTTATCAAAGCTGGCGAGATGACTGCTTGAAAATGGACTGGAATGATGAAGTGATTAGTTACAAACTCAAAGCTACTGCAGAAGTTATTCTTTCTTATGACTCTCATGGACCAGACATAATTGGATTTCAGGAAATAGAAAACCTTAATATTCTTGAAAGGTTATTCAAAATTTTAGAACCACATGGATATAAATATTTTGCTTTGGTTGAAGGAAACGATAATCGAGGAATTGATAATGCATTTATTTCAAAATTTGAGATTGTTAGCTCTAAGTTGCATAAGATAAAGTTTAAAGGCGGAACGAAAGATCAAATAGGCGACACACGACCAATCCTTGAAGGTGTTTTTAGTATTGATGATCACAATGTTTCAATATTTAATGTGCACTTCCCTGCTCCATATAATCCAAGATTTATGAGAGAGGATGCTTTCAATACACTCAATGAATTATCAAATGAAAGAACAAATGTGAATATTGCACTCGGAGATTTTAATGTAACTTCATTGGAAGATGCAGAGGCAAACCTCTACGGAAAGTTCAATAAAGACTGGTATATTTCTCACTTAGACCAGTGCAAGGAATGCAAAGGCACTAATTATTATTACCGCGATGATAGATGGTCTTTTCTAGATGCAGTAATGCTTAAAAAGAAGAGAAATTCGAAATTTATCGAAGACAGTGTGGTAGTTATTAGGGCTAATATTCATACAAGAGAAAATGGTAGCCCGCTGCGTTTTAATGCACGCGATCTCAAAGGAGTATCAGACCATTTCCCAGTTGTTGCGGTAGTCGAAATTAACTGATTTCCAAGATATTTTTTAACTTTGAGACTTCTTTTTTTGAAAATTTTTTCCAACCACCTGGTTTTAAATTGTCGGGCAAAATTATTGGACCAAACCTAAGTCTTATTAGTCTATTTACATCTAATTTTTGTGTTTTCCAAAGTTTTCTTACTTCTCTATTTTTTCCGCTAAACAAACAAACATAGAACCAATGATTTTTTGATTTTGAAGTTTTCTTAACCGCCACAATATCGGAAAATTTCGTTATCTCATTATTAAGCTTTACGCCTTTAAGCAAGTTTTCAATTTTTCTATCATTTAGATCACCATAAACCCGACAAAGATACTCTCTATCTATGTTGCTACTTGGATGAGCTAAAAAATTTACCAAGTTTCCATCATTTGAAAATATTAAAAGGCCAGATGTATTAACATCTAGACGACCTACCATGATCCACTTGCCTTTTTTTCTTGGTGGTAATGCCTGAAAAACACTATCATTTTTATCTGTTGGAACATTTGAACAAACCTGCCCAGTTGGTTTGTGATAGATAAGTACTTCAGTTTCAGGTTTAAGCTCAACTACTAAATCCTCTCCATCAATATTCAGAATGTCATTCTCATGAACGAATGTATCTTTGCTAACTTTTTTATTATTGAGTGTGACTTTATTTAATTTTAGAAATTCACTTACATTGCGACGTGATGCAAAACCTAAGTTTGCCAAATATTTTTCAAGCTTCTCTTTATTGTTTTGGAGCTTCTTGCTCAATTGAATCTTCCTGGAGGCTTAATTCCGGCGAAATATTTTCTATTTCTGGTAAATCTGGTAGCACTGGAAGATCATCCAATGTTTTCATAGAAAAGTCGTCTAAAAATTTTTGAGTAGTTATGAAAAGAGCTGGTCTGCCTGGTACATCTCTATATCCTTTGATCTTGATCCACCCTTGTTCTAATAAAAGCTTAATCACATTGGTTGCTACATTTACTCCACGAATATCCTCAATATCACCTCTTGTGACTGGCTGCATATAAGTAATTATGGAAAGTGTTTCTAAAGTAACCCTAGATAGCCTCAAAGGCTTAACTTCCCAAAGTTTTGCTACATCCTCGGCATACTCTTGGCTTAACTGGATTCTATATCCACTTGAAACCTCATGTAATGCATAAGGTTTGTTCTCAAACTCTTCTTTAAGCTGAGTGATAGCATTGATAATTTCAGATTCTTCGCTTGCTGATTCTATCTCAAGAAGTTCCGCTATATCTTTAATTGAAAGGGCTCTATTTGCCGCAAAGAGCAGTGCCTCAATTCTTCTTTTGATATCCATTAGTGAACTACCTCCTCTGAGCTTTTAAAATAAATTTCACCAAATTGTTCAGCTTGAACTATTTCTAAATAACCTTTTCTGTTGAGCTCTAGCGCTGCAGTTAAAATTACAGATACCGCCAATTTAGACTCCCCTTTTAGGATCAATTCTGGAAGAGAAATAAAATCTCTTTCCTTAAGACTATCCAACAAAAGTTTCATTTTTGATTCAACAGTAATATTTTCCAGTTTTATTTTATGGCTGGTTAATCTAACCATTTCATCTAACATTGATTTGAGGGCAAATGTTAAATCTGTTTTGTCATAGTTATTTTTTGGTTTAGGAAGTTCAAATTCAGGCAGTTTCGCACTTGCAGGAAAAATATCTCTATCAACCCTTGGCAATTCATCTAGCTTGAAGGAGACCTCTTTGAATCTTTTATACTCTTGTAAGCGTCTTAAAAGTTCTGCTTTTGGATCAGTTTCTTCATCATCATTATCCTCTTCTCTTGGTAAAAGAATTCTTGACTTAATTTCAGCAAGATATGCAGCCATTGCGAGGTAATCTCCTGCAAGCTCATATTCAAAATCTTCCATCAATTCAATGTAAGCAATGTATTGGTCAGTAATCTCAACTAAATTAACTTCAAGGATATCAAGATTTTTTCTTTGTATTAGGTATAACAAAAAGTCCATTGGTCCCGAAAAGACATCTAGCAAGAGAAGTAAAGCTTTTGGTGGAACATATAGATTTTCGGGCAACTGATCGACGGGATTGCCTTTAACTTTTGGTAATGCTATTTCCTGTACGGCTTCCATACACTAGATATTGTATATAAAAAAGAAAATAAATACTAAATATTGTGTTTATTATCAAAAACTTTATTTATCTCTAAATCATCAGTTTTTATGGGGAAAGTTAGCCTATGTTGATGTAAAATTGACTGCTCTGATTTTAAAATGATGTACATAACTGACAACAGCAGAATACTCTCTAGAGAGGAGCTTTCTACGCCTGAAGAAATTACAACTGAAATTCCAATAGATAAGGAGATCTCTAAGCTTATTTTTGGTGCCAGGAGAAGTGTAAGCAAAATACTTCACAGACAAGATGACAGGTTGATTGTAGTTGTCGGTCCTTGTTCAATACATGACCCTAAATCTGCAATTGAATATGCACAAAATTTAAAAGATTTTAATCACAAGGTTGAAAATGAATTACTTTTAATCATGCGTGTATATTTTGAAAAACCACGTACAACTGTCGGCTGGAAAGGTTTAATTAATGACCCTCATTTAGATAACTCATTCAAAATTAATGAAGGTTTAAGAGTTTCAAGAAAATTACTAAGAGATATCTCGGAATTAGGTGTTCCAACAGGAACAGAATTTTTAGATTTGATATCACCACAATATGTCTCTGACTTGGTAAGTTGGGGGGCAATTGGCGCAAGAACTGCAGAAAGTCAACTACATCGAGAGCTTACATCTGGATTGTCTTGTCCTATGGGAATAAAAAATTCAACAAGAGGCGATATAAAAGTTGCTGTGGATGCAATTAAATCTGCTCAATATCAACATGTATTTTTAGGTACGACCAAAAAAGGTAAAGTGGCAATCTTTAAAACTTCAGGCAACGATGATACACACATAATCTTAAGAGGTGGAAAGCAACCAAACTATCATTCCGAAGACGTAGAAGCTTGCATTAAAATGCTTAATGCTAATGATGTAAATGCAAATGTCATGGTAGATTTTAGTCATGGTAATAGCCAGAAAAATCATGAGAATCAAAAACTTGTCTGTAAATCAATTTGCAATCAAATATCTAATGGTAATAAGGATATTATTGGTGTCATGATTGAAAGCCACCTAAAAGAGGGGGCGCAGAAAATATCCGATAATCTTGAATATGGAAAAAGTGTGACTGATGCATGTGTTCATTGGCAAGAAACAGAAAAACTTTTATGTGATTTATCAGAAGCAGTGAAATCAAGGAGAACAGATGGGTAAATCTTTTCGATTCTCCCTAGAAGCTGCTGAAACGCTCGGTCTCAATAATGCAATTCTTTTGGATTTTCTCAAATCGTTCAATTTACCCTCAATCGAAATAAAGGAGATCTTGAAAGAAATTACATTTTGGGATGAAAATGAAATATTAGAGCACCTCATTGAGCTTGATGCTTTGGGCATGATCAGTGTTGATTTTAATAAAAAAAAGGTCTCTTTAGAGAAGAAAAAGAGCAAATCAACCATTTCAACACCAAAGAAAATTAACAAATCCAGCATGGAGAAAAATTGGGTTCCTTCAGAAGATGTTATTGAGATACTGACAAGAGCTGGTATGAATGAAAACTTCATAAGAGAATTAATTCCAGAATTTATTATTTACTGGTCTGAAAGAAAGGATGTCTTAATTTCTTATGATTCAAAATTTATAGAGCACGCAAGGCTTAAATGGGCTCAGCATAATGCTGAAATAGAAACAAAAAGTACGCCAAAGACAATACAATCAGACTGGCAGCCTTCAACAGATTGTATGGACATAATTCAAATGACTGGTATTGATAAAAGTTTTTCTGATAAATATTTACCTGAGTTTATCCTTTACTGGAAAGATGATGGAAGAGCTTTTGTTTCATGGGATATAAAGTTTTTAGATTTCATAAAGAAAAAATGGAATTTTCATATTGAAGATTCGTCTAATGGACATAGAGAAGAGTTTGACTTTTATGATCCTACCAAGGAGACTGTAGAAAAAACAAAAAGCAAGACTTTAAGCAGCCTTAGGGAGAAATACAAAATATAATGAACAAGAAAAATTTAAGAGCATCAGGCATAATATTGCTATTTACTGCACTTTGGATGATTTCTGGATATTTTGGTCAAACAGAACCAGAACAATATGAAGCACCAGTTGAGAAAGAAGTCGTATTAGTAAATAAATCATCTGCTACGGATTACAGTCTTCCAGTAACAATAAAAGCTGAGTCTCGTGCATTCTCAAAAGTAGATCTAAGGTCTCAAACATCTGAAAATATTGTTAGTGTTCCCTTCAATGACGGTGATTATGTAAATCAAGGTCAGACAATATGTAAGCTTGATTCAGGACAAAGAGAAGCTAACTTTAAAAAAACTAAAATTGATTTCGACTCAGCTAAAGAACTAAAGAAAAAGGGGCTTGCCTCAGAATCAGCATTAGTTACAGCTGAAACTGCGTATGAAAGGGCAAGAATCGAGCTTGAAAGAACAAACATAACTGCACCTTTTGATGGTTTTGTGGAAAGTTTAGCTAAACAGGGTCAGCTACTACAAAATGGACAAAAATGTGCATCAATTATTTCTCTTTCACCATTAAAAATTGTAGGCAATGTATCAGAAGTAATAATTTCAAAAATCAGAGCTGGCCAAAAAGCAAAAATTAAGTTTATTTCAGGTGAAGAGTACGACTCTGAAGTAACTTTTGTGAGTTCAGCTGCCGATATTCAGACACGGACCTTTCAGGTTGAGTCTGAACTTAAAAATGATGACCTAGCCATTAAAGACGGTTTGACAGGTGAATTCATAATATTCACTGATCCGGTCAAAGCACATTTTGTTCCTACATCGGCCTTTCTTTTGGGTGATCAAGGCAATGTTGCACTAGCTTTATTAGACGAAGATAAAGTTTATTTTAGAAACGTAGAAATTCTTATAGATACAGTTAAAGGTGCTTGGGTAACAGGCATACCAAATGAAGCGAACATCATTGTCGGAGGACAAGGTTTTGTAAAAGAAGGAGATCAGGTAATTCCAAGGTATAAATAATGGGTATTGTAAAGACAGCTGTAACCAAATTCAGAACAACAATCCTAGTGATGATCTTCCTGATCATTATGGGAATGTTTGGCAGAGCTGGCATGCCAATTGCTTCAAACCCAAATATTACTTTTCCTTTTGTAAATGTTTCAGTTTTTCTTGAAGGAGCCTCTCCTGAAGATATGGCAAGGCTTGTCGCTAAACCACTGGAAAATAGGTTTTTAAGACTTGAGGGTCAAGATGAAGTTAGATCAGTTAACTCACAAAGTTTTACAAATCTTACTATTGGTTATGATGTTGATTATGACATAGACCAGGCAATACTCGACGTAGAACGTGCTATTGGTGAGGTTCGAAATCAGCTGCCACCAGAGGCAAATGATCCTATAGTTCGAGAAAGATCAGATAATGACTGGCCTATAATTGTGTACAGCATCTATGGTTTCACAAATCTAAGATCTGGGTATGCTATCGCACAAGAAATTCAAGATAGATTCGAAAAAATACCTGGTGTTTTAAACGTTGAAATTGGTGGTGTTCCCGAGGAACTATTGGAAGTAGAAGTTTCTCAATCAAAGCTGGAAAGTCTAGGTGTGAGCTTAAGCGAAATTTATAGTGCTGTCCGCAATAATAACGTTTTGATTCCAGCAGGTTTCCAAGATACAGGATCTGGAAAATTTTCAGTAGAAATACCGAGTATCTTTGAAACTAGACAAGATGTTTTTAATCTGCCAATAAAATCTAGTGGCAATAAAGTTGTTACTATGGGAGATGTTGCAGATATAAAAAGAACATTTAAAGATGCAACCAGTTTCTCAAGAATCAACGGCTTCGATGCTATTTCCCTAGAAATCTCCAAACGAGTTGGATTCAACGAATTAGATATTGCTGATGCTGTCAAAAGCGAAGTTGAGTTAATAAGAAGTGAGTTTCCCGATAATTTAAAGATCAATGCTGGCTTGGATACAACTAAGTTTGCTGGAGATATGGTTTCAGAGCTTGAGGGAAATATCATTACAGCTGTTATCTTAGTTATGGTTCTAGTTGTGGCTGCTCTTGGCCTAAGAAATGGATTAATTGTAGGTATCGCCATCCCCTTCTCTTTCTTAGTAGGTTTCGGTATTTTGCACTTCTTTATCGGATATGAATTTAATTTCTTAGTGATGTTTGGAATGTTATTAGGATTAGGAATGCTTATAGATGGAGGAATAGTCATAGTTGAGTATGCTGATAAATTAATAGATCAAGGTCAAAATAGAAAAGAAGCATATACCAACGCTGCACAGAGGATGTTCTCACCTGTATTTGCTTCAGTTTTAACAACTCTAGCTGCATTTTCACCTTTAATGATTTGGCCAGGTATTTCAGGTAAGTTCATGAGATACCTGCCTGTAACAGTCTTCGTAGTGCTAGCTGCTTCATTAGCTTATGCCTTAATATTTGCCCCAGTAATTGGTTCATTGCTCGGAAGAAGAAAGAAAGCAAACGATATCAATAATGATAGTGAAAACACCTTTTTAAAAAGAAATTATCGAAAGGCGATAACTTTTGCTGTGAAAAATCCATTGGAATCAATTTCTTATACATTCCTAACAATGTTTCTTATTCTGGGCAGCATAGTGCCAAACTACGGTAAACAATTTGTTTACTTTCCGACCATTGAACCTTGGTTAATTGATGCCGATATTCAAGCAAGAGGCAATCTATCGCCATATGAAGCAAGAGATTTCGCTATTGATGCTGAAATGAAAATGATAGATATCGAAGGTGTCGATGACCTATTCATGAATGTTTACTCCTCAGGAGGAGGAAGTGGCGATGGTGTTGGAAGAGGATACATAGTTCTTCAAGATCCAAAAGAATTAGACATTACAGGTTTTGAAGTATTAGCAAGATTAAGAGAGTCAGTAAAAGATATATCTGGTTATAAGATGAATATTAGAGAAGTCCAAGAAGGACCTGGACAATTTTCAGCACCAGTTGAAATCCAGTTATTTAGTGATGATCTTGGGCTTATTGAAGAAAAGACTAGAGCTTTGAGATCTTACATAGACCAAAATATTGAGGGTTTAACAGGAGTGGCTGATACTTTGCCAAAATATAAGATTGAGTGGAAAGTTGACGTTGATAAAGAGAGGGCATTCCAATCAGGTATTAGTCTTTTTGATATTGGTTCTGCCATACAAATGGTAACTTCAGGGATCAAGCTTGGGGAGTATCGTCCAGACGATTCAAAAGACGAAATTGATATAAGGGCTCGTTTTGCCAAAGATAAAAGAACACTTTCAAGCCTCGATGGCATAACAGTAAATACAAGAAACGGTGCCGTACCAGTTTCAAGCTTTGTAAATGTTGAGGCAAGGCCAAATGCAGCTAGCCTAGTTAGAAGAGATGGAAGGTTTTTCTATGAAATAACGGCAACAAATGTACCAGGATTCAATTTGAATGGCGAGATAAGCAAAATTCAAAATTGGATCGATGAATCTAACTTCGATGACCCTAGGATGGAAATTAAATATGGGGGCCTAACTGAAAGGGGTGCTGAAGCAACAGACTTTTTAATTCAGGCATTCTATGGGGCTATATTCTTGATGTTCATCATACTTGTCACCCAATTTAATAGTATTTCGCAACCAGTCGTTATTTTGCTTTCTGTGCTCTTTTCCACCGCTGGTGTATTTTTGGGCTTAACCGTAACTGGTTCAGAACCATCAACCATTATGACCGGAACAGCCTTAGTGGGTCTGGCTGGAATAGTCGTTAACAATAATATTGTTTTAATCGATACTTTTAATAAATTAAGAAAAGATTTCCCCGAAAAAAGTTCAGCTGATTTAATAGCAGAAACATGCATGAGCAGATTAAGGCCAGTTCTTCTCACAACTGTAACCACTATATTTGGGCTTATCTTTTTATCATTTGGTTATAGCATAGATGTTCTAAATAGAGCTATTTATGAAGGAACATCAACAGTTAAATGGTATCAAGTATTTGGCATAAGTATTTGTTGGGGTTTAGGTTTCAGCACAATAGTTACATTATTGGTTACACCTTCATTCTTAATGCTCCTTGAGAACTTAAGAGATTACAGAATGCAGGCAAGGCAATTTGTTTTTTCAATACCTGGAAGAATAAAAAACCTGTTTTAAAAGCAAAAAGCTCTAAGTTAAGTTAAAATTTTTAAATGGCTAAATTTGAAGAATCAATTAAAGAATTAGAAAAAATTGTTAAAGATCTTGAGGATGGAGAACCTAGTTTAGATGAGTCTCTCAAGAGTTTTGAAAAAGGAATAACTTTAATTAAAGTTTGTCAAAAAGAGCTTGAATCAGCGGAAAATAAAATCAAAGAACTTACTGAAGATGGCGAAACTAAATCATTCCAAAAAGACTCTCAATAATGAGAATTTTGAAGCAGAACTTCAAGATAGAGTTAATCAAGCAATAAGTAAAATTAGTGGGAAATCTAGCACAATTGAAAGTGCAATTTCTTATGCTCTTGTGAATCCTGGCAAAAGGGTGAGACCTTTACTGGTATATCTAGCTGCAGATGCAATAGGGTTAGATTTAGAAAAAGTTGACTCTTTAGCAGTAGCATCAGAAGTAATTCATACTTATTCCCTAGTTCATGATGATTTACCTTGTATGGATGACGATGATTTACGAAGGGGCCAACCAACGCTTCATAAGAAATTTACAGAAGCACATGCCGTCTTAGCTGGAGATGCAATGCAATCCCTTGCAATGGATTTAATTGTTAATGATCAAAACATTTCTGCAGATCAGAAAGTCAGAATAATTTCATTTCTTGCAAAAACTATTGGATATGAAGGGATGATACTTGGGCAAGCATATGATATTGAATTCGAAGATAAATCTGTTTCAAAGGATGAAATTATTGAAATGAATCAACTTAAAACAGGCATGCTTTTGGAATTTTGTATTAGAGCGCCTTTATTATTAATTAATTCTCAAGACGATAATTGGGAAAGGCTGGCAAGTTCAGTAGGCATTTCCTTTCAACTGATCGATGACCTTCTGGACTTACAAGCATCAGAAGAAAGCCTGGGAAAAGCTACCAGAAAAGATATAGAACTGGACAAAAAAAACTTTCCTTTAACATTTGGCATCGATGAGACACAAAGAGAAATAGAAATATATGAAAATATAGCTATAGATTCATTAACAAATTTAGGTTTAAATAACCATCCTATAAGTAAGTACGTTTCTGAATTATTTAGAAGAAAAATATAATGAAAATATTCAAAGAATTCCCTAGCAAGAGGCCTGAAGGTGAGCTATTAAATACTGTGGAATTTCCATCAGATTTAAAGAAATTGAAGCTTGATGAGCTTGAACAATTAGCTGATGAACTAAGAGAGTTTCTTCTTTATAGTGTTAGCCAAACTGGTGGCCATTTCGGTGCAGGGCTTGGGGCGATAGAGCTTACTATTGCACTTCATTATGTCCTTGATTTACCTGAGGATAAAATTGTTTGGGATACAGGACATCAAGCCTATCCCCATAAAATACTAACTGGTAGAAAGAATAAGATGCATCTCATTAGACAGCTTAATGGTTTAGCTGCATTTCCAGCTATTTCTGAGTCGGACTATGATGCTATGAGTGTGGGACATTCTAGTACTTCAATCAGCGCCTCACTAGGATTAAATGAAGCAAGCAATATCTTGAAACAGGATAAAACTATCTTTTCTGTAATTGGTGATGGAGCTATGACAGCAGGTCTAGCCTTTGAGGGGTTAATGCATGCAGCACATCTGGATAGAAATCTTAATATTGTTCTTAATGATAATGACATGTCAATTTCAAAGAACAAAGGTGGACTATCCGATTATCTTGCAAAAGTTTGGGCTTCAAAGAGTTATAAAAAACTTAAATCAAGCGGTAAAAAAGTCATGAAAAATCTACCCTTAGGTTTACATATTTCAAGATCATTAAAAGATGGTTTGAAATCAGCGGTAATGCCTGGAAATCTATTTGAAGATATTGGCTTACATTACATAGGACCAATTGATGGCCATGACATAAAACTTCTCGTAAAGACAATAGAAAGAATGCAGGAAAAAACTGAGCCCTATCTCCTTCATATAATTACAAAAAAAGGTGCTGGCTTTGAACCTGCAGAAAATGAACGTATTAAATATCATGCCATCTCAAAAATAGAGAAAAATCCTCAAAAATCCTCAAAAAAATTCCAAGATATTTTTGGTGACTGGCTTTGTAACAAGGCAGAATCAGATAAAAATCTTGTGGCCATAACTCCAGCAATGACTGAAGGTTCTGGTATGGTCAAATTTGAGCAGAAATATCCTGACCAGTTTTATGATGTTGCAATTGCTGAACAACACGCAGTCACTTTTGGAGCCGGCCTTTCCCTAGGTGGTTTAAAACCAGTTGTTGCAATTTACTCAACCTTTTTACAGCGTGCTTATGATCAATTGGTTCATGACGTTTGTCTTGAAAATATCGATGTTACTTTTGCTTTGGATAGAGCTGGTATTGTTGGTGAAGATGGTCCCACACATTCTGGTAGCTTTGATTTAAGTTTTATGCGATGCATACCAAATATTGTGATTGCTGCTCCATCAGATGAAAATGAAATGTGGCATTTACTATCAGCATGTTATGACTATAAAGGTCCAGCAGCAATAAGATACCCAAGAGGCTCAGGTGTTGGGGCAGAGATAGCAGATACACTTGATGTTGAAATTGGAAAAGCTAAAAAAATCTTAGACGGAGAAGATGTATGTGTCCTTAATTTCGGAGTTTTGCTTGATAGAGTTTCAAATTTTTCAAAACAATATAACTTCGGTCTGTATGATATGAGATTTGTTAAACCGCTTGATGAAGATGTTTTAAGTTCAATTGGAACACATTACAAAAAAATCGTAACGATTGAGGATCATGCAATTAAAGGGGGTGCCGGCAGTGCCGTCAGTGAATATTTTGCTTCCAAAAACATCTTAGTATCAGTGCTTCACCTAGGTCTAGAGGATTCTTTCCCCTTACACGGAAGCAGAAACCAAATATTAGAACTTAATGGTCTAAGTGAGAAAGATCTAGAGAAAAAAGTTCTTGAATTTAAAAATTCTAATTAAAGGAATCCCAGCCTTTTTGTTTGAAATCTAACTTTTTGCCAAATGAATCAAAAACTTTAATACTTTTATCATTTGTTATTTTTCCTATAATCTGAAAACTTTCACTGATTCTCAAAATTTGTTCTCTACTCTTATTAGGCGCAGTAAAAAGTAATACGTAATCATCCCCAGCGATAAGGTCATCAAAATCATTTGTTAAAAATTTATCTTCAATCTGCATGTGAGCTCCTACACCAGATTTTTCGCAGATTCTACTGAGATCTAATAACAAACCATCCGAAACATCTATTGCTGCATTTAGGTACTTATTTAATTCAACAGTTTCTTTTTTTGATAAAAGAGAGGGCTTTATATATTGATTTGGCAAATTTAATTCATTATTTAGAACTTTGTTTAACCCCAATTTACCAAGACCAAGCTTGTTGCTTACAAAAATGTCATCATCATATTCAGCCATATCTCTTTTCAGAATTCTACTTGGTGCTTCACCAAAAACTGTAACAGAAATATTCAATTCACCTTTTGTAAGATCTCCACCTATTAAGGTGGTGCCATAAATAGTATTAAATTCTTGTATGCCCTCTGTAAATGACTCAAACCATTTATCATCAGGATTTGGGTGAGAAATAGTTAGCAGGAAGCCCACTGGATATGAGCCCATAGCTATTAAGTCAGATGCAGCTACGGCAATTGACCTAAAAGCTATAAAGTAAGGATCAAGGTCCTCAGGAAAATGAATTTTTTCAACACAAGCATCCGTTGAAACGACAATGTCTCTGTCAGTTTTAATTACAGCGCAGTCGTCACCAATTTGAATTGGAAATAGCTCGTTTTTCTTAGAACACTTTTTAAGGTATTTATCTATGAAATATTCTTCTTTCACTAAGAAGGATATCTCTCAAACAATCCTGCAGCGCCCATTCCGCCACCGACACACATAGTGACAACTCCAAATTGTTCATCTCTATTTTGAAGTTCTCTAACGATGTGACCAGTCAGTCTTGAGCCAGTCATTCCGTACGGATGACCAATAGCTATTGAACCGCCATCTACATTTAATTTATCCATAGGCAATCCAAGCTCATCTCTACAGTAAACCACTTGTACGGCAAAAGCTTCGTTCAATTCCCATAGCCCAATGTCTTCAATGCTTAAATTGTATCTTTCAAGCAGTTTAGGTATTGCAAATACAGGACCAATGCCCATTTCATCTGGATTACAACCAACTGTAGTAAAACCTCTAAAGTATGCTTTTGGTTTAAGTCCAAGTTCTAAGGCTTTTTCTTCAGACATCACTAATGTAATAGAGGCGCCATCCGACATCTGTGATGAATTACCAGCTGTGACACTACCGTTTTCATCAAACACTGGCTTTAGTGCAGAAAGACCCTCCATTGTTGTTGTAGGTCGATTACATTCATCTTTAACACATTCAGCATCGACTACTTTCTGTTCGCCTGTTTCTTTATTTGTTAAAAGCATTTGTGTTTTCATTGCAACAATCTCATCCTCATATCTGCCGGCTTCTTGTGCTTCAGCTGTTCTAAGTTGGCTGTGCAAGGAATACTCGTCTTGAGATTCTCTTGAAACGTTATATCTCTTTGCTACGACTTCTGCAGTTGTGCCCATAGGAAAATAGATGCCCGGATTCTCTTGGTTTATTTTGTCATTCACAAACCCATTCATATTCATATTCGGCTGTACCATTGTTATAGATTCAACTCCCCCAGCAATAACTGTGTCGTATCCTCCTGCCATAATTTGACCTGCAGCCATTGAGATGGTTTGTAAACCAGATGAACAGTATCTATTTACTGTTGTGCCACCTACAGTTATAGGCAATTTTGAGAGTATTACTGCATTTCTTCCGACGTTATGTCCTGTTGCACCCTCAGGGTTACCGCAACCCATAATCACATCTTCAACTGCGTCTGCAGGAAGATTTGGATTTCTTTCAAGCATTGCATCAATTAGATGAGAAATCATATCGTCTCCACGTGTCATATTAAATGTTCCTCTAAAAGACTTTGCTAGGCCTGTTCTTACGCTATCTACTATCACTACATTTTTCATATATATCTCCGGAAAAGATTATTTTAACTTGTTTTCATCTTCATTTAAATCGAGTTTCTTATACCAGCTTGGAATTATATCTATACCTAACTTTTCTGCTCTCTTAAATAAATATGGAATTGTAATTGGAGAAAAAGGCAAAATCAGTAAGATGCCAAAACCTGCACCTTTCAGAATTTCACGCAACTGTTTATTTGCTAACTTAAGATAAACCTTATCCTCAGTTTCAAGATATTTATAAAAGTTATCAAGCATTTCTGTATTTGCTTGATTTTCTTCTTGCAAAGCTTTGACCAAGTTTTCTAAATACTTATTAATAGTTTTAATCTCCATAAAAAAACCTCCGCGTTAGCGGAGGTTTTATTTTAAATAATATCTTATGTATTAGAAGTTATATTGTATTGAAATACCTCCGTTCATTGGTTCTTGGAAGTAAAGGTTATAACCTCCACCATTTGATCCTGAACCTACGAAAGCACCAGTAACAATATCTTTATCTTCAATATTATGAACATAGAAATCTACCATCCATTTTCCATCTGGAGACATGTATGTTAGATCGAAGTTCATGAAATCGAATTCATCAACTAATTCATGTGGATTATTGAAGACTGTTAAGTAGAAGTCACTTCTGTAAATGTAATCAAGTCTTGCAGTTACAATTCCTCGATCATCATTCACTATATCTGCTTCATATCCTAATGAGAATGTCATATCAGGAACACCTGGTAGTTTTCTACCTGAAAGATCCTGAATAACAAAACCTGTATTAGGACATGCTGGACCAACCAACGCGTTAAACGGTTGATTACATGTACTTCCTAAACTTCTATAAATCATACCTACATCGGTCATACCGAAGACAACACCTTGTGAAACTCCAATTGTGCTTAAGTCAACTGAACTTACGCCATAAGGGTTTCTTGGATCAAAGTCTTCATAACCAGCAAGCTCTGATGAAGTAAGGGCACCAACTAAATTCCATCTTGACCATTCATTCGGAATAAGAAGTGCTTCAAGTTCAAAACCTTGAACATCAACATCTGAGTTAAATGTCTGTGATGCAAGACCAACAATTTTATTCAATTGCATATCTGTCACAGCATTAAAGTAAAGTGAAGTATTCAATGTAAGAGCTCCACCCATGTAAGAACCTTTAGTACCAAATTCAACCACATTGTGGATTTCAGCTTCAACCAGTGAAGCATTTGGACCAGGAAGAAGGTTAGATGTTGGGTTGAAACCACCAGATTTCAGACCTCTATCATATTTTACATAGACAAGAGTTCCGTCATCTAATTTCTTATCAAGAATTGCTCTACCTGTAAACTCAGTAAGATCCACAGTTTGTGCAGGTGGCTTAGGGAATCCTTGAAGGGTTCCGTTATAACCAGCTAGTGACTGTGAAATATCTGTGATACCTGAGAAAACAAAGTCAGTTTTAGTGATTTGGTTATATCTCGCACCTAAAGTCAAAGTCATATCGTTCTCAAGTTCTGTTTGAGTTTCAACAAAAAGACCTTTGGTGTCATTTTCACTTCTATTCCATGATTGGAACTGTCTTTGCCATTCTGGTAATGCTGGAAGAATAGGAATTGCTCCTAAAGCTAATACTGTGCTTATTGGCAATGAAGCAAGTGCTCTTACTTGGTTTGCAGCATCATTATGTGACGCTGTCACACCAGCTACAGTACCAGCTCCTACAATCTGAGGTAATTGAGCTGCATTTCCGACTAGCACTTGTTGAGCAAGCAACACACAGTCGCCAACTGGATCAGTACACTGACCAGCAGCAAGTAATTGCGGTATTAAAGCTGCAATTTGTGCAGGTGTTGTTGGGTCATTTGCAACATAGTCAGTAGCGGCACTGATAACACCATTTGTAATGTTATCTAAAGCTACATTTCCGTAAGTTGTAAAGTAAGTTGCCCAGAAGCCTAGACCACCATAACCACCTAAATCAGGGAATAAAGCACCTACTGGTCCCAGACTTACATCTGAGTAGTAATGCATACCTGGAGAAGTTACCTTATAGTTTGTTAGGCCTTCACTCTTATAGAGATAAAAACCACCTGTACCATTGGTTCTGTTATCTAAGTCAGACTGAACTCTTATCTCGAACTCTTTAGTTGTATAGTTTGAGAGAGATTCGTCAGCTTCTTCTGTTGTTTGGAAGTTCCTAACAGTACCAAAAATATTTGCCTGAATTGGACCCATTCTATATGGCCTTTGTGCGACATAGCCATTTAACGACTGGCTGTGTGAATAATCTTGATCGTTATAAGCAGCTGTCATAAATAATGTGTAGTCATCATTTATTACATGCTCCATCACTAAACTACTACTGTAATCATGTCTATCCAATCTTGGATTTTTTGATGAGAAAGTTTGATTTGGATCAATAGGAAATTCAGCGCCATCTGTATAACTTAATGTTAAGTCAGGCTGAACTATGTTTCCTGGGTAGTTAAGCGTAATAAAGTCAATTGAACCAAAAGCTGATACACCTGAGTGACTAGCTCCAGTTGTTGGAAGACCATCGCCCCACTGATCACAACCTAGTAATGGGTTGATGTTACAAGCTGCTTTCTGAGTTCTTAGTCTTGCATCTTCCTCTTCATTGTGAAGGAAAGTGAATTTGAAGGATGTGTCATCTGACATATCCCAAATTGTCTTAACTCTTACAGCTG
>CAJXFH010000008.1:0-37078 GCA_913052565.1 uncultured Gammaproteobacteria bacterium | reverse complement strand
CAAAGTTATATAGATGCTGTTGTAAGAGGATTTGTTGAATATACAGAGACTGGATCAAGGGTAGATAGAAATAAATACGGAAAACATGCATGGTTTTCATAAACCATAAATATTATGTTAAATATTTTAGCATCTCAAATATAGTAAGCTCCTAAAGGATTGATTATATAAGCTCTGTAGCACTTTCTGATTAATCTTTTTTTCACTCTATTAATTTAACATAATATATATTATGCGAAGTTATATATATACATTATTTAAGTGTAGAAAAATTTTAAAAACTACCCTACTCTATAAAGTTAAAGGAGAAAAAAAATGACAGAAGTTCAACTTTTAAATTTACTTTATTTATTTTTTATTTCGAATGCTATGTACTTTGTCGGATTTGTAATTTTAATCTGGTTAGGTTTTAGATTTGCTAATAATATTTATCAAAATGAAAATGCAGATGTACTTGCAAGAATTTTTGCATCCCTATTTTATGTCTGTGTATGTATTTTCATGACTTTTAATGGTCTTACAGGTGGATCAGTTTTAGAAGCATATACTGCTCAACTTGCAGAAATTGGTTCTTCTGCTGCACCCAGATTACAACTTGCTGTTGATAATATTGCTGGATTAGGCGGTCCATTATCTGTATTTTTTAGTGTTTTAGTACTTATTATGCAGTTAACTTTAACTTGGCGTAAAAAAAGCTAAATATCTCAAAATTAAGGGGCCTTTAAGGCCCCTTTTCTTATTCTTCGCTACCAATATCATTGTTTTTAAAAAATATTGCTTAAAACAATGCTCAGAAGCTAAGAGCTTATTCCAAAGTAATTTTCGTCAATTTCTCTGTATAAATACTCTTTAACCCATCAATTTTCATATTTTCTGATGATACGGTTCTCAAGGTATCTGGATCCCAAACTATATCGTCACCACTATTTACACAATTATGTTCTGACATAAAGTCATTTTCAGAAACCATATTTATCCCACCGACATTTAAATCAATTACTGAAAGGTTTGAGTAATCTTGCCAAATTGTGCCATTTGTTGAACTTCCAGGATCTGTGCTTTTAGCGAAATTTGCCCAAAAGCTTACCATGTCATCTCCTAGTGCTATAGATGCATCCGCATATCCAAATTGTAGAAACGCAGCTCTAAATGGGAAGAAAATGTATGGAAGTTCAAATCCATGTCCTGAACCTAAATTAAATAAAGGCGATGAACCGTAAATATTTTGTGAAAGAGTATCATTCCATTCATATGTGAATACGGTATTTGTTGCCGAAAGTTTCCCAGATATATTTAAAAGATTACATTGAAAAACTCCGTCTGTACCGCCTTTTGAAAGAGCCAGACTTACGTCATTCTCATAATTCTCATATGGGTATAACTCTTTGAATCTATCTATCTGTGCTTGGTTAAGTTGTAGGCTTGCTCCAGCTATGCCTCCAACATTTGTCCATGCTCTTGGTATGGCTGCATCAAACCCCTCTGGTGTATCGACGTGTTCACCAAAAGCATATTCCTCACCTTGTATGAAAATGCTTAATTCGTCACCTGTTGTACCCAACATTATTGGAGCGCTACTAGCCAGTCCGCCTGCAATTGCAGCATTGAATGAAACAGGTAAAAATGGTGTGCCCACTACAGGTGTTATTTGTCCTGGATAAAGCCTTTGAGCTTCCCTCATTTGTTCAAACGTCGCAGCTCTTAAACATGCAACATCATCACCCGTGCAACCTATCAGCTGGACTAAACTATTCCCCACTCCGATTGCTGAAACAATATCCAATTGATCTGGAAGATAAACACCACTATGTGATATTCCCTTATCAAAAAGCCCTTGGGAAGTTGGAGCTACAAAATGAGTCAATACACTATGGCCACCAGCTGATTGTCCGAAAACAGTGACATTATTAGGATCCCCGTCGAATGCTAATGCATTTTCTTTTACCCATGCCAAAGCAGCTTGCTGATCTTTAATACCATAGTTGCTTACATCATTATTTTGTTCAGCTGCTAAACCTGTTGTAGCCAAGAAGCCCATGAAACCCAGCCTATAGTTAATTGTTACAACAATAACGCCTTGTCTAACAAGCCTATAAGGTGTCATATAAAAGGAATCTCCTCCTGAGCCACCTGTGAAGCTTCCACCATGAATCCAAACCATTACAGGATAATTACCCTCAGCTTCTGGTCTAATAACGTTTAAATAGAGACAATCCTCAGCAGAAGAACAGCTTGAGCCAACTGCTGTTGCTTGTCTTATTCCACTGAATGTTTCAGTTGGAGCAGGATCTCTAAATCTTAAATCACCAACAGGCGGAGCCGCAAAAGGCAAGCCTTTAAAGCTTATGATATCTACTTCGTCGTTTTCACCTAAATATATTCCTTGTTCAGAACCAAGATATATATTAGGTAAGTCAGATTTACTATTACAATTCGTCGTAACTGAGGTGACCTCTTCTGGGTCAAGATACCCGTTTTCATTCGTATCTTTCCCACTTCTCACAGCTACCCCTCCATAAGGACAAGCACTATCTCCAATTGCTATTGCTACTTCAGTTGTGAGTATTGGATCTTCATCTTCATCGCTGCATGAAACTAATATAAATGTAGTTAAAATAACTAAGAATTTAAAAAAATTATTCATTTGACCCCCCAAAATAATTCTTAATTTCAAATTATCAGAAAGATAAAATCTATACAAGTTTTGTGAAACAAAAATTTTTGAGATAATAAATTCTCGATTTTTAAAAAATGAAATTTTGGAAACTGTTATTTTTATTCTTTTCTAGCTATTCTTTCGCCAATGAAGCTTTAAACAGCCTTTCTATAAAGGAATTTAAAGAGCTGGTTTCAGCATCTGATAACAAAAAAAATTTTTACGTAAATTATTTAGGCCATGTGAAAAATCAAGATGAGGAGATTAATTCCATCATAAACCTATATAGCTCTGATGATCTTTATAAGTCTTATATTTATGCTCGCCGTTCAGAATGGAGAGGAGTACCTATACTGCTCAAAGATAACATTGATTCTATAGGCCTACCAAATACTGCTGGTTCTCTTGCCATGAAGGATAATTTTCCAAGAAGAGATGCTCATTTAGTAAAAAATCTCAAAAGTAGTGGCTTTATGATCCTAGGTAAAGCAAATCTATCAGAATGGGCAAACTTCAGAGGACAGAAATCTATTAGTGGTTGGTCAAGTTACGGAGGACAAACACGTAATCCTTACAACCTAGACTATAATCCATGTGGTTCAAGTTCAGGTAGTGCAGTTGCAGTAGCCTCTGGTATTGTGCCTGTATCAATCGGTACAGAAACAAATGGATCTATCACCTGCCCTGCTTCAATTAATGGTGTAGTGGGCATAAAACCAACTGTTGGGCTTGTCAGCAGACATGGCATTATCCCTATATCATCTACACAAGATACAGCAGGCCCAATGGCAAGGAATGTGCTTGATGCAGCAATAGTTTTACAAGCTATATCAGGCAAAGACCCTAAAGATCCAGCGACTAAAAATATACCGAATGACTACAATTATGATCAACTAATTAACTTAGATAAAGATTATCTTAGGGGTAAGGTAATAGGTTTATTAAAGCCAGGAGATGATGCTCCAGAGGTTACTTTTATCTTAATTGATAAAGTAAGAAATATTTTAATTGAAGCTGGGGCAGATGTTGTAGATGTTGCTTTTGAACCCAATACTAGTGAATTCTGGTCTTCAGCATACTTCCTCCTATCTCATGAATTCAATGTAGGTTTAAATGATTATCTCAAAGGCTCAAGCTCTAAACATAAATCAATGGCTTCAATTATTGATTTTAATAAACAAAATAGTGATGAGGTAATGCCTTTTTTTGGGCAAGAGCACCTTGAAAATAGCATACAAAATGGACCTAATAATGAGATATATGGTGTTTCGACAACTGAAATATATGATGAGTCAAAATCCATACAAGTTCAGTCTAGATT
This sequence comes from uncultured Gammaproteobacteria bacterium, assembly GCA_913052565.1. Taxonomy (GTDB): domain Bacteria; phylum Pseudomonadota; class Gammaproteobacteria; order Magnimaribacterales; family TMED112; genus TMED112. Next base: position 33,101 of record CAJXFH010000008.1, on the reverse strand, counting down.
ACTCATAGATGGTTTGCTTCAGGAAGAAAAGCTAGATGCAATCATTGGACTTACTAGAAATACAGCTTGGAAAATTGACTATGATAGTGGCGATACTTTTTCTAATTCATGGGGTAATGGCGCTTTATCAGCAATATCTGGTTATCCTCATATAACAATACCTCTCGATTATGTTGGAGAGTTTCCAACTGGATTATCTTTTATGGGTACAGCATGGGATGAAATTAATTTACTTAACCTTGCTTATTCTTTTGAGCAGAGAAATTTATTTTTTCCCAAACCTATAAACAAGAATTAATTCTTAGCTTAATAACATCAATGCTTAAATTGTTGGGTGCTAGTAACGACTTTTTTATATCAATTAGCTCATTCAAAGTTTGAAATCCTTTTTTTGCATCAGTAAGAATTTCTTTTTTTCTATTAAAAACCAGATAATCTACAAATGACTTAATTTCATCTTTATCTTTGCTGATGAGGTTTTTGTTCCTAATCTGTTCATCAAACTTATTAAACTTTTGTGAAGCATCATCAATCGATTTTTGTAATTCAAGCGGGTTTTCAGATAGAAAATTTAAAGCATTCTTTGACAAATTTTCAGATTTTTGAACGATATAGTTGTGCACCTCTTCCTTTGGAGGTTTAGGCACTTTCTCTACATGAAATCTGCTTAATATTGTTGGTGGAATAGAATTAATATTATTTGTTGAAATAAATATGAAGGTGCTCTCGCTTGCTTCTTCAGATACTTTTAAAAGTGAATTGTACCCATCAAGGCGGATATGCTCTCCGCCAAGTATGAACAACAACCTATTTCTACCTGTGCTAAGGTTTAAAAAATCTTTAGGTTCCCTCAAGTCTGAAATGGGTATTATGTTCTTATCTTCTTGTTTTTTTAGAAAATAAAAATTTGGTGAAGCAATGGATTCAAGCTCTAGTGTTTCATAATCTTTTTCATCAAAACTTGATATAAGTTTTCTTACGATTTTTCTGGATATTTTTGTAACATCAAGACCCTCTGAAGCACATAAAATTGTTTTTGGCTCAATCTTTTTATGGTTTTCAATAAATTTTTTATCCCAAGGAAGCATCTAATCTTTCTAAAGTTTTTTTTGCTATTTCTATTTCAAGTTGATCAATAGTTAGATTTCCATCTAGTGAAATAAAGCGATCAGGATTTTTGGAAGCAATCTCAAGGTACCCTGTTCTTACATGTTCAAAGAATTCTACTGATTCACTTTCCATCCTATCCATTTTTCGATCTGAAATCCTATTCCTAGAAGTTTCAACAGATATATCTATATAAAAAGTTAAATCAGGGACTAAAAGATCAGATGATTTATGAATTTTTTCAATGAAATCTTTATCAAGTCCTTTTCCATAGCATTGATAAGCTATAGTTGCATCAGCATATCTATCAGCAATTACAATACAACCATCGGAAATATTTTTTCTCAAAAAATTTTGATCTAAATGTTTTCTAGAAGCATAGAGAAGAAAGGCTTCAGTTATAGGATCAACCTGTTCTTGTGTATCCTCCAAAAAAATCTCTCTTATTTTTTCGCCCATTATCGTAGTACCAGGTTCTCGCAATGTTTTTACGTCATGACCAAGATCTTTTAACTTTTCTCTGAGCAGCTTGATTTGGGTGGATTTGCCTGATCCTTCTATACCTTCAAATGAAATAAACACAATATATATTATTTACTGTAAATATACTTTTTGACAGCTTTATTATGTTCTTCATAAGTTTTTGAGAATATGTGTGATCCATCTCCTCTAGCAACGAAATAAAAGTACTCTCCTGGTAAAGAATTTATAGCAGCTTTTATTGCTGTTGCAGAAGGGAAACATATTGGCCCCGGAGGCAGGCCTTTTATCTGGTAAGTGTTATACAAATTTTTATCATCTAGTACTGCTCTTCCTATTTTTCCACCATAATCCTGATAATAACCATATGATGAGGTAGGATCTGCTTGAAGTTTCATACCTATTTTAAGTCTTGCTAAAAAAACGGAAGCAATAATATTTTGCTCAGATTGAAGAACAGCTTCTCTCTCTATTATGGAGGCTAAAACAAGTGCTTCTTCTGGGGACTTCAATGGGTTGCCTTCAGGCTTATTTTTCCATTCATCAGCCAAAAGTTTTTCAAGAAAATCTTTAGAGTCTGTTAACACTTTAACAAGATCCTTATCATCGCTAAAGAAATATGTATCTGGCATGATCTGACCTTCTTTAGACAAAAGTTTGGCAACTTCTGGTGGAATCTTGAAGTTTAGATTTTCCTCTAGAATGAGTTTTTCTAATTTAGTTAAATTACTTTGAGCTACTGTTCCTTCAATAATTGAAAACTTAAACAGCTGAACATCACCCTCCTCAAATCTTTCAATAAGTTCAGAAACAGAAGAATTGTTAAAAATATTATATCTGCCTGCTTTTATAACTGGATAATCTTTGAATATATATCTGAACCTAACCCACCAAGTGCTACTAAGGTCATATTTTTTTTCTATTTTATCCAGAATGCCATAAAGGCTGTCGCCCTTTTCTACTATGAAAGTTTCGTTTGTGTCATTGATTTGAATTTTCTGCTCGAGGGCAAGGTCTAACCTAAAGGTTACGAAAAAAAAGCCAAAGATAAAAAAAAGAAATGTAGCTTTTTTAACTGTTATTTTGAATCCAGTCGACAGCACTCTTTATTGTTGTGATGTTTTCAGCCTCATCATCTGGAATTTCAAGACCAAATTCTTCCTCAAAGGCCATAACTAATTCAACTGTGTCTAACGAGTCAGCGCCAAGATCTTCTACAAATGAAGATTCAGGAGTGACATCTTCTTTAGCAACTGTTAATTGGTTACATACAATTTCTACAACTTTATCTAGAACTTCGCTCATTATTACTCCTCAGTAAATTAGTAAAGCATACATTACTTCATAAATAGCCCGCCATCAACTACTAAAGTTTGGCCAGTTATGTAATTAGATTCATCTGAACATAAAAAGTTCACTAAAGAAGTAACATCTTCTACAGTCCCTGCCCTCTTCAAAGGAATTTTATCAATGATCGATTTATCAAGAATTCCTTCAGTCATATCAGTTTCAATGAATCCAGGAGCTATAGAGTTAACAGTAATATTTCTGGAACCTAGCTCTTTTGCCAATGATCTTGTAAAAGCATCTACTGCAGCTTTAGATGCCGAGTAATTCGTCTGGCCTGGGTTGCCCATAATACCAGCAATTGAACTTATGTTTATCACTCTACCCCACCTCTGTTTTAACATTCCTTTTGCCACAAGTTTTGTAACTCTGAAAACTCCAGTCAAATTAGTATTGATTACTTCGTTCCAATCATCCTCTGTCATTCTCAAAAATAAGTTATCTTTAGTAATGCCTGCATTATTTATGAGAATGGATGGGTTAAATTCTTCCACAACTTTTTGAAATTCAGCTACAGCATTTGTATCGCCAATATCTAGGCTCGCCTTAGTTAAATTTTCATGATTAAAATCAAAATTTTCGATCTTTCTGGAAGTTGCTAGAATTTGAAAACCACTACTTAATAGCGATTGAGCAATACCCTTACCAATGCCTCTATTAGCTCCGGTAATTAAAACTTTCTTATTTTCCATATTTACCTAACATTTCTTTAAATGTATCAATATTATCCATTGAAGAAAATGTTCCTGATAATCTATTCTGTTTAGCAAGACTTGATAGCACTTTATTTGGACCTAATTCAATGTGCTCATCTAAACCATATTTCTTAAGCCTCTTCATTGATGAAACCCATTGCACAGGATTTGATATTTGTTTTGCTAGATTTTCACAAATCTCTTTACCAGTCAAAGGTATCTTCGCATGCAAGTTTTGTATCACTGGGAAGGCTGGTCTAGACATGTTGATTTCATCAAGCACAAGCTTTAGTTTTGTTGTTGCGATGCTCATTAAGCTTGAGTGAGATGGTACAGATACAGACAAATCAACAACTCTTTTCGCTCCCTTTTCAGACAGTTCGTTTTTTACAGATTCAACCTCATCAGCATTTCCGGCAATAACAGTTTGTAAGGGTGAATTCATATTTACTGCCTCTAAAAATTTTGCTTTTTTGTCAGCTAATATTTTCTGAATTGTTTCTCCATCTAAACCAAGCACTGCTGACATTTTAGTTTTAGTTTCACCTTTACTTTCAATCATGAAAGTAGCTCTAAATTTTATGAATTTAAGTGCATCTTCAAGATCGAAGCCGCCTGCGCATAGAAAGGCTGAAACTTCACCTAAACTATGTCCAGCAGCTACTTTTGGATCAGGACAACCATGATTTATCCAAACCCTATACAACGCATAACTCATCATCATCAAAAGAGGTTGAGTGTAATAAGTATCATTAAGTTTATTTTCGTCGTTTAATATGATTTCTTTTAGATCTTCTTTATAGAAATCTTCCCCGATTGAAAGTACCTCATTGAATTCAGGGAATTCGCTAAAATGCTCTTTAAACATTCCATTGTATTGAGATCCTTGACCAGGAAATAAGAATGAGAAAGCCATAGATTTTACTGCTGAATTTCTTCTTCAGTTTCTTTAGTTTTCTTTTTGAGATCCTTAATCAGTCGACCTTTATAAAAACCGTCTGAAGACATGTTATGTCTTAGGTGTCTTTCACCTGAAACAGGATCTGTTGAAAGAGAGTTTGCTGATAAAGCGTCATGAGAACGCCTCATACCCACTCTACTTCTTGTTTTTTTACTTTTTTGTACAGCCATGAAGCATGCATTTTAAAACTTTTCAATCTTATTGTGAAGCAAAAAACAAAATTGGATTTGTTTGATAAAATTAAACTATGTTAATAACAACTTCAGAAAATATTGCTGGAAAAAGAATTACTAAAACTCTTGGTTATGTGAAAGGCAGTTCTGCGAGGGCAAGAAATGCAGTTGCTGATGTCTTTGCAAACTTAAGAAATGTAGTTGGCGGAGAAGTAGAAGAGTATTCAAGACTCCTTCAACAAACACGTGATCAAGCCGTTGAAAGAATGAAAACCGATGCAGAAAATCTAGGCGCGAATGCAGTTATCTGCTTTAGAATTCAAAGCAGCACTATTGCTCAGGGCGCAGCAGAGGTAGTGGCTTACGGTACAGCAGTTGTAATAGAAGACGACTAGTAAGTATCGTCAATTTCAGTCTCAAGAGGATTTGGACCGAATCTGTTATCTTCGTATCCACCTTTTCTCAAGAATGCTAGACAGTAAATTATTGCTACCAAATTACCAGCAGCATCTAATCTCACAATTGATGGTTCTGCTGATGGAAAAGCTGCAATCCAAAGTGAAGAAATTGTTGCCAAGAAATAAGGTATGGCCCAATAAAAGCTTGCATCTAAGTCCTGTAACCTTCTTACAGTTACTGACATAGAAGGTAGAAATAGTGCAAGAGATAATATAATTGATCCTGTTCTTACAGCGATACCAAAATCACTTTGAAATATGTAATCTGCTGATTGTGTTTCACTCAAAGTTGCAACATATTCCCAATCAACACTGCCAAAAGTTGCAAAAGCAACAATTGAGGACATTACTAAAGATGCCAAAATACTAAAGAGTAAAAACCACCACCATTCCGCTCTACATGCTCTACCTTTAAATTTGAAATAATTGTCAATAAGAGTTGATTTTATTGCTTGACTAAAATTCATGTCTTCTCCCTAAGTGTAAACATCATATTTGATCGACTTTCCTTTAAATGATATCTCAGGCGTTCTATTATTTCCAGCTGAGGATCTAAGCTCACGCTTTACCACAATTCTTCTGTGATCGGTTTTTAAATAATCCTCCAGTGGGCTGTCATAATCATCAAGATATATATCTAGGAATGACATCTCTTTAGATCTTTTTAATTTTTTTTTGGAGTTGAACATTGGGTCAATATAAATTACATCAAACTTTTCAGAATCTATTATAAATTGCTTGGAATCTCCATTTTTAATGAGGATTTTGCTCCTAGCTGAATTAAAATACTTTTCATTTGGAAGTTCTGATAGAGCATTTTCGAAAAGAATACACAACCCTTTGTTTTTTTCGACAAATGTAATTTTTTGTCCCAGTAATGCCAAAATAAATGCATCGTGTCCAAGTCCACCCGTGCAATCCAGAATATTTTTTGAGACGTTAGATTTCCAGCCTATGGCTTTTTTCAAATGCAATTCTGTTTGATATTTTGACAGTCTTGTAAAAAAACGACCTTTGGTAAAATCGCTCGCAAATTTTTCATTCTTAAAACAAAGTTCAAGTTTGGAAGATAATGCTATATGACAATTAGTTGGTTTTTTTATTGAAATAGGAACTTGATACTTATTTGAGAAGTATTCTGCCTTTTTTTGGTATTTTTTATCATCGAGAAATATATATTTTATATCAGACATAACAATAAAATGCCCAACAAGATTCTATAAATAATAAACGGCAAGAAACCAACTGCTTTAACAAGCTTAAGAAAGATAGAAATAGATAAATATGATACTATAAATGTTGTTAAAAACCCTATAAAAGTTGTTAAAATGTCAATATCTTCTTTTAAAATTCTATAATCTGCCAAACTGAATATAAGCGCTCCTAGTATAGTAGGAATAGCTAAAAGTAATGAAAATTTTGCTGCATCTTCTCTTTTGTAGCCTAAAAATAATGAACCTGTAATTGCCGTCCCTGATCTGGAAGCGCCCGAAATTACACTAAACATTTGAAATATACCTATTATCAATGCATGGCTATACTTCATAGTGCTATTTTCATGTGTTTGTGCAGAAAATCTCTCTGAAAGTAGTAATAAAATTGCAAAAAAGATATTACTTACAGCAATGGTTGATAGTGACCATCTGTAACTACCTAAATCATCTACAGATATCACTAAAATTACCAATGGCAATGTAGCAAGTATCAACATTTGAAAAATCTTAGACTTATAGAAACTGATCTTTATAAAATCTTTTTTAAAATAAAGCAGAACTGCTAGAAGAGTGGCAAAATGCACTGTGATATCAAATACTATGCCTTGGTCCGGCCAACCAAGCAACTTACTAGGCAATAGTAAATGTGCAGAGCTTGAGATTGGAAGAAACTCGGTCAGAGCTTGAATAAGACTCAATAAAATTATTTGTATGATTGACAGATCACTCATTTATTCTTTTATAAGCTAATTCTTTTATGTAATTAGGGTAATTATTTGGTAAAGCAAGATCTAAGCGCTCTCTCGTCATATCAAGAATATTTTTGACAATCGAGCTCTGCTTAACCTTAACCATGCCCTCAAAATCAAAATTTTGGTCTTCAAGGACTACAAATGGTCCAAGTTTTTGTATTTTACTTATATCTTCAGTGAACAAATCTTTATCGTTCTCACTATAGAAAATGTCTTTCTTGCTACCTTTAATTATTGGAGTATGGTTCTTATGTTTGTAGCATAATGCTGCTAAATTCGATACGCCAAAAAAATCTTTTCCTGTAATAAGCTTTATAGTCTGTAAAAAAGTATATGCGAGTCTTGCACCTGTATAAGAACCAGGTCCTGCAGCATATGCAAATCTATCGCATTTGGCAAAATCAAACTTTGGTTCATGTGTTTTTATTACCTGAATCTTGTTTTCCCAATCATTCCTTTGAGCTCTATTTTCCTCATTAAATTCAAGATGGTATTTATTTCCATTAAATTCTATTGATATATAGTGAATTTCTGAGGTTAGGTCTATTGCTACAATATTCAAACTTTTATGCTATTGCGGATTAAGTCTGTAACTTCATCTAAACTTTTTGAGGCGTCTATCTCAACGAAATTAATATTTTTGCCCTTGTAAAACTCTAAAAGAGGCTCTGTTTCGTTGTAGTAGACATCAAGTCTCTTCTTTATCACTTCAGGTGCATCATCTTCTCTTTGTATCAATGGCTCTCCCGTTATGTCGTCTAGACCATCATTTTTTGGAGGGTTATGTTTTATGTGGTACGACCTACCCGAAGGGAGATGTACTCTTCTGCCTGACATTCTTGAAACTATTTCTTCTTCTTCAATGCTCAAATATAGTATCAGATCCAACTGTACTTCTGCTTCATCCAAAGCTTTACCTTGATCCAAATTCCTTGGAAATCCATCTAGTAAAAAGCCTTTTTGACAGTCTGGCTCATTTATTCTTTGAACTAACATTTCAACAATAATGTTATTAGGAACGAGAGTTCCGGAAGAAAGGTAAGTTTGAACTTTTTCCGCTAAGACACTGCCTGATCTGCTTACTTCCCTCATCATAGCTCCCGTGGAAATATTTGCGAGACCAAAATCTCTCTCTATTATTTCAGCTTGTGTGCCCTTTCCTGCACCGGGCATACCCAAAAGTATAATGTTCATTTTTCTATAACGACAAAAGATAAAGTATAGCTTTCAGTGTTTGTTATTGATAGGTGAAATTTATTGTGGTTAAGTTTTTTGGTGGAAATATTCGGCTTTCCAAGCCGATCGCGAGAAATAGTTATATCAGGTGGATATATTCCTCTAAAACCAGTACCAAGCGCTTTTACATATGCTTCTTTCGCCGAAAATGACGAACATAAAAAATCAACTTTCTTTTTACTGCTTAGTTTTGAAAAAATATTTTTTTCACAGTCAGAAAGGATTTTTTCTGAGAAACGTTTTGGGTATTTCTCGTAAATTTTTTGCAATTTTTTCTTTTCGACTAAATCTGTTCCAATTCCAATAATCATTTAAAAAATACTCTACTTTTTATATTCAATTCCTCGAAGTAATATTCAATAGTACTTCTATTTATTTCTTTGCATGCAGAAAGAGATAAATTTGAAAAGTTTCTGTTAGCTATCTCACTAATTAATCTACCATCATAACCTGAGTCACTCTCTTGAAAGCCGCTTTGTGGGGAATACTTATAGTTTTTGCCTGTTTGAATAGTGTTGTTGTTTTCAAATTCTGATAAAAAATTAATCTCATACCCTAAATTTGAAAGTAAATTTAGCTCGAAGTTTCTTAGTGTTTCTTCAACACTTGTCGTGCTTTTTAAGCTCTTGATACAGTCGTAATAGATTTTAAATAGTTCAGAGGATTCTTCTGATTGAGTTATTAAGAAATTGATTAATTCATTTACATAAAAGGCTGAATAAAGATTTTCTCCTGTTTTGAATTCTTCAAATCTTTCATTGGGCTCAGCAAGAATCAAGCTTTTTAAATCTGATTTGCCTCTATAATCGATATTTAAGCATTGAAAAGGCTCTAAATTTCCAGCTAATCGAGAATTTTTTCGTTTTGCTCCCTTTGCAACCGCATTGATTTTTCCGCTCCCCTCACTTAAAAAAGTCACTATTAAACTTGTTTCTTTATATGGTCTTGAATGTACCACAAACGCTTTTTGAAAATTGCTAATCATTAATTTTTGATGCCAAAACTTTCAAGGCTAATGGGATTATTAATCCAATTTTTCTGGACCTTACACCAAAGTCTTAAAAAAACTTTTTTATTTATTTTTTTTTCCAACTCAATTCTAGCTGCAGAGCCAATAGATTTTATCTTTTCGCCATCTTTACCAATAACAATGCTCTTTTGGCTTTGTTTAGAAACATAGATTGTTGCATCGACTTCTCTGATAGCTTTTTTATCGTTAATTTGTTCGATGACTACTGCTGTCTCATATGGCAACTCATCTCCCAAAAATCTTATAACTTTTTCTCTCACTATTTCACTTATTTCAAATGTTTCACTTTGAAAATCTATCCCATTTGGGTAAAAAAAATCACTCTCTGGTAACAAATTTTCAAGCTCAGATTGAACAATATCCATACCCGTATTATTTTTTGCAGATATTGGAATAATTGTGCTGAATGAGTTTTTTTCGAAGTTATTTTCTACAAAAGCAAATAAATTTTTCTTATTTTTCACCAAATCAATTTTATTTATCAACAAGATCTTTTTAGCTGATGACTGATTAGCTATGTCTAAAGTCTCCTGATCAATTTCATCAAATTTTGTACCTGACACCATATAGATAATCACATCAACATCATGTATTACTTCTGTTGGCTTTTTACGAAGCACTTTATTGATTGTCTTTTCGCTTTTTTTATGAATTCCTGGGGTATCAATAAAAACTATTTGTGAATTTTCAAAGGTTTTCACTGCATAAATATTGGATCTTGTTGTTTGGGCTTTATCAGCAGTAATTGAAACTTTTTTATCCAAAAAACTGTTTAAAAATGTTGATTTGCCAACATTAGTCTTACCAAGAATAGTAACGTAACCACAGCGTTTCATTATTGAATTGCTCCAGCCCTTTTAAAATTTGGCCAACTATTAGGCTTCCAAGTCATCCAGATATAATCTGCTCTGCCCCATATTACATCCTCACTAATTACTCCCCAGGCTCTACTATCATTTGAATTATCTCTGTTATCTCCACTAACAAAGTACATGCCATCAGGGACAATCCAACTTCCATTTTGTCCTCTCCTATTTAAGTGTCTTATTACATATTCTTCTGAGTTGTTTATTTCTCGAATTAGTTTTTCCCCAACTAAATTATCGAGCATGTCTTGCTGCTCTAACACAACACCATTTACATAAAATTTTTTATTAGCATATGTTACTTGATCTCCCCCTTTTGCAATTACTCTTTTCACAAACGGAACAGTTGGTTTGTGGGGAGGAAAAAAAACAACAATCTCACCATATTCAGGTCCTTTTGAAAGAATTTTATTTCGCCCAGTGAAAGGCACTTCAAGACCATAAGCATTTCGATTAACCAAAACGAAGTCGCCGACTTCAAGATTTGGTCGCATTGATTCAGAAGGAATCTGCCATGGTTCATAGATATAGCCTCTTATTGCAAAAACTAAAAAAATATTAATAAACCAGCTTCTACTTTCTTTGAAAATTTCTAAATGGTTATTTGTTGCTGAAATTAACAAGATAATGAAGGAAAAAATTGAATAAAATGCCAATAAATCGCCAATATTCCACTGTTTAACAAACAAGATGCCGACTATTAAAACTGAAATGAGCAAAGCCAATCTTTGTAGGTTTCTATGTAGTTTTTCATTGAAATTCTCTGTAACTTTTGCCCAATACCAGTGAATTGCAATAGAGCAGATCAAGAGATTTAAAAAAATAAAAACTGGTAAATTTGAAATGGGCTGAATCAAATCGAAAAATGTGCTCATTTTTTATCCGTTGATAGAAATGTTAGAAATGCTTCTTGTGGTAATGCAACTTTACCTATTTGTTTCATTTTCTTTTTTCCAGCTTTCTGTTTTTCTAATAGTTTCTTTTTCCTTGTTACATCTCCACCATATAGTTTAGCAGTTACATTTTTTCTGAATGCCTTCACACTCTCTCTAGCTATTATCTTGCTTCCTAACATAATCTGTATAGGAATCTCAAACATTTGACGAGGTATTACTTCTCTTAGTCTTTTTGCAATTTCTCTGCCTTTTCTTTGTGCTTCAGAACGATGCATTATTGAAGACAATGAATCTACTACCAGACCATTTATAGCTACATCAACTTTCACCAGATCAGCAGCTTGGTACCTATCAAAAACAAAATCTACAGAAGCATAGCCCTGACTTTTAGATTTTAGTGTATCGAAAAAATCCATCACTATTTCAGACAATGGCATTTCAAAAATAATAGAAACTTGGCCACCTAAATATTGTAGATCTTTTTGCACGCCTCTTTTTGACATTGCCAGCTCTATGACATCACCAACATATTTATCAGGGCACAAGATAGTTGATCTAATTATTGGCTCTCTAATTTCTGATATCTCATTAACTGTAGGCAGCTCAGCTGGTGAGCTTATTGTGTTTTCTTCTCCGTTTGTTCTAAGAATTTCATAAGCTACACTGGGAGCTGTTGTAATTAGATCTAAATCATATTCTCTCTCTAATCTTTCTTTAACTACTTCCATATGTAAGGTGCCTAAAAATCCACACCTAAATCCACTTCCCAATATTTCTGAATTTTCCGGATCAAAAATTAATGAAGCGTCGTTAAGGTTTAGTTTCTGTAGAGCTTCCCTAAAAGCTTGATAATCATTTGAGTCAATAGGAAAGAATGAGGCAAATACTTGAGGTTTTACTTCTTCGAACCCTTCAAGTTCAGGAGTTTCTGGGTGTTTTCCTGATATCAAAGTATCACCAACTGGAACAGATTTTAGGTCTTTAACACTTGCTACTAGATATCCAACTTCTCCTTCATCGAGATAATTACAGGGAACTTTTTTGGGTGTAAACTTACCAATCGAATCAGCTGTATACGTTTGACCTGTTGATTTAACAATAAATTTTTCACCTTTCTTCAATGACCCGCTAAATATTCTTATTAGTGAGATAACTCCTAGAAAATTGTCATACCAAGAATCAATTATAAGTGCTTGCAGCTTATCTTCTTTTGATTTGGCAGGTGCTGGTACTTGTTTTGCTATTTGCTTCATAAGTTCTGCAAGGTTTGTTCCATCCTTTGCACTAACAGATAAAGCCTCAGATGCATCAATTCCAATGATTTCTTCTATTTCTTTTTTTACTCTCTCAGGTTCAGACTGAGGCAAATCAATTTTATTAATCACAGGTATAACTTCTAAACCAAGATCAATAGCTTTGTAACAAGTAGAAAGAGTTTGTGCTTCAACGCCTTGAGAACCGTCAACAACTAATAATGCGCCTTCACAAGCAGCTAGCGACCTAGAAACCTCATAGGAAAAATCAACATGTCCAGGGGTATCTATTAAATTGAATTGATATTCTTCATCATCAGAGTAATTAAGACAAACAGATTGTGCTTTAATGGTGATTCCTCTTTCTCTTTCTAGTTCAAGTGTATCCAGAACTTGAGATTTCATCTCACGCTCTGATAAACCACCACAAAATTCAATAATCCTATCAGACAAGGTCGATTTACCATGATCGATATGGGCGATGATTGAGAAATTTCTTATCTTATTCAATAGTTACAGCAACAAAAAAGTTGGAACCATCTCTTGTTCCAAATATCGCTATTTTGTCACCTACAGCAAATGAATCAAGTGCCTTTTGAAAATCGCTAACGTCTGTGATTTTATAAGTAGTGTTTCCTGACCTTATTTGAGTTATTAAATCGCCTTCTATTATTTGCCCATATGCCGGCGAATTTGAAGTAACTTGCATTACTTTTACGCCATCTAGATCCTCGTCTTCAATGTTTTCAACATTCAGACCAAGCGGAAAGTCTGGTGTCACTGGCGTTTCTATTTGTTGTGCTGCTCTATCAGGTGAAGGAAGTTCTCCAACTTTCACATATAGATTCATGTATTCACCATCTCTGAACAACTTTAATTTTGTATTTGTATTTGGTTTAGTCATACCGACTGCATGTCTCAGATCATCAAAATAAATTACATCTTTTTTTCCCACTTTCACTATCACATCGCCTGGTAAAACTCCGCCTTTATCTGCAGCTCCATCTTTTACGACTGATCTTACTAATGCTCCAATAGGCTTTTCCATTCCCAATGCTTCGGCTAAATCACTTGATACCTCGCCGCCACCAACACCTAGATAGCCTCTTGCGAACCTTCCATTAGATTTTAATTGATCAACTACTTCGAGAGCTATATTTATGGGAATAGCGAAAGCTAAACCCTCATTGCCTCCTGATCTTGAAAATATTTGCGAATTGATGCCGATTACTTCACCGTCAGTATTAAAAAGAGGTCCTCCGGAATTGCCTCTGTTTACAGCAGCATCAGTTTGCAAATAAGGAACATAGTCTCCTATGCCTTGACCTGAATTAATACCTCTTCCTGTTGCACTTATAATCCCGAATGTTACAGAGAAATCATAGTTATATGGCGATCCAATTGCTATTACCCCATCACCTTGCTCAACCTGATCTGAGTTTCCTAGCTCAACAGGATCAAGGTCCTCTGTTTCAATTTTTAGTAAAGCTAAATCACTAAGCTCATCCATTCCAACTATTTCAGCTTTAAATTCTCTTCTGTCTAGAAACTTGACTACAACTTCATCTGCATCTTGAACCACATGATAATTAGTAATTACGTAACCTTTTTTATCTATAACAAACCCAGAACCGGTACTTACTGATTCTCTTTCCATTTGCCTAGGATCCTCAAGGTCTGGTACAGGAAAACCAAATTCTCTGAACAGATCTTCAGGAAATCCTCCCATAGCACGTCTTGAATACTTTATTTTCCTGACAGACTGTATATTTACAACCGAATTTGATTGATCCTTCACCAAATCTGAAAAATCAAATTCGTGTGGATGTATTGCAAACGCAAATAATAGTAATACTGCTAAAAATTTCTTCATATTGGTTTATTTAAGTTCTATTGACTTAAGGATTCTTTTTCCTGATTCAACATCGATATCACCAAATATTGCAATCGTGTGAGGCTTACTTCCATGCATATGGGTTTCTTTTATTAAGATAAAGTTTTCTTTCTGATAAATACCATCAGGAAGATTGAGTGTGTTTGGATTATCAATAAATATAGAAAATTCTTTCTTTGCAGATCTGTTTATGAACCTGTTTTGAAGGCTAGGGTCTAAATTAAAACCACTTGGCACCCATTGAGGTCTATAGGCAACGGGTACAATGTTTTTGAAATTATTAGGTGAATAATGTCTAGAGGCAAATTGAAGTATTTCATCATTCTCAATGTTCTCAAGAATTTGTTTTGCTTCAGCTGAAGCAATGCTTTGTTGTATTAAATTTGCAGCGTTGTTGGGTTGAGAGGAATTAAAAGCATTATTCAGCACAGAGTAACTGAGTAAAGCACCAACTGAGAAAATGGTAAGTGGCATAACAACTCTCTGTGAAAAATAAGCAAGAAGGTTTGTAAGTGAAGTATTAGCAATTTGCTGTCTGTACCCTATTGGTTTCAGCTTTTGAGAAGCTTCACTAATCTCTATTAAGTTAAAATAAAGCTCTTTCAACTCGGGTTCTTTTTTCATGTCTGAGATAAGACAATTTACTTCGTCGGTGGATAGCTCTCCATCCACGAAAGCAGATATTCTGCTGAAATTATAATCTGATACTGGTTTCATAATCTATCTTTAAGGTTCTCCATTAAATACTGCCTAGCACGAAAAATTCTAGAACGAACAGTTCCTACAGGAACACCTGTGATCTGTGCTATCTCTTCATAATTCTTTGTATCAACTTCACATAGAACATACGCTGTTCTTTGCTCTTCAGGTATTTCATCCAATAAATTTTTCACTGTCACATATAATTCTTTATTTTCCAGTGTATCTTCTATGTTAGATGAAGAAGAAAGAGTGCTCTCGAAAGACTCATCGAGCTGCATTTCTCTGGAAGAATTTATTTTAGTTATAGCTAAATTAAAACCAATTCTGTAAAGCCAGGTGTAAAAATTTGAATTTCCTTTGAAAGTATCAATTTTTTCCCACGCCCTTAAAAAAGCTTGTTGAACAATATCTTCAGTTTCATGATAATTTCTCAGAACTTTAAACAATGAATGATGAAGTCTTGTTTTAAATGTTGTGAACAATATTTCAAATGCGCTTTGATCGCCACCTTGTGATAGCTCAACTAATTGTGGAATATTGTTTTTTTTCATTTGCCCTTTTGATGTTTAATTTTCAAATAAGTTCAACTATTTGGCAAATTTTTTGAGGCTGGGAAATCTCTCTAAAAATTCATTTTTTCTCTTAAATATAATATCAAACATGTCTTGATCATTTAAATCTAATAATTCAATGAGTTCACTCTTCTGTTCAGCACTAAGTTCATTGAAGGATTCAAATATGTTTTTTACGAAATGAGTAGTTTCCTTCATCCCTCTTCTTGATTTAAAATTTAGTTTTTTAAATAGTAGATTTTCATCCATGTCTAATTATTACACCCTGCCAAGCTATAAGGTAATTTCCGTCAAAGGAGAGGATGCTGAAAAATTCCTACAAGGTCAAGTTTCTTGTGATTTAAGTCAATTAGCTGAATTTTACATTGGTTTATTTTGTGATGAGAAAGGTTATGTAATCACAAACGCAACTATTTTTAGAAATGAGAGTTTCGAGATTATTGTTAAGAATGATTTAGCTTTTGATTTTTTAAAAGAGTTAGAAAGATTTTCAAAGTTCTTTAAATGTGAAATATCAATTAGTGATAAAAAAATATACGGAGTTGAAAATAACGGAAAATTTTCAAAAATGATTGGAGAAAAACTAAATGAGATGACTGAAGCAGAGTGGAATATCAATACTTTAAAAAATTTCTGTTTTGATATTGATCAGGAGCACTCCAGAAAATTAAGAGTCAATGAAATTGGGTACAACTTTTCTGAGTACGTATCTTATGAAAAGGGCTGCTACAGGGGGCAAGAAATTATAGCTAGATTAACTTATCTTGGTAAAAAAAATAAAAAATGTGTCGTATTTAATGAGGACTATGATGAAATCCATAACGTGGACAATAGGAAAATAGGAAAGAAAATTTTTAGTATCAATACAAAAGAAACAAGGCTTTCACAATTTTTCGTGGAGGAAGCTAATTACTTTTCAAGTGGGAAAGAGATCAAGCCAATTGCCAATCAATGGGCCTAGAACCAAGCTCAATCAATTTTTCGTTTGCCTTTGAAAAATGTTTACAACCAAAGAAACCATTATGTGCTGATAGAGGGGATGGATGCGCTGCTTCAAAAACAAAATTATCTCCACCAATTAATTCCTTTTTCTTTCTTGCATGACTGCCCCAAAGTAAAAAGATAATATTATTTTTAGATTGAACTTGTTTGATTACTTCGTCCGTAAATATTTCCCAACCAATTTTTGAGTGCGAGCCTGCTTCACCCTCAATAACAGTCAAAGAAGTATTCAATAGCAATACTCCTTGTTCTGCCCAGTAAGATAAGTCTCCAGAATAATTTTTGATACCGAGATCAGAATCTAATTCTTTAAATATATTGACCAAAGAAGGAGGAACCTTTCTATGTTTCTGAACTGAAAAAGCGAGGCCATTTGCTGTTGCAGGTGTGTGATAAGGGTCTTGACCAAGGATAACAATTTTAAGATTGTTTAGATCACATATTTCAAAAGCTTTAAAAAATAGTTTAGGTTCAGGGTGAATAATCTTGCCCGCTGAGTTATCTTCAATTAAACGTTTTTTTATGGACTGAAAGTAAGTCTTTTTAGTTTCTTGTTCAATAAAATTTTGCCAATTTTCGTACTGCATTACACAACCAAAATAACACATTTTTTTTATCCACAGAAACTGTGGATAACTTTGGGGAAAAGTGCCATCAAAATGAATGCACACTAGACAAAAGGACGCTTTCAAAGAATTGATCAAAAATTGAACAATCATAATTAGACCAGTAATAATGGGGTTTTCAGAGGCCTTCAACTCTTTGTTAAAAAAAAAGACCTACCTCAATCAGCTTTTATAGGGTGATGCTTATCTTTGTGAGAAAAGCAATACTTTTGAGAAAAAAAAACAGTGTTTTTTTAATAGCAAAGTCTTGCATTTGTAACACCTCTTATTTTCTCTAGCTCAGAGACGATTAACTCGTCAACTTCATCATCGGTATCAACAATATTGCAAGCTATAGTTCCCCTGCTTTTGTTTACAAATTCGGAAATATTAATTTTATTTTTAGCAAGAGACTCTGCAATTTTACTAATAATTCCAGGCTCGTTTTTGTTAGTAATGAAAATTCGATGCTTACTAAATTTTTCAGATAATATGTTTGGATAATTCACACTATTTACAATTTTCCCAAGTTTGAGGAAATCTGATAATTGATTACATGCCATTTCGGCACAATTAATTTCACTCTCCTTTGTGCTGGCTCCAAGATGAGGAAAGATCATTACATCTTTTTTAAGTGTTAATCTTTTCAGCAAATTTTTTGTTGGGAAATCAGTTACGTACTTATGAAGACTTCCTTCATCAAGAACATTTATGAGATCTTCTTCTTTTACAATGCCTCCCCTTGAAAAATTTATTAAAACTGAATTATTCTTCATGGCTTTTAACTTTCCAGTATTCATTAAACCTTTAGTGTTTTCATTTAAAGGTAAATGAAGGGAAACATAGTCTGCATCTTGTAAGGCCTCTTCCAGCGTATTGCATCTCTGCAAGCTGCTCGGTAGCCTCAAGGCGGTATCTACTGTCAAACCTGGATCAAAAGCTTTAACTCTCATCCCAAGTGACATAGCTTGCTCTGCGACCATCGAACCAATCGCACCCAGCCCAACGATCCCAAGCATTTTCCCATTTATTTCCTCTCCAACATACTGTTTTTTTAAAGACTCAATTTCTGAACTTAGTTCTGAGTCATTTTTATTTTCAACATTAATTGAATCGAGATTTTTGTTTCCAGAAACTAGATCGCGTTTAGAAAGAATTAGTGAGCATATAACCATTTCTTTTACTGCGTTGGCATTAGCACCTGGTGTATTGAATACAACCACCCCTTTTTCTGAACAAGTATTTACATCAATATTATTTGTTCCTGCTCCTGCTCTGGCTATTGCTTTGAGCTGTTTTGAGTAATTGAGGTCAGTGAGATCATAACTTCGAAGTACAATTCCAGCTGCATCATTTTTTTCATCCGTAAGCTCAAAATTTTCTTTTATAAGCAAATCAAGGCCTGTTTTTGCAATATTATTTAATACAAGTATTTTCATTTTAGGAATGTAAAAGAATACACATTTACATCCCTTAATAAAACGCATTTCTAAAAAAAAACAACAATTTATCCATAAGTTATCAACAGAAAAATAACAGCATATAGTGGTGGGTTTTGAAAATAACACAAGATATTGTGTTGAAATGCTTGAATGTCGTCACCATCTATAGAAAAATACCTTTAGCGATGGAACAACAAGTAACAGAAAACAAAAAAGAAGAGACAAAAGATATCTCACCAAATCTAGTCATGACTCCAGGCAAAATGAGAGTCATCAAGAGGAACGGAAAAGTAGTTTCTTTTGAAGACGAAAAAATAAAAGTAGCAATTATGAAGGCCTTCCTTGCAGTTGAAGGAGGCTCAGCCGCCGGATCATCCAGGATACATGAAGAAGTCGACCAAATGGCTCAAGATATAATTAAAGTATTTCAAAGAAGAATGCCATCAGGCGGCACAATCCATATTGAAGAGATACAAGATCAAGTAGAACTGCAATTAATGAGAAATGAACATCATAAGGTTGCAAGGACCTACGTTCTCTATAGAGAAGCAAGAAAGAATGAAAGAGTTGAAGAGAAGGAAGAGCAAACAATTGAGAAAAGTGTCGAGGAAATAATTGATGCTGCAGTAAAAAAAGCCTGCATAGATCTTGATAATGTAGATGAGGCGATGCTCGCTTCTGAGATTAAAAATGCAACATATGAAGGAATTTCAGAAAAAGATTTGGCTGACAGTATGCTAATGACAGCTAGGACTTTAGTTGAGAAAGAGCCAAACTATTCTTTTGTTACTGCTCGATTGCTACTGAATAACATGGAAAACGAAGTTTGTAACTTTTTAAATATTGATCTTGAAAGAACTAAGGATCGTGCATTGATGTACCAAGAAGCTTTAGTAAAGACAATTGATAAAGGCATTGAATTAGACTTTTTGAATGAAGAGCTAAAAACATTTGATCTTGAAAAACTTGGAAAAGCGATTGAGCCACATAGAGACCTCCAATTCACTTACCTCGGATTACAGACCCTTTATGACCGTTATTTCATAACTTCAGAAGAAATAAGGTACGAATTGCCACAGGTATTTTTTATGAGAGTTGCTATGGGTCTTGCAATGAATGAGGAGAACAAAAACGAAAAAGCCCAAGAGTTTTATTTGCTCCTATCAAGCTTTGATTACATGAGCTCTACTCCCACCCTGTTCAACTCAGGGACGAAGAGACCTCAACTTTCATCATGTTATCTAACAACAGTTCCAGATGATTTATCAGGTATTTATGGTGCTATCAGAGATAATGCATTGCTTTCAAAGTGGGCTGGCGGTTTAGGCAATGATTGGACAAATGTAAGGGCACTAGGATCAAGAATTAAAGGAACCAATGGAAAAAGCCAAGGCATAGTGCCTTTCTTAAAAGTTTCAAATGATACTGCTGTAGCAGTTAATCAGGGTGGAAAGAGAAAGGGAGCGTTTTGTGCTTATCTAGAATGTTGGCATATGGATGTTGAAGAATTCTTAGATCTTAGAAAAAATACCGGTGACGACAGACGCAGAACACACGATATGAATACAGCCAACTGGATACCTGATTTATTCATGAAGCGTCTAGAAAAGGGAGAGAAATGGACATTGTTTTCCCCATCAGATACACCAGAACTTCATGACATCTATGGAAAAGAATTTGAGGCAAAATACGAAGAATATGAGAAAAAGGCTGAAGCTGGTGAAATTAAACACTACAAGACTATTGAAGCAAAAGATTTATGGAGAAAGATTCTTTCTATGCTTTTTGAAACAGGACACCCTTGGGTTACTTTCAAAGATCCATGCAATATAAGATCACCACAAGGGCACGTGGGGACAGTACATTCTTCAAACCTATGTACTGAAATTACTTTGAATACAAATGAAGAAGAAATCGCGGTGTGTAATCTTGGTAGCATTAACCTTCCACAACATATTGAAGATGGGAAGATTAATATCGAGCAACTTAAAGGCACTGTAAAAACTGCTATTAGAATGCTCGACAATGTAATTGATATTAATTATTATCCTGTTCCGCAAGCTGAGAACTCCAATAAAAAGCATAGACCAATTGGATTAGGACTTATGGGTTTCCAAGATGCTCTTTATAAGCTTGGTATTTCTTATAACTCGGATGAAGCTGTCGATTTTGCTGATAAATCCATGGAACTAATTAGCTATTTTGCTATCGAGGCTTCTTCTGAACTAGCAAAGGAGAGAGGAGTATATGAGACATACAAGGGTTCGCTTTGGGACAATGGAATATTCCCTATTGATTCTATTGAACTTCTTGCAGAAGAAAGAGGTCGTGAATTCATAGATCAGAATACTGATAAGTGTCTAGACTGGGATAAATTGAAAGAGCTGGTAAGCAAACAAGGCATAAGAAATTCAAATGTAATGGCTATCGCTCCGACTGCAACTATCGCAAATATAACAGGCGTTTCACAGTCAATAGAGCCCACCTATCAGAATCTTTTTGTGAAATCTAATCTTTCAGGTGAGTTTACGGTTGTAAATCCTTATTTGATTGAAGAATTGAAAAAAGAAAATTTGTGGGACGAAGTTATGCTCAGCGATCTGAAATATTTTGAAGGTTCATTAAAACAGATTAATAGAATACCAGAACACATAAAAGATAAATTTAAAACTGCTTTTGAAGTGGAACCTAGATTTATTGTTGAAGCAGCTAGTCGAAGACAGAAATGGATAGATCAAGCGCAATCTCTAAACTTATATATAGCTAATGTAGATGGGAAAAAATTAGATATAACTTACAGAATGGCGTGGTTCAAAGGCCTTAAGACAACTTATTACTTAAGATCAATGGGTGCCACAGCTACAGAAAAATCAACAGTGGAGAGGAGTAACTTAAATGCTGTGCAATCCAATCAAGAGGTCCAAGCTGCTTCGCAAGCACCAAGTGCTTGTAGTATTTTGGATCCGGATTGTGAGGCTTGCCAATAACGGAGGAATATTATGTTAAGTTGGGAAGATTATTATAAAGACGAAGCTCCGGTTAAAAAGGAAGAAACTAAAAGTCCTGAACCGAGAGTTGCGGAAGTTGCTGAGCCAGAAAAGCCAGTGGAACCAAAAGTTCCTACTGAGCCAGTACAAACTGAGGCAGTAGAAACTGAGGAAATCGTTACTGAAGATATGAATTCAGAAGCGATGCAAAATATAGAAAATTACACAACAATGAAAGAGCCAACAGAAGCAGAGCTTGAAAAAGTTCGTGCAAGAATGGCAAATGCTCTTGAAGGTAGGGTGCAAGTTGGGCAAAAAGCCATGATTAATTCAAAGGCAGATCTCAACCAACTTGTTCCCTTTAAATATAAGTGGGCTTGGGAGAAATATCTTGATGGAACAGCGAATCATTGGATGCCGCAAGAGATCAATATGACAGCCGACATAGCATTATGGAAATCTGAAGATGGTTTAACAGATGATGAGAGAACTATAGTAAAAAGAAGTTTGGGTTTCTTTTCCACTGCTGACTCACTTGTAGCAAATAATGTGGTTCTAGCTGTTTATAAACATATTACTAACCCAGAGTGTAGACAATACTTGCTAAGACAAGCATTCGAAGAAGCAATTCATACGCATGCTTATCAATATTGTGTGGAGTCACTAGGTATGGATGAAGGTGAGATATTTAATATGTATAGAGAAGTTCCTTGCGTAGAAGCTAAAGCTGCTTGGGGTCTAAAATATACACAAGCATTGGAGGATCCAAATTTTGAAACAGGCACACCTGAGAAAGACAAGCTCTTTTTATCTAACTTAATTGCATTCTATTGTGTCTTAGAGGGAATGTTCTTTTATTGCGGCTTCTCACAAATATTATCCATGGGAAGAAGAAATAAAATGACCGGAGTTTCTGAGCAGTTTCAATACATTATGAGAGATGAATCAATGCATGTGAACTTTGGTATTGACGTAATTAATTCGATTATCAACGAAAATCCAAGTCTATGGGATGAGGAAATGAGACAAAGAGCCTTTGATATGATTGTTGAGGGCACCCAGCTTGAGATCGATTATGCAAGAGATACTATGCCGAGAGGTGTTTTAGGCATGAATGCTAAGACAATGGAAGAGTATTTAAAATATGTCTGCAACAGAAGATTAACTCAAATCAACTTGCCTGAAGCTTATCCTGGTGCCGACAATCCGTTTCCTTGGATGTCAGAAATCATGGATCTTAGAAAAGAGAAGAACTTCTTTGAGACAAGAGTTATCGAATACCAAGTTGGCGGTTCTTTAAAATTCGACGACTAAATTTTTGCACTGCCGTAGATCTGCAGCTATTGGCGGTGCTCTTAAAAAAGGCTCTTAACGAGCCTTTTTTTTATGTAAGATTAACCTTCAGATTTACTAATTGTTTCTAGATGCTTAAGAGCGACATCACCACCTTGAAATGGGCGTTTTGCATCTGCAGTATCAATAACTTCTGACCAATGCTCTGCTACAGCCTCAGCTGTAAAGTTTTCGTCAGTGCCAAAGTATTTGCCCATTGTTTCCATTACGTAAGTATTTGCGACCACGCCCCCTCCAACTTCGAGAATTTCACCATTAGGCGCAGAATCACTAGCGAGAAAAACCACTGCAGGGATAATTAATCGTGGATCTAATTTTTCTTTAAATTCAGGTGGAAATAAATGCTCAGTCATTCGTGTTGTTGCAGTTGGAGCAACAGAATTTGTGTGTATATTATATTTTGCACCCTCGAGTTTAAGAGTATTCATCAAACCAACTACTCCCATCTTTGCTGCCCCATAGTTTGTTTGGCCAAAATTACCAAATAAACCAGAAGACGAACTAGTCATGATTATTCTTCCGTATTCTTGTTCTTTCATGATTGGAAAGACTGAATGAGCACATAATGCTGAACCCATTAAATGGACATTCACTACTGTTACAAAGTCAGACCACTCCATTTTTGCAAATGATTTATCTCTCAAGATACCTGCGTTATTTACTAGAATATCTACCCTGCCCCATTTTTCCATGACACTCTGGACCATTGATTTCACATCATCTTCAGAACAAACATTTGCTCCATTAGCCATTGCCTCTCCACCATTATCTTGAATTTCCTGAACTACTGATTCAGCTGCAGTCAAAGATCCTCCAGACCCATCTACAGAACCTCCAAGGTCATTCACTACGACCTTTGCTCCTCTCTTTGCAAGTTCTAATGCATATCCTTTTCCAATGCCGCCACCTGAGCCGGTAACTATTGCAACTTTTCCTTCAAAATCTAATGACATTTTCTGACTCCTTAAAAATAAACTGTTAGAGTGTAAATTCTAATGGAAATCAGAGACAAGTAAACATAGAATAAAGATAATTTTTCGTGATATGAAGGTAGTTATAACAGGTGCAGCAGGACAAATAGCCTATTCTCTTGTTCCTTTCCTTTGTGAACTTGGAATATTTAATTCAACAGAAAAACTTGATCTTTCTCTTGTTGAAATACCTCAGGCTATGGATAGGTTAGATGGCTTTGTGAAAGAGCTTGAAGATTCGGCTTACCCTACAGTTAATTCAATTACTACTTTCGATAATATGGATGATGCTGCAGTTGATGCAGATTGGTGCCTTTTAGTGGGTTCAATACCCAGAGGAATCGTGCTCAATGGAAAGGAAATTAAGGAAAGAGCTGATTTATTACAAATTAATGGAGGCATTTTTACTAATCAAGGTAAAGCAATAGGCCAACATGCAAAAAACAGTTGTAAAATTTTAGTTGTAGGAAATCCAGCAAATACAAATGCTTTGATAGGTTCTGTAAATGCCAATAATCCAGAACAATTATGGATGGCAATGACAATGCTTGATGCAACAAGAGCAAAAGCTCAGCTATCTGCCAAGACTAAATGTCATGTAGATGAAATTTATAGACTTGCTGTATTCGGTAATCATAGTCCTACGATGTTTCCAGACCTTGAGAATACTATTATCAACGGACAATCAGCTTATAAAATTATTAATGATCATAATTGGGTAGAAAATGTTTTTCTACCAAGAATCCAACAGAGAGGAGCAGAAATAATTAAAGCTAGAGGAGCATCATCAGCTTCCTCAGCCGCAAGAGCAGCATGTGATACTGTTAAAGCTGTGGAACACAAAACCCGATCAGGTGATGTGTTTAATGCGGCTGTACTGAGTGATGGAGCTTACGGAATGCCTGAAGGCATTTTTTCAGGCTTTCCTCTAATTTCAAATGGTAAAGGCTCTGTAGAAATTGTTCGTGATTACAATCTTAGTGATTTTGCGAAAGCAGGTTTAGAAAAAACTGCTAGTGAATTGCTTGAAGAAAGAGATTTGGTTAAAGAATTACTCTAAACACCAGCCAGATAAAGATATCTTATTATTTTCACTTGGTCTGTTATGATCGTAAACTTGCCAACTTAGATTTCCTTTTTCATCGTAATATTTTGCTGTCCCATGTATTTTTCCCTGAAGAATTGGATAAGTGGCTTTGACAACCCCATTAGGGTACCAAGTTATAATCTCGCCATTTAGAACACCATTTTTATAAAATGACTGTTTTCCTATTTGCCCATTCAAGTACCATTTTTGATACAAGCCTTCCCTCACGCCATCTTTTTGCACAAATCTTTCTTTAAGTTCTCCAGATTTGTAAAAAGTTTCAATACTTTCAGCATTCAGAAATGAGACTATGAATAAGAGCATAACCAACCTAGTCATTATTTCCTCCTTGACCTCCACCGCCAATCCCGATTGGTTCTCCTTTAATACAACCATATATGTAAGGAAAATCTTCAGTAGCATGATAATGGTATTCATATCCATGTGGGTTTTCATGACTATGTCCATTACATTCATCCAGATAAATTTCTAGGTTATCTTTTTCAACGTATTCATATGCGTCAAAGGCATATC
The DNA here is from genome assembly GCA_913052565.1 of uncultured Gammaproteobacteria bacterium. Taxonomy (GTDB): domain Bacteria; phylum Pseudomonadota; class Gammaproteobacteria; order Magnimaribacterales; family TMED112; genus TMED112. Next base: position 7,484 of record CAJXFH010000008.1, on the reverse strand, counting down.
TTTGTGGATTCTGGCCATCTATCAATTCAAAACTACTCTGTGGAGATACCAGATTTACTCCATCATTATTTGCGTATTCATATTCATTAAAAATTGGAAATCCATCAGGACCAAAACCTAAAATCAAAGATATATGTAAAACTTCTGGCTGTGGATCAGTTGCTGGATTAGCAGTTAAGCCATTCGGATTGAAGCACCGGGTATTGAATGCATGGTTATGGTAAGCAAACGCAGTATGGCCACCACAATCATCTAGAATATTGTTATAAACAGGATCACCATATGCTTGATTTGCGGGTTGACCACCTTCAGTAGGACCAAATATAAATAAACCAGTGTTAGTAAAACCCATATAACCAAGAATAACTGGCCCATTTGCACCAATATTTGTGGGTTCTCTAGACGAGTCAATTGAAGGTTCCAAAGGCACCACCCATTCTTCATCTCTTTCCACCAAATCATTAGGTGTCATCGGTATAAAACTATAATGAGGAACAGAATTTGAATTGACTTTCAAATTTCCGTTAGAACAACTAACTTGTAATCTTGGCATCATATTGTATTGATCTCCAGGTCCAGGAGCTTGGCTAACATCTAAGAATGCCTCTTTTATGTGAGAAGGACAATTTTCATCCATTTCATATACACCAGAAGGTGCAGGTGTTGGTGCAGGTGTTGGTGCAGGTGTTGGTGCTGGTGTTGGTGCTGGTGCTGGGCTTATTGCGGCTGAGGCATCACTACTTCCACCACCACAGGCACTTAATATTAATATTGAGAAAACTGTAATTAGATTTCTCAGATTCATTATTTTAAAGTAGGAAAAAGAACTACATCCCTTATAGAGCTTTTGTTAGTAGCCAACATTACTAGCCTATCAATACCTAACCCAACTCCAGTTGCAGGAGGCATTCCATGCTTCAAAGCATTAATGTAGTCATCATCGTACAACATTGCCTCTTCATCTCCCGAGTCTTTTTGCTTTACTTGTTGTTTAAATCTTTCTTCCTGATCTGTAGGATCATTTAGTTCACAAAAGAAGTTTGCAAACTCTCTTCCTGCAATAAATAGCTCAATCCTATCTGTATAATCTTGATCATCATCTTTTCTTCTTGAAAGTGGAGAAACTTCATAAGGATAGTCTTTTACGAATATTGGATTCCACAGTTCTTTCTCAACATGCTCTTCAAATAGTTCAAGGAGAACCTTGCCCCAGCCCCATTCTTTTTTGATTTTCATACCTTTATGCTTTGCTGCTTTAAATATTTGTTCCTCAGTATCTAAACTCATTTCTATTTGTTCTTGTACTAGATCTTTTAGGGATTTTATTTCGAAGTCTTTTGAGAAATCTAATTCCTTATCCTCATAAGTTATCAGCAGTGAATCATTCACAGCTGCAATACTATCTTGTACTAGTTTTTGAACAAATTGACTGGTTTTTTCAAGTGTTCCATATGCCTCATAAAACTCAAGCATCGTGAACTCTGGATTATGTATAGTAGAGATTCCTTCGTTTCTAAAATTACGATTTATTTCAAAAACCCTATCAAAACCACCTACCAAAAGCCTCTTCAAATATAGTTCTGGCGCAATTCTAAGAAATAACTCTTTATCAAGAGCATTGTGATGTGTTTTGAAAGGTTTAGCGTTTGCACCTCCAGGAATTGGATGCATCATCGGTGTTTCAACTTCCAGAAAGCCTGCCTCCTCTAAATTTTTTCGTATTGATTGAACTATTTTATTTCTTTTAATAAATATATCTCTTGATTCTTTGTTGCTCATTAAATCGACATACCTTTGTCGATATATTGTTTCAATGTCTGTGAGACCAGCATGTTTTTCTGGCATTGGATTTAAAGATTTTGTGAGTAATTTAAAATCTTTAACTTCAATCGTAAGCTCATCAGTTTTTGTTCTGAATAAGACTCCTTCGATACCGATAATATCTCCAAGGTCGAGATCTTTGATTTCTTCAAGTTTTTTATCAAGATTATTTTTTGAGAAATATGCTTGGATGCGACCAGATGAGTCTTCGATAGTCATAAAAACAACCTTACCCATTTCTCGTTTAAGTACTATTCTTCCAGCATTACAGGCAGACTCATTTTTTTTCTCTAATGATTCTTTAGATAGTGCTCCAAATTTTTCAATCAAATGAGATATTTGATATTTTTTTTCAAAGTCATTTGGAAAATTAAAGCCTTCAGAACGAAGTTTCTGCAATTTAATCTCCCTATCTTTCTGCACCTTAGATAGATCTTTAATATCCATTTTTTAAACTTTCCTTAATGAAGTTATTAATTTTACCATCTAATACTGATTGAGTATTTGTTTCTTCGTGCTTTGTTCTAATATCCTTTATTCGAGATTGGTCTAATACATATGAACGTATTTGATTTCCCCAGCCAATGTCTGTTTTTGAATCCTCAATTTTTTGAATTTCCTCTTCTTTCTTTTGCATTTCTAATTCATATAGACGTGATTTGAGCTGCTTTATTGCTCTATCTTTGTTTTGGTGTTGTGATCTTTGAGATTGACATTGCACCACGAGACCTGTTGGCTCATGAGTTAATCGTACAGCTGAATCAGTTTTATTTACATGTTGGCCACCAGCGCCAGATGCTCTATAGGTGTCAATCCGAACTTTTGACATATCTAAATCAATTTCTATATCATCATCTATCTCTGGTGAAACAAAAACAGCAGCGAAAGATGTATGTCTTCGATTACCAGAATCAAACGGAGATTTTCTTACAAGTCTATGAATACCTGTCTCTGTTCTTAACCACCCATATGCATATTGACCACTTATGTGAATGCTTGCACTTTTTATTCCAGCAACATCGCCAACAGAATACTCCTCAACCCTTACTTTAAAATTCATATCCTCTGCCCATCTTGTATACATTCGATATAGCATTTCTGCCCAATCCTGTGCCTCTGTTCCACCTGACCCTGACTGAATGTCCAGAAAAGCATTATTTGAATCTGTTTCTCTGGAAAAATATTTTTTTGTTTCAAGTGAGTCAATCTCTGCATTAAGTTCACTTAATGCATCACTCTGTTTTTCTAATTCATCAAGCTCACCCAATTCAACAGATATTGATATTAGATCACCTATATCATTGATTTGATTTTGTATGCTTTGAAACTCAGATAGCTTTTGTTCTGTAATTGTTTTTTCTTTATTCAGTTCGTTTAGTTTTTTATGATCTTGCCAATTATCTGGTTCTTGCAACTTTTTATTTAAGTCAATTAGTTTACTTTCAAGACTATCTGGGTCAAAGAAACTCCCTGAGATCCTGAACTCTCTCAGAGGTTTTATTAAGTAGTAGGTTTAATTCTGCTTTATCCATTGTTTAATATTTTAATTAATTCTGATGCAGGAATGTACCCTGAAAGCTTAGTGCCGTCTTCTAGAATCAAAGCTGGTGTGCCGGTAATTCCGATAAGAGCCCCTTTTCTGTAGTGCTCTTCTACTGGATTTGTGCAAACCTCATTTTTAACAGATTTTCCTTTTTTTAGAGCGGTAAGCGCCAACTTTCTATCTTCATTACACCAAACTTTTTCCATTTCATCAGCAATATTGCTTTCTAAACCATCCCTTGGAAAAGCAAGGTATTTTACAGTTATTCCAAGTTCTAAATATTCATCAATTTCACTATGAAAAAGCCTACAGTAACTACATGAAACATCTGTGAACACAAATAATTCATGTTTAACTTCTTTTGATTGAAATTTTATAGTCTCATCTTCTGATATAGAGCTCATGACTTGAGTTATAAATTTCTTTTGGTACTGATCATTCATGCTAGATATGTTTGAATCGCCAATTTCAATCACCTCGCCAGCAATAACATATTTGAAATCCTTAGATACATAAAGAATCTGATTATTCGCAACATTAACTACATAGAAATTTGGTATTTTTGACTCTTCATAAAAATTTATATTTATTCCAGATGGTAGTATTTTTGAAATTTTATTCTGTATGTTATCTGCCGCAGAAGCGTAGAAAACTAAAATAAATAAAAAAAAGTAAGTATTCTTCATTATCCTCTCGGGTGGTGTTTTTTATGTATATTTTGTATCTCAGTTTGAGCTATATGGGTATAGATTTGTGTTGTTGCTAAATCTGAGTGGCCTAATAATAGTTGTACTGACCTTAGGTCGGCTCCATTATTTAACATGTGTGTTGCAAAAGCGTGCCTTAGCGTGTGAGGATGTACATCTTTATTTATATTTACCCTTTTTAGGTATGCTTTTATTCTGTGCCAAAAACTATGTCTTGAGATTTGTTTTCCATGCGTAGATAAAAAAAGATTATTGTGGTCTTTACCTTTATTAAGAATTTCTCTTGCTTCTTTGATGTATATTTTAATAAATTTAATAGCATCATCTGTCAGAGGGATCATTCTTTCCTTACCACCTTTACCTATAACTTGTACCGAGCCTCTAACTAAATCTATGTTATGCATATTTAAACTTATAAGTTCGCTGATTCTCATTCCAGTTGCATAAAGAGCGTACAACATAGCCTTATCTCTAAGTTCAATTGGCCTTTTTTCATTAGGTGCATCTAAAATCAATTGAGTTTCTTCTACTGTTAGTGTTGTTGGCAAGAAAAGGCCTGATTTTGGAGCGTCAATATTGCTCATTGGGTTTAATTTAAGATGATCTACAGAAATCAAATATTTATAAAAGCTTTTTAGTGATGAAATATTTCTGGATATAGTTTTAGAGGAAAATCCCTGATCTAAAAGCATGCTCAGAAAAGAAAGTATTAAAAAATGATCAGCATTTAGTACTGTTTTATTATTTTTTTCTAAAAAGTTTCTAAATTTTTGAAGGTCATTTTTATATGAAGAAAGTGTATTCTGAGATAGGTTTTTCTCAAGCCATAAAGAATCCAGAAAGGTCTCTATTAATAATTTTGATTCTGATTGCACTAACTAATTTTTTCTTTAATCCTAGCAGATTTTCCGGATCTTTCACGAATGTAGTACAACTTTGATTGTCTTACCAAACCTCTTCTTTTGACGGTGATTGAGTCTATTAAAGGACTATGGGTTTGAAATGTTCTTTCAACCCCAACACCATTTGATATTTTTCTGACTATGAAAGATGAGTTAATCCCTCTATTTTTTTTGCTAATTACCAAACCTTCAAAAGCCTGCAATCTTGTTCTTTGTCCTTCTGTAACTTTTACTTTTACCACAACAGTATCACCTGTTCGGAACTCTGGATGCTCCTTCAATTGGTCTTTTTCAATCTTTTCAATAGCTTTTTTAGTCATTTTCGCTTGTTAGGTAGTCTTCGTATTGACGTAATAATATCATTTCTTTTTCTGAAAGTTGCAATTGTTTAAATAAATCAGGGCGTTTTTCTCTAGTTACCCATAAACTATTAGCTAATTTCCACTCATTGACTTTTTTGTGGTCCCCTGACAAAAGAATATCAGGCACTTTTTTCCCTTTGTAATCACTTGGTCGGGTATAAGTATGTCCCTTTAACCTACCTTCGCTATGGCTGTCTTTGTTGACTGAATCTTTATTGCCTATTACATCATCAAGATTTCTTAAAATTGCATCGATTACTACTGAGGCTGCAATCTCACCTCCGCTTAAAATATAATCACCAATTGATATTTCTTCATCAACATAGCTGTCAATAAATCTTTGATCTATTCCCTCATATCTTCCACATACAAAAGTTAAGTCTTTAAATTCTGAAAGATTAGCAGCTTTTTTCTGGTTAAAAACCTTACCTTGAGGCGATAAATATATTACATGTCCAGGTGATTGGATTGTATTTAAACTCTCCACTAATGGCTCAATGCCGATAACCATTCCTTCTCCGCCTCCATATGGGGCATCATCAACACTGCCATAATCATTTTTGGAAAATTGTTTTAAATTAATGAGGTTTAATTCTGCAATTTTGTGTCTTAAAGCTTTTCCTGTAAGTCCTTTAAAGGAGGACTCTACTAATTCTGGAAATAAGGATATTACATTTATATTCATAGTATCTAATCTATGCTTTTTTTGTGTGCTCAATCAAGAGAGTTGGAACATTATTCGTATGAGACTTTACAGTTGCAACTAATGTATCTTCTTTTACTCCTGGCTTAATGTCTGAAATTTCAATATTGTTCTCTTCAAGCCTCTCTTTTGCTAAATTAATATCACTTACTCCCCATGCTAAACCCCATAATGAATCAGTCGGTGAAACAATGTCATTGATTTCTTCAATAACTTCAATTGTTGTTTTATTTAACCTAAAAAATAAAATTCTCTTTTTCCAGGCTTCAACAAATTTATCAAGAGCTAATCTTATTCCAAATATATCTCTATATATCTGAATAAAACCATCAGCATCATTAGTTTTAATTACAACTTGCTCTAATTTGTTAATAGCACTTTTATTTCGCTCTAAAAGTGGTAGTGCGCCTGATTTGTGCTCCACAACGAAAGAGAATAAACCTCGAGTCAATTCATGTGGTAAAAATTGTAATAACCACTCCCTGTGTTCATTTTGTTCATTAATTCCTTCGCCAGCAGATATTTCTGATAAAAAATACCCATTATTAGTAATATTCTCTCTGAATAAATTCATATCTTTTGTACCCAAAACCAAACCTGCTAAACCTTCTCCATTATCTTTAATGGATTGATTTACTAATTCGGCACCTATTCCTGTTCCAGTTGCTGCAAGTAATTCAAAATATGTATTTTCAAAGTTAAAAAGTATATTTGAGGTTCCCAATTCTTTATGAATACCTCTCCAAACAGGATCGATTCCAAAAATCTTTATATAATTTTGTTCGGCTGACTCTAAGTCTTCGACAAAAATGATTATATGGTCAACATTATGAATCATAGTTACTTGAGATGGATCTTATTCCCAATTTACGTTTAAGGTATTTTCTTTTATTTCAAATTCTCTAAGGAACTCATCCTCTAATGGAATGATAACGTCCTCTTCATGCGTTTTGATAAATATAAGATCAGAAGCTCCATGATTCTCTAGCTTATATATCTTGCCAAGTAACATAGAATCTTGATTGATAACTTTGCATCCAATTAAGTCATTCCAATAGATAGCATCTTTGTCTTGGCGCATTTCATCTCTAGAAATAAAAATTTCTTTATTTACAAAGTCTTTTACATCATCAATGGAATTAATATCATCAATTTTTCCAATGAATGGTTTTGAACTGTTTATAAATCTAAGTTTTAGTGAAGATCCATCTTCAAAGAAAAATTTTGAATAGGTCAGTATATTTTCTAAAGGGTCGCAATAAGAAATTACTTTTATCTCCCCTTTTAAGCCGTGGGTTTTACCAAATTTTGCAACTGGAATAATATCGATGTTACTTATCTTTCTTTTCTTCTGACTCAGTTTCTTCGGTCGATGCTTCTTCTGCTGGTGCTTCTTCAACTGGAGCATCTTCTGCTGGTGCTTCTTCAACTGGAGCATCTTCTGCT
>CAJXFH010000007.1:0-38056 GCA_913052565.1 uncultured Gammaproteobacteria bacterium | reverse complement strand
AAATGATTCATTTTTTACTGGTTAAATTAATAAACAACTCCTCTAGCCTATTAGTTTGATTTTTAATGTTTGTAACATTTAAGTTTTTAAAATTTTCATTATCGAAAAGCGCATTCATAGAAATATTTTTTGGAATGATAACCGAAAATTTGTTTTTATCTTCAACAGTCACAGAAAAACCAGAAATCTCAAGATTTTTTGGTAATTCTGTATCTGTTTCTATTGTAAATACTTGATTCTCCAATTGTTGTAGGAGTTGATTCATTCCAGTATTTTCAATAATTAATCCGTTATCAATTATTGCAATGTTTCTGCAGAGGTTTTCCGCTTCTTCCAGATAATGTGTTGTCAAAATAATGGTTGTGCCAGCTTGATTAATTTCAATGAGGAAATCCCACAAGCCTCTTCTCAGTTCAATATCTACGCCTGCAGTTGGTTCATCCAAGATTAGTAATTCAGGTTCATGAATCAGTGCCTTAATTATCATCACCCTTCTCTTTTGACCACCGGATAGCTCTCGGATAAAATCGTCTTTTTTATCCCATATGCCCAGTTTTTTAAGGTAATATTCTGTGCGTTCAGCAGCAGTTTTTGGATCAACACCATAATAACCAGCTTGACCCATGATGACATCTTCAACTTTTTCAAATTGTGAGAAATTAAATTCCTGATTTACAACACCTAATTTAGATTTAGCTAGTGGAAAATTTTCATCTATATCAACACCGCAAATTGATATTGACCCTTCACTCTTATTTACCAAAGATGAAATTATTCCAATAGTAGTTGATTTTCCAGCACCATTTGGCCCTAGAAGTGCGAAAAAATCACCTTGCTCTACACTCAAATCTATGCCTTTTAGTGCATGCACATCATTTCCATAAATTTTCGATAGGTTTTTGATTTCTAGAGCTTTCATTAATGTCTTTTAGATAAATGGTTTACTGCACCAGATATGCCGCTAATAGTTAATGGGTACATTTTATCATCCATCAAGGTGTTGATCATTTTAATAGTTGAAGTGTAATCCCAATGATCTTCATGAACTGGGTTGAGCCAAACTGTTTTATTGAAATAAGATTGCAGTTTCTGTAACCATTGTTCGCCAGGTTCCTTATTCCAGTGCTCTATGCTTCCGCCAGCATTAGTCAGTTCATAGGGAGCCATACTTGCGTCTCCCACTATCAAAATTTTATGATTCTTCGAGAACTTATTCATAATGCTTTGAGTAGTTACTCGATTTTCATTTCTTCGGAAATTATCTGTCCAAACTGATTCATAAATACAATTATGAAAATAGTAGTAGTGTAAATTTTTAAATTCTGATTTAGCTGCAGAAAAAAGCTCTTCACACATTTTCACAAAAGGATCCATTGAGCCACCAACATCAAAGAAAACTATTAGATTTATGTCATTAAGCTTCTCTCTTACATATTCTAGTTCTAAGTACCCAGCATTTTTTGCAGTGCTTTTGATAGTGTTGTCTAAATTGAATTCAAAATTTTCACCTTTTCTGGCCATCTTTCTTAATTTTCTTAGGGCTATTTTTATATTCCTTGTACCTAACTGAAGTGAATCGTCAAGATTCTCGTAATTTCTTTCTTGCCAAACTTTTGCAGCCATGCCTTTATTTGATTTACCACCTACTCTTATTCCATTAGGGTGGTTTCCAGAATTTCCAAAAGGTGATGTTCCCGCAGTGCCGACCCACTTATTTCCACCATGATGTGCTTTCTCTTGTTCTTCTAATCTTTTTTTAAATTCTTCCATTAATTTTTTCAGCCCCCCCATATCCTTAATTTTTTTAAGGTCTTCAGCACTCAAATTCTTTTCAAATTCTTTTCTGATCCAGTCTTCTGGAATGATTGTTTTAAGTACGTCATCCATGTTATTGATGCCTTTAAAATAAACATCAAAAGCTCGATCAAACTTATCGAAAAACTTCTCATCCTTCACCATTACTGTTCTTGATAGAAAATAAAAATCGTTCCAATCTGCAAACACAAGGTTTTTTTCGAGTGCTTTTAGTAAATCAAGAAATTCTTTCAGGCTTACAGGAACTCCATAAGCTCTCACAGTATTAAAAAGATTTATAAGCATTAGTTAGATTCTCTTCTAGTCATGAAAGCAAGTCGTTGCAATAACTCAACATCCTGCTCATTTTTTAGAAGAGCACCATAAAGAGGCGGTACTAAGGAATTATTTTTTGATGCAAGAACTTCCTGAGCAATATCATCTGAAACAATCAATTTTAACCAATCAATTAATTCAGATGTAGATGGTTTCTTTTTAAGTCCTGGCACTTTTCTAATGTCAAAAAAAACATCCATAGCTTCTTTCAGAAGTTTCTTTTTAACTTTTGGTATATGTACAGCAATAATCTTCTCTAGTACTTCTCGTTCAGGAAACGCAATGTGATGAAAGAAACATCTTCTTAAGAAAGCATCTGGTAAATCTTTTTCGTTGTTTGAAGTGATAACAACTAATGGTCTATGTTTTGCTTTAATAGTCTTATCTAATTCATAGCAATAGAATTCCATCCTATCGAGCTCTTGTAGCAAATCATTAGGAAATTCAATATCAGCTTTATCAATTTCATCCACCAGCAGAACTACCTGTTCATCTGATGTAAAAGCATCCCAAAGTTTTCCTTTATTTATATAATTCGCGATGTCTTGAACTTTCTCATTACCAAGCTGAGAATCTCTAAGTCTCGAAACAGCATCATATTCATATAATCCTTGAGCTGCTTTAGTAGTTGATTTTATATGCCACTCAACAAGTCTCATGTTTAATGATTCAGCAACTTCCAGAGCAAGCATTGTTTTGCCAGTACCTGGCTCTCCTTTAATGAGAAGAGGTTTTTCAAGATTAAGTGCGGCATCAACAGCGAGTTTTAAGTCGTCTGTAGCAATATAACTTTTTGTACCTTGGAACTTCATTTAGACTAGAGTAGTTTATCAAAATTATTAGGCATGTTACTAGCAGATTCTTGTTTCAATATCACACATGAGAGTTTCAATTCAGATCTCGATGACGTAATGAAATCTGCAAATAAATCAGGCATTGAATATTTCTTTACACCTGCTGCTAGAGAATCTGATGCTAATCAAATCATTAAGCTTTCTGAGGAATATAAAAATATTTATTTTGCCTTAGGAATACATCCGCATCATGCATCTGAGCTGAGACCTCACACAATATCCAATATAAAAAAACTTTTAGAGCATTCGAATGCAAAAGCCGTTGGAGAAATAGGGTTAGATTATTATCGAAACTTTCAAAGCAAAGATGTTCAGATAAAATGTTTTGAAAATTTTTTAGAGCTGAGTGTTGAGATTCAAAAACCCGCTTTTTTACATCTGAGAGAAGCCTTTCATGATTTCAAACCAATAGTCTTAAATCAACTTAATAATTTACCAAGAAGCATAGTACATTGTTTTACAGGCTCAAAAAAAGAACTGACTGAAATATTAGATATGGGCATGTATATTGGTATTACAGGTTGGTTGTGTGATCCAAAAAGAGGTGAAGATTTAAGAAAAATTTTACAACATATTCCTCTTGAGTCATTAATAATTGAAACCGATGCACCTTATCTCGTCCCAAAAAATTTAGAAAAAAGGCCTAAAAATAATAGAAATGAACCTAAATACCTTGCTCACGTTTGTTTAACAATTTCTGAATTATTAAATATACCAGCTGAGAAAATCGCAGAACAGACAACTTCTAACTTTAAGAATTTATTTCGTATTTAAGATCAAAGGAATCAATCTGAGCGATAAGAACATACCTATCCAAATTGCTAAAGCAGCAAAAAGGCCAAAAAGAATTGTTGGCTTGAAGTAGGAAAAGACAAAAACCAAGAAACCGATAACAATTGTTAATCCAGTTATTAAAACTGCCTGACCAGATGACAATATTGCAGCACTTTCTGGATCTGGATTGTTATTTTCTTTCTCATATTGGAAGCGCCAGGCAATATGAATCGCGTAATCAACTGACATACCAACAGAAATTGAAGCAATAGTAATAGTCATAATATCAAGCGGAATTGAGAGAAGACTCATCAATGAAAGAATTGCTCCAACAGAAAAAATTGGAACAATCACCACCAATAAAGAAATAAAAAATGACCTAAACAGTATCAATAGCATGATAAAAATAGAGATGAAAACAAACGATAAGGTTTTGATTTGAGAATCAAAAAGACTCTGCAGAAGATTGTTATATAAAACACCCAATCCACTCACTTTGTAATCTACATCGGTATCTTTGAGCTTGTTATCCAGAAAACTACTAATTTCATTCAGTGTTTCGTTTCGATTTAGGCCTTCGTAAGTATCATTTATTCTGTAAGTAATACGTACACTTCTCTGGTCGTCTGTAATCAAACTTGATAAAAGATCCTCAGCTTTATCGTTTGTTAATAATGAGTTTTTTACAAAAGCTAATTCTAAATCTCCGATACTATTATTGTTGTTGAGTGATTCAGCAAGCAAGACGCCATTCACTACACTTAAATCTTTTCCTAATTCAGGCCAAGTGTTGAGGTGCAACTGAATGTCTTTCAGAATTTGCATATTTTTTTGCTTCCACCAGTATTCACTTACTTCTGAATCCTCACTAAAGAATAAGTCATCTTCGTCAATGAATACCTCTTCCTCGGGCAGAGTTAAAATTATGTCAATTGGTGTTGTACCTCCAAAATCTTCATCAATAAATAACATTCCTTTATAAATTTCTGTCTCTGAATCAAAATAATCAATAAATTTATTTTCTACTTTTAAATTCGTACTTAAAAAAAGGAATAAAGGCAGGCAAATTATAAAAACTGGCATATATATTTTTTTAAAAACTGGCTTCCAAGGCATGTACTCTTTTTTGAGATACAAATCTGCAAGTTGGATTTGGGTTTTATGCTTTTGATCTTTGATTGAAATTAATATTGGTATAAAGATGAATGTAATTATGAAGTTAATAGCAACCCCTAAAGTCATCATTTTTCCAAAATCAATGACTGGCTGAATGTTGCTCAATAATAAAGAAGCGAAGCCAACCATAGTTGTTAAAGCTGTATATGCACAAGGTACGAAGATTTTACTCAACGATTGCTCTTTGCTTTCTTTGGTTTTAGCTCCTTCTGAAAGTTTCACTAATAGGTGAACAGATACAGCTATAGATGAAATGAATAAAAGCGTTAAAAAATTTGAGGAGACAATACTTATAGGCCAATCAAATATTCCTAATAACCCGATGGTCGTTAAGATTACTAGAGAAGCATTGAGCATAATAATAATAGCTGGCCAAATGTCTCGAAAAAATAGAATCAGTAAGACGAAAAAAATTAAAAATGTGATGCTTCCAAAAGTTTGAACATCTTTTTTTATGTAATCAATTGTGTCAACAACTATCATGGCCGGTCCGGCTAGGTACATTTCTAATGAATCATATTGATTCATTATTTCTCGAATTTTTTTGACTGCTTCCTCGTAATCAGGGAGTTGTTTAAGATTTATTTGCATTGCAGTTGCTGTACCATTTTTATTGACGACGAGTTCTGTAAATAATGGGCTTTTAATCAGCTCATTCTTTACTGATTGCAAATCAAGTTCGTCCTGCAAGATATATTTGTCATTTGTTGCTGACTTAATGAGAGAGAGTTTTGGCTGTTCAAATAATGGAGCGTCAAGGATTGAAATTACGCTTTCAACTTCTTCAAGATTATTAATTGAATTCTCTAATTCTTGTATTTGAAGAAAAAATTCATTCGAAAAAATATTTTGATCAGAGATAGCTAAAACTAAGTATTCCGAAGATGAAAATGTATTATTGATCTCTTCATAAAATTCATAGCTAGGATCCTCATCTAAGACAAGAGTTTCAGATGAAGCGTCGAATCTAAACCTATCCAAGCCATTAATGCTAGAAAAAAAAGCAACAAGAATTAATAAGATTAAAGATAAATACTTATATTCAATAATTTTATGAAATATGCTTTTCATTAGTTATGAGCACAATCAGGTGAAGGGATGTAATCTTTTGATTGTTTCCATTGTTCAACAGTTTTTGCAACTATTGATATAGCATGAATTTTTTCAACATATTCACCCATTCCGGCATATACAAGTTTGTGTCTCTTGATTAGATTTAAACCAATAAATTCATCTGAGACAATGATAATTTTCACATGAGATATATTGCCAGAATACCCTCCATGATTTGGAGATTCATCAATTATATTTAAATGAAAAGTATCTATGTTTTTGGAAATTTTCTCTTTAATATCTTCAATCATCTCTACTTAAGCCTTGTGATTTATTTTTTCGAGAAATAGGCAGATCATTCTCCCTAACTTCTTCATAATTTGTAATTACCCTTGCCCTTCTAACATGTTCAGTAAAAAAATATTTTATTGCTACATACCCAAAAATGAATCCACCGATGTGTGCAAAATATGCTACACCTGAGTATGAACCACCTGCAGCAGAAATGAATTGTCCGATAATCCACATTAATAGAACTATTTTTGCTGGCACTTTAATAAATTGTATAAATATTAAAAACCAGACAAAAACGTTTATTCTTGCATTTGGATATAACACGTAATACGCGCCCATTACACCTGCAATGCAACCACTTGCACCAATCATAGGAACGTCCACACCACCAGAAAAGAAAGATTGCAGTAGAGCAGCTGAGACACCGCCTAGTGCATAAAATATTAAAAAGTTAGTTCTACCTAAATAACCTTCAATGTTGTCGCCATATATGTAAAGAAAGAGCATGTTTGATAAAAGATGCATCCAGCCTGCATGCAAAAATGCTGATGTCACTATTGTGTGAAAATTTTGCATCTCAAAAAATACGCTTGGTCTGACACCAAACTCATTTACAAGCGCTTGATTAGCACCACCACTTAAAGAAAGTTGATATAAAAAAACTAAAAAATTTATAGCAATTAGCGTCCAAGTTAATACAGGTTTCTTAGGTGTAGGGTTCTCGTCAGAAATAGGTACAAAAACAAACATTATTTTACAGGTACCAATGAACTAATAAATTGATCTGCTACTGTGTCCCATGTATACGTTTTAGAGGATTCATAAGTTGTTGTTCTATCAACATTTAACGCTCTCTCTACTGCATTGCTTAAATTATTTTCGTCAAGTGAACCATTTACACCCTCTATTACAATGTCTTTTGGGCCAGTAACATTAAATCCAGCTATAGGTGTTCCGCATGCCAATGCTTCAATGAGCACAATTCCAAATGTATCTGTTAAAGATGGGAAAACAAAACAGGCTGCATCACGATAATAATCAGCAAGTTCATTTCCTCTTTTAAATCCAACAAAATCTACATCTGGATATTTTTTTGCATATGACTTCAAGCTGGGCCCACCCCCTACAACGACTTTAGGCAAATCTGATTCCATTTTAAGAAATTCTTCAATGTTTTTTTCCACCGCTACTCTCCCAACATAGAGGAGATATTTTTGTTTTCCTCCATCAGGATCTGGATAGAATATTTTTTCATCAAATCCCCTTGACCAAAGCACTAAATCTGTAAACCCATCTGTTTCTAATTCATCTCTGTGACTTATGGTATTGACCAGAGTTTTAGCGGCTGAATTATGGAACCATTTCAATAAGCCTTTTGTTACGTCTAGACCAATATTAAATCTTTCGTAAACGTACTCAGGAAATTTTGTATGTATACAAGATGTGTACGGAATTTTGTGTTCTAAACAATAATGTCGACCCGTAATACCAAGTGGCCCTTCTACGGATATATGAACGAAATCTGGTTTTGATTTTTCAATTTTTTTCTTTAAATCCCAAAAATTCCAAGCGACTGATATTTCAGGATAATTTGGTAATGGGAAAGTATGGAATAATCCAGGATGAATAACATCAACTTCATAACCTTTTTCTCTTAACTTTTTAGTTACTGTTGTCATAGTGGTAACCACACCATTAACTTGTGGTTCCCATGCATCTGTGATGATCAAAATTTTATTCATAATGTTGCAACTATATTTATCGAATTATTTTCGTCAACTTTTACGAGATTTATTGTTCCATCCATCTGTTCCACTATAGCAGAACATGATTCAATCCAGTCGCCTGTATTGAGATATGCATGCGTATTAAACTTTAGAATTTCAGGTCTGTGATTATGTCCGCAGATTAAGGCAGAGTACCCTCCCCGCATACATTCTTCTTTTACAAGCTTTTGAAAACCACTCATATTCGAAACAATTTTTTTAGTTAAATTCTTCAAGTATTTTGATAAAGGCCTATTTATAAAAATTAATCCATCATATAAAAGTCCACCAAACTTTGATAACCATTTAGCATTTGACGTCACAACATCATATTGGTCCCCATGTAGGACAAGCATCTTGCCGTGTTTAATTGAAGCAAAATCGTATCTTTCAAGATGTTTAAATCTACCTAAAGCGGTAATGATTTCATCATAAGTTGTGCCTAGCTCTTGTAGTCGATTTTTTTCTTTATCACTTCTTAAAGGATCATCATGATTTCCAGAAATGTAATATACATTTGTTCTCTCATCTGCCATACGCACAAAACGATTTAAAATTTCATTATGCTCTTCAGGCCAATAGAAATTGTCATGCATTGACCAAAAATCAATAATATCTCCGACAAGATATAAATTTTCACAATTTACATTCTCAAGAAAACTTTTTAGTTTCTCATTTTGACAACCATTAAAACCAAGATGAATATCAGAAAGAAAAATCGATTTGTATTGATTATTTTGATCCATGTATCATTATTTTAGACTATGTCACTTAAACACAAAGAAGAAATTACTATTTGGGCCTTCAAAGATGGAAAAAAAGGCCATGAAAAACAAATAGATGCATTAATAACTGAATTTAGCTCGATTAAGAATGTAAATCTTTTTGAATTTTCTACATGGAAAATACATGAATCCCGGCCAGATCTAATAATCGGGGCAGGCAACTCTACTCATAAACATATACTTACTGCAAAAAAAGAACACCCCTCTGCTAAATCAATTGTATTAATGAAACCATCTTTGAGACCAACACAATGGTTTGATGTTGCTGTAGTTCCAGATATGGATAGATTCTATTTGCATAAACCAAAGAATGTAATTTCAACAAAAGGTGTCTTATCAAAGTACTCGAATGAACAAACCATCCCTAATACAGGGCTTATAGTTATTGGAGGTAAAAGCAGACATTATCATTTTCGAAAAAAAGTTGTTAACCAACAAATTGAGCATCTATTAAATGAGGAATTTAAGGATTACCATTGGAAAATTACTACATCTCCTAGATCCCCAAATTTAGACTTACCAAAACATTCAGGAAATGCTGAATTTTATAGTTGGAAAAATACTTCAGAAAACTGGATGTCGGATGAAATTTCAAAAAGTGAAATTACTTTTTTAACTCCTGAGAGTGTATCTGTACTTTATGAGGGCCTATCTACGAACACTAAAGTTTACGTATTTCACCACGAACAACATGTAGTTGGCCAACATGGTGATAAACGAAAGACGAAGGTAACTAGAAATATTGATAGACTAAAAAAAGAAGGTCTAATAGGCTACATTGATTCAAGCAGATACTTTTTCTCCAGGACAGTTAAGGATGTAGACATTATTCATCCAAAAAAAAATAAACCATTAAGTGAATCAAGAAGAGTAGTTCAAGAACTCTTAGAGAAGTTATGAAAATTATTCATTTTTTTTCAAGCAAAGTTTTTGCAGGCTTGGAAAGACATATTGAAGAATTGGCATATGAACAGTCTAAGAATCATGAAGTTATAGTAGTTGGTCCGAAGCGTTTTAAAAAATTTTTTAGATCACCTTATCAGATCCTTGATACAAATAAATCAAGGATTAATCCACTGCTTTGGCTCGAATTAAGACGAGTGCTGATGCAAAATCAAGCCGATATTATTCATACACATGGAGCAAAAATGACTGGCTTAATAAAAGCTGACATTCATGTGTCGACAATCCATGGTACAAAGAAAAATATAAATCCTTTTTTGAAGACCAATTTCATTTTTGGCGCTAGTGACAAATCAATTGAAAATATCCCTAGCGACAAATCCATGGTACTAGAAAATTGGGTAGACGAGGATAGATTCACTTCTTACGTAAGGAAAGTTCCTGAATACTATCTTTACTTGGGAAGGTTTGAACCTGTAAAAAATCCACTTAGACTCATAAAATCATGGGCTAATATTGATCAAAATTTACTAATGTTAGGTTCCGGTAAGCTCTATAATGAAGCATTAAATCTTATAAAAGAATTAAACCTTTCTGAAAAAATTCGAATACTGCCAGAACAAAAAGATATATCAAGTTTTCTTGAAAAAGCACATGCATTATTGATCTCTTCAGATAGAGAGGGATCTCCGAAAGTCCTATATGAGGCACTTTATTGTGGTGTTCCCGTTCTTTCAACCGATGTTGGAAATATCAAAGATGTTCTGTCTTCAAAATTTGTATGCCCTCCAACGGATCAAGACTATATGGAACTAATAGAGAGATTTTGTACAAAAGAATTGAATCTTTCTGAAAGCCAAAGAGAAATTTTTGAAACTGTAAGAAATGAAAACTTATTACAGATTCAAGCTGATAAAGTTATCAATATTTATAAAGACTTATTATCTAAAGCATCGTTGTAAAACGAAACTGTTTTTGAATGCATTAATTCAGAAGTGAGAAAAATATTTTTTGGAACATCTTCAGTATTTGATAATGTTTTGACAACGTCTGTTAGCATTTTGAAATTATTAAAATCTACTTTTCCCTGAGGGAAACACATATCAAGAACTTCTCCAGGGCCGCCTCTGTCCCAGCCAATGATTTTCTTTCCCATCATAGCTGCTTCTAAAATAGTTCGACCAAAAGGTTCTGGTTTTATAGATAAATTTAGGACTATATTTGAAAGCCAGTAAATCTCTCTTATATCGCCCTTTGCATTATAGAAATTAATTCTATTTTTTAGCCTGTAATCTTCTATTAATTGTTTTAGATTATTTAAATATTTTGGCTTAGCTGATTCATATGGCCCAACGATCAAGCCAACATAATCCTCAGGTAATTCTGAAATAAGCTTTATAAAGGCCTCTTGGCCTTTCCAAGACGATAATCTACCCGGGAAACATAGAATTTTTCTATCTTTTAAGTTTGGAAAAGTATCAAAAAAGTTTTTGATATATTTCTCTGTAGGCTGAAACCTCTCATTAAAATATGTTTCATCTGAACCACGATATATCAAACGTGTTTCATGTTTGAGATATCTTTTGTAATTTTCATTAACGTATTTTTCAACAGTTTTTGATATCGCTATAACTCGATCAAAACTTGCCATGATTCTGCTATAAAAAGGTGTGCTGTATAAACCATGAAATGTTGAGAAGAATATTGGCTGAGGGCTTTTTAGAAATATTTTTGATGTTTGTAGAACCCATGCAGGCACTCTGGATCTGATATGCACAATATCTGGAGATATCTCATTAATTACATCTGCTAATTTTTTTGCTTGCAGTAATGTAAAAATGCTTTTTCTTGATACTTGTAAATGAATATGGTTTCCTCCATCTTCTATTAAGTTTTTTACTTGTCTACCGCCATCTGAGATAACAAAAGATTCATGTCCATTGTTAACAAGGTATTTATTAAAATCTAGAACGCCTCTTTCAACTCCACCAGTATTAAGAGAAGGAAGTATTTGGATAATTTTAAGTTTTCTCATCTAGCGAATTAACTCTTATTCTGCCATATCTGGTTTCCTCAAAATCTACTTTTAAGTTTTTTAAGGCATCAACAACTATATCTATCATTTTTGATGAATTTCCACAGATAATTATCAATGGTAATTCACTTTGATTGTTTAATACAAAGTCTTGTACTTCTGTTTCGACCTGAAAGTGTCTTACACCATGTAAATCTAGATTTAGTAGATGGTTCTCATAAAAAACTTTCACTTTTATGTATCTTTAGAATAATAGGCTACATAGTCAATTATGAGTTTCTTAGAATCTAGACACTCGTCGTCATAATTACAGAATTCCTCGCCAACAGGTAATTGAGCAGGAAAATGGCCGCCTACTGCAACATTCAACAACATATGAAATGATTCTAGAAAAGGGTTTGGATCAAGTCCTTCGAGAGCTGAAAAGTTTACAGTGTAAACTTCATTATTGTTAACAAGCCAACTGAATGAATCCTCATCCCAAATTAAACTGATAATGTTATGTTCTTCAACATTTGAAAGCTTATTTAAAAATGGAAAATTAGTAACCCTGCCAGCGGTTCTATAGTTTTCAATACCATAATGGATTGTTGTATAGAGGATTTGAGAAGTAGTATCTTTTGTTTCAACTAAATCTATTTCTCCACTTGCAGGCCATCCACCATAAATAGATTCCTCTGGCATCATCCAAATTGCAGGCCAAACTCCATTAATTTCAGGGACAGAAAAACTTACATCGATTCTTCCAAATTGGAATTCTTGTTTTTCAAATGATCTCAACCTCGAACTAAAAAATGTATTTGTGCTCGCATCGTATCTTGGAACTATAAATAAGCAGCCGTTTGCAAGATATGTATTCGCATCACTATCTCCATATAATTGAACTTCATTATTTCCCCATCCTGGAATTCCATATGCAGAACCATCACCATACATGTATTGCCAGTTGTTAAGATTTAGGGAACTATCATCAAATGTGTCAGACCATATTAATTGATATCCGTCATGTGATTGTGGAACATTGCCTGGGCATGAATCATCAGAAGTTGGTTCTTTGGGTTCCGGCGGTATGTTGTCTGTAGTTATTTCTATATTGTCATAATAAACACCTGTTGGACCATAATTTGTTGAATAGTTTACAAACCCAATTTGAAGAATTTTTCCAGGGTCTATTGTTTCATCTAGAGCAAAATCAATATTGTGAGATGACCACACATTATCTTCTATCTCAGTCATTTCTAAAGAGTCATAATAATAAGTACTGTAACCTTGGTTGGGATCTAATTTTTTAACAAATGCATGAGCTGTTGAAGGATCTACAACTGCCTGGCTTGAAGGCCTTTTTGCATCAAATGTAAACGAATAATTTCCACTCATGGTGTCTATCACTGAATACTCTAAAAAAACATTTGTTTCTAAAAAACCTACCTGGTGATGTCCATCATCGTAGTTACTATAGACATTAAGATACTGGTCACCTTGCTCAACTTCACCCTCCCCACTTGCTAATGCGCTTATCTGAGGCCCATTTGGAGCAGGATCTACCTGATAGCCGTCTTGGTAGTTGCCGGAACTATTGAATCTATTTATGTAAGCTTTCCAAGGTGCAAGATTTGTTGTTTCAGGACTAAAAGATTCAAAGTCTTCTGCATCAAAGACAGATGGTGCAGGTGTTGGTTCTGGTGTTGGTTCTGGTGTTGGTTCTGGTGTTGGCTCTGGTGTGGGTTCAGGCGTTGGGGCTGGTGTTGGGGCTGGTGTAGGAACAGGCGCAGGTTCAGAACCACCACTTCCTCCACCACATGATGCAAGGAAAATTACGCTAAATATGAAAGGAATTAAGGATTTAAATTTCATTTTGAAACTAAGTATATAACTTCATTTACAACTAACAATAAGTTACAAAAAATTTAGCTCTACAATCATTTTCAAAAATTGACATAAACTTTGAATCTCTTATTATTTAGTCACGTAAACTACCCTTGGGGAAACAATGAAATCTTTAGAAAAATACCTTTTATTCTTAACACTTATTGCCTTTACTTTTTTTGCACAAGAAAG
Organism: uncultured Gammaproteobacteria bacterium; assembly: GCA_913052565.1. Lineage (GTDB taxonomy): Bacteria > Pseudomonadota > Gammaproteobacteria > Magnimaribacterales > TMED112 > TMED112. Next base: position 24,228 of record CAJXFH010000007.1, on the reverse strand, counting down.
CGAAGACGATGCAGATGATGACGGTTTAGAAGTAGTAGTTACAACAGCTGCAAAAGTTGAAAAAGACGTCTTATCCACATCACAGTCAGTTACTGCAATGACTGGAAATCAGCTATTAGAGCTTGGGCTCAACAATATTAAAGACTTAAATAATATGATTCCTGGCTTATATGTGCAAAATACTGATACAAATGCACCAATAATCACTTTAAGAGGAATTAGAACAAATAATGTTACTGAGTTAGGTGATCCTGCAGTAGGAATTCATGTTGATGGTGTTTACGTAGCTAGAGCACAGGCAGCTAATGCTTTAATGTTTGACCTTGAAAGGACAGAATTATCAAGAGGCCCCCAAGGCACACTTTATGGAAGAAATTCTGTTGTAGGTACACTAAATATTGTTACAGCTAAACCAAATTTTGATATTCAAGGCGGATCAATAAACCTTGTTGGAGGCCAACTCAATGAAGCAGGGGTAAGAGCACACTATAATTTACCTATTAATGAAAAACTTGCTGTTAGATTTGCATTAATGGAACAATCAAAAGATTCATACCTTGATGGTTACTGGGATGGTTCACAATTAGATTGGAGATCATTACCACAAAATATAAGAGATCAGTTTGTACAGATTACAGATCCTTCACAAAAAAGTTTTTTAACAGACTATCCTTGGTACTTTGGATGTCAAAGCTATCAACCAGACTGTACATTCGATCCAAGTTATCAATTTTCAAATCCTTACAATAAAGTTAAAGCTGATCCTTCAGAATTCTATAACAGCTTAAATGATAGTGCTTGGAGAATTAGTGCAACTTACCTTTTAAATGAAGATACCAATATTAATTTGCAATATGAGCAATACAACGATGAAGGCAAAGGCTGGACAAACATTATTTCTTGCGAGTTAAGAAAAACTGTAACAGGAAAATTTGTTGGAGATCCTGCAATTTATCCAGCAAATACTTGTACTGATATTATGGGGTCAGAAAATCGTTACCAAGCTTATGTAAATACTCCAGGAAGAAATGATATGACGATAGATTCTTTCAGAGCAATAATTAATCATCAAGTCAATGATACAACTAAGCTTGTGATGAATTACGGATACCAGGACTTACTACAATCAAGCATGTTTGATATAGATGGCGGTGTTAATGCTGAATATGGTATGTCATTTGAAATCAATGAGCTTTCAACCATGTCAAATGTCTTAGATATATACCTCACTGGTGCAGATGATAAATTAGCATGGGTAGGTGGTTTCTTTTACATGCAAGAAGATAACAGTATGCTGGCAAATTTCCATGCCAACCTAAATGGTCATGAATATTTTTGGCAACCTGAAAGACTGTTGACTCACTACGCGCTTTATGGTCAAGGTACATATGCAATATCTGATGATTTATTTTTCACTTTTGGAGCACGATATTCTGTTGATGAAAAATCAGATGACGGTGGAAGAAATCTAGCTTGTAATCAAAATAATGGATGTTATCCACTGGTAGATAGATGGGGAGATAGAGCTTCAGTATGGCCAGAGATAAATGCACTACCTCATGATTATTGGGTACAACTTGGCAAGCAAATTGATGGGATAGACTGTGTAGCTCCAATGATTGGATGTGCAGAAGTACTAACTAACAATGATACATCTCAAGACTACGATAATTTCTCTTGGAGAATAGGTTTGGATTGGGATATGTCAGACACAGCTTTCATGTATACATATTTAGCAACAGCTTACAAAGCAGGAAGTTTAGCTGATGTTTATGTAAGGCCTAGTAATACTTTAATTGGAACACCTGGAGAAAGAGTTGATTTGAATTACGACCCTGAGTATGTGACTACACTAGAATGGGGGGTTAAAGAGAGAAATGCCGATAATACACTAAATTATGCATTCAACCTTTTTTATACACAGTACGATGGCAAACAATTTACTGGAAACCTTCCTGTAGATGTTGTTTTAGTTACTGAATATGACGGAAACCCACTTTCACCAACTTATGGAGAGCTCATTACGTCAGAACAAGGTGTAACCATTTGGACAACAGAGAATTTCGGTGAACAAATTCATTACGGGATGGAGTTTGAGTACAACTGGTTGCCATATGATGGTGGGAAGCTATCAGGTTTTGTGACCAGCTATCATACAGAGTTTACAGAAGATTTTGTTACCATGTGGAGATATGGACAAGATGCTCTATTTGGCAGAGATTACGGACCATCAATTGATCCAACAAATCCAAATAACTTTGTGAACCTTAAGGGAAATGAGGCACCATATACTCCAGATTTAGCACTTACCATCAGATTTGACCACACCATCAGACTCCAAAATGGCATGGAGTTCAAACCAGGTTTCAGCTATCACTGGGAAAGCGATTCATACGTAACAATTTGGAATATGGATAAGCATTTAAATGATGAAGGTGGTTGTGACGGCATAAATTATTTCTGCGAACCATTAGAAAATTTCACAGATAAAAGACAAGCTTGGGAAATGTTTGATTATTTTCTGACACTTGATTCAAAGGACAACTGGTATCTTCAGTGGGCATCTTATAATGCTAAGAGTGAAGTGGTTCCTTGGTATATTTCAATCGAAGCAGGAATGCCAAGAGGAGCTTACTCTGCACCATCTCAAAAAGTGCTTCGATTTGGATACTATTGGTAATTAATTTTATTGTTTAAAATAAAAGGGAGGCATGCCTCCCTTTTTTTATGAATACAGCTGATTTATCAGATAAATACCCAGACAAAAATTTTTTGTTGGATTTTCACTGCTACTCAAAAACAAAATCAATGTTTGGACAAATATCAACAGTCTTTTGTCCAGATGATAACTCTTTTGTGAGAGAGATGCTCTCTGAGAATGGGCATAAAAAAATCTTATTTATTGACGGAGAAAAGTCTAAAAATGTTGCTTTGCTTGGAGATAATCTAGCAGAATTAGCCAAAAAGAATAACTGGGGAGGAGTTATTGTTAATGGCAGGATAAGAGATGCAGAGATTATATCTGAAATGGACATTGCAGTTTTTGCACTTGGTACATGTCCAAAGAAAAGCCATAAGAACAAACAAGGCAAAAAAGATATTGAAATTTTTATTGATGGGCTGTCTCTAAAACCAGGTGATTGGGTTTATGCAGATATTAATGGTATTTTGGTATCAAACTCAGAACTTCAAATTCAATAACAACTTAATACTATTTCGCCTGCATCTCTGGAAATATTTGCTTTGGAAATATCAATATCTAGAGGTCCCTGAGTAGCTAAGTACATTGGTAAGTTCACTTTTGTTAAATCCAAATTACTGTAATTTGTGAAACACTTTATGGGTATACTGTAATTTTGAAAGCCTTCTGAAACTTGTAAAAACTCAGTTAAATCAATCACAGGAAAACAACCAATACCACATGAAAGAATATATTTAATTTCTCCGCCAATATCATTAACACGTGCATTTAAGTTTATATAGCCATCAGAAAGAGAGCTTAAATCTAATATTTCTTTAGAAAGCAAAAAGAAACTATTAAGGTAATCAGATTTCTGCACATTAATTTTTAATGTATCATCCTGAATATTCACGTCTATAAGGTCTATTGATACCAAATTATTTTGAGAACTTACTTTATTGCTTGAGATCTGAACTTCTGCCAAGTCGCTTTCTCTTATAAAACCTATGAACTTGTCATTTATAGTCCCATTCATCAGTTCGATAGAAATTAGTCTTTGTTCAGATTTTTCACCTTCATCTAATTCGCTTATAGAGATTTCATCTTGATAAGTTAGACCATAACCAAAACTGAATAGTGGATTTGAGGTAGCATCGAAATAATTTAAATTTGCTTGCTTTGTATTCCTTGGCCAACTAAAAGGTAGCTTTCCTGAAAAATCATAATCACTTTTTCCATCATGGAATATTACGTCAGTAATGCCTCTTGATTCCGTTCCTGGAAGCCAAGCAACTACAAAACCATCAGATAAATTTATTTCTTTTGTGACCCACAACGGTCGCCCAGTCATGAAAATAGAAACTGTTGGTATTCCTTTCTCTTTAAGCAAATTTAACGCTGAAATATGTCTAGTTCCATTGAAATTTAAATTTTGCCTATCTCCAACACCTTCGGCATATGGTTGTTCTCCATATACAACCACAGCAACATCATAATCTTTCCTAATTTGTGTTAAATTTTCAACATAATCTATATTCTCTTGACCAGCTTTTTCAACCAGTGCAGACAAGAAAGGTATTGATCCTGGGAAATCAATATTACGATTATTTGTTCCTTGCCAATCGAGAGTCCAACCACCAGTTTGAGTTTTAAGTGAGTTAGCATCTGCTCCAACAACTAATATTTTTTTTCCTTTTGTTAAAGGCAAAATATTATTATTGTTTTTGAGCAGGACCAATGATTCACGAACAGCTTGTCTAGCTATGTCACGGTTGTGCTTCAAACCTACTTCTTCAAAAGGAGAGTTAGATGGTCTTTTACCATTAAATAGGCCTAGTTTTTGTTTTACTGAAATTATTCTCCTTACAGCATCATCTAATCTCTCAATTGAAATTTCTCCATTTTTTACCTGTCTAAGGGTATTCCTATATAAATCTTTCCAGTTTTCAGGAACCATATTCATATCAACCCCAGCATTTAATGAAGCTGGGCAGCTTCCATTCGAACATCCAGGTATTTGTCCATGGCCATTCCAATCTCCAACAACAAAACCATCAAATCCCATTTGATTCTTTAATACTTCTGTAAGCAGATAATAATCACCATGAACTTTTTTTCCATTCCAAGAATTAAAACTAGCCATGACTGTTTGAATGCATGCATCTAGAGCACTGTAATATGGTGTTCCATGTATTTTTTTAAGTGTTTGTTCGTCAACTCTTGTATCTCCTTGGTCAAGAATATATGCCTCAGAACTATTGAGTGCAGTACCTCCATCTCCAAGAAAATGCTTAGCTGTTCCAATAATTTTGTTCTCAGCTAAAAAACTTTCTCCATTTCCTTGTAATCCATAAATGAATGCTTCCCCAAGTTTTGAAACAAGTTCCGGGCTTTCTGAATAACCTTCATATGTTCTTCCCCATCTATAATCCTGTGGAACAGTTACTGTTGGGGCAAAAGTCCAATAAATTCCTGTTGCTAGAACTTCCTCTGCAACGGCTGATCCAATATCCTTAAGTAGTTTTTCATTAGCTGTCGCACCAAGGCCTATGTTATGAGGAAAAATAGTCGCTCCAAAGACATTACTATGCCCATGAACAGCATCAGTCCCCCAAAGAATTGGTACATTTGCTCCGCCACGATTTGTTGATTCAATGTAAAAATCTTCTGCTAATTGTTTCCACTCATCGGTTGAGGCTTTTTGGTTGCCATTTGGAGATGTGTTACCACCATTAAGAATCCCTCCTATTGGGAATCTTTTTAAATCTGACGGGCTAATGAAATCTAAATCTGCCATGATAGTCTGTCCAACCTTTTCTTCGACTGTCATGTCCATCATTATTTTTTCTACGAGTTCAACATCACCGACTGGACAAGAATTTACTCTTTCCCAATTAACATCTTGAGAGTAGCTGAAAGCAGAAATAAATATAAAAAATACTAACTTTCTATGCATAAGTTATATAAATTGATGCAAGAATTAAAACAATCACAGTTGAACCAACATTAAATAGATTTGAAGTTTTAAAATCACTTGCTGACAAACTGAAAACTTTTTCATTCTCCGTTTTAGGTGAAAGTAATCCGCTCACTATAAATGCAAGAAAAAATGATATTGCCATTTGATGCATGAAAGGCTCAATTAAAGATTCTGATGTATTAGCAACATATAGTTTCATAAAGACACCAGCTGTGAGTGCAGCTGCTGAACCCCACAGAACTGAGTTTGATGTTGAATTTTTCAACACTATTGCAGATAAGAAAACAAATAAAATGACTGGACTAAATAATCCCATATACTCCTGAACGTATTGAAATGCAGAATCGAGACTGCCAAGAAATATAGGAGCAACGATGATAGAAATAATCAAACCTAACAAACCTGCTCTTCTTCCAATTTTTACAAGATTAGCATCATCAATTGCTTGATTGCTTTTGTATAAATCCATAGTAAATATTGTGCTGACACTGTTTGTTAATGACGCTAAAGACGAAACAATTGCTGCTACAAGTGCTGCAAATGTTAAACCAAGTATTCCATTCGGAAGAAGCGAAAGCATTGAAGGATAGGCTTTACTTCTATCGCCATCAAGTGAAGGGATCGCTGTGCCCTCAAGAGCAACTGCTATTAGGCCTGGAAGAACTACAACTACTGGCATTAGAATTTTTAAAAATCCTGCAAACATAAGGCCATTTTGAGCTTCATTTAAGCTCTTGGCACCTAAAGCTCGCTGGGTGATGTATTGATTTGTTCCCCAATAATAGAAGTGTGCAATCCACATGCCACCTATCAATACCCAGATACCTGGAAGTTTTACATAGTTTGCATAGGCTTCAGGATCTTGATCTTTAGGTACATAAGATAATAAAGCATCAAATTTTTCAGGAAATTCACTTTGAAGAATTACAAATCCCTCCCACATACCATTTCCATCTGAAATGGCATTGAGACCTACATAAGAAACATATAAACCTGCGAAAATTAGCAAACTTACTTGGATAATATCTGTGAATGCAACAGCTTTGAGTCCACCATAAAGCGAGTAAGCTAATGATAATACGCCTAATAAAACCATTGCGGGTACAAGCTCTAGACCCGTTAAATTATTCACGGCTTTTGCGCCTAACCAAAGTATTGTCGGAAGAATAACAAATACATACATTATCAACATCAGAACTGCTAAAAGCTTACTTACTCTAGTGTCATATCTTTGTGAAAGGAGTTGAGGCATTGTAAAAACTCTCTGTTTCAAATAAACAGGTAGAAGAAACTTTCCAACTACTATTAACGCTACAGCTGCTGTCCATTCATAGACTGCTATTGCCATACCAAAGGCGTAAGCATCCCCATTCATACCAATTATTTGGTCAGCTGCAATATTTGCAGCTATTAATGATGTTCCGATAGCCCACCATGGTAATGATCTTCCCGCAAGGAAGTAATCCTCAGGTGTTTTTTGTTCACCCTTTTTTGTTCTTGATACGTAAGTAGCTATAGCAACAAGTGCAATGGCATAAAAGCCAACGATCATATAGTCCAAACTATTCATGCTTCCTCCTTATGACAGAATAATTTAAGTTTCCATACAATGGTGTATGTTCTTTTTCAATTAAGTTGATTGTAGTGTTTTCGAGCAATGTATTGTGAGATTTAGACAAATGATCAGCAAATGTTTTATTAACATTGTTTAAACAACCCATGGAATTAAGTTTTCGTAATAAACCACCTGCTAAAAAAACCCCTCCTTCAGGATTAAATAGTAAAGCTAAATCACTTAAAATTTTGGATAACCCAAGTACGAAGTTATCAATTAACTCAGTTACTATCTCATCTTTGTGATAGAGATCTAGAATTTGTTTATTTTCATAATTTTTTCCAGTTTTTTCAGTATAAATTTTTCGTATGCCAGTACCTGAAATAAAATCTTCAAGAACATTGAAATTTTTCTTCTCGGCAATTTCGAATAAATCCATTAGAAAATGATTGAAGCTTTGTGTGTTGCCTAATTCTGTTGGGTACACGTTAATATCATCTCTTACTTTTCTTATTACAGCGAAGCCTAAGCCAGTTCCCGGTCCTAGAGCTAAACAAGTTGAATCTTCTTTATTTTTTCCATTTTTTAAAATTTTAAAATCATCATTTTTCAATAATGGAACTGAATAACCGATTGACTCCCAATCGTTCAGCAATAAAAATTTTTCCAAACCTAAATTTTGTTTTATTTCTTCTGGTGATATTTTCAAATCTCTGTTTGTCATATTGATGCATCCATCTATTTTTGGACCTGCAGCAGACAAGACCACCTCTCTGGCATGATGAAGGTCAACGTGATGTTTAAGTGTGTGGTAAAAATCCTCACTACTATTAATTTGTGTCTTACTAACTTCTGAGACTGAAAGATTTGAAGGGTCACCAATTCCAACTCTGAGATTGGTGCCTCCAAGATCAATAACTAAAATTTTTGACTTCAAGTGTAATTCCTAAGAATGTAGTGATTATATATAAAATAAATTATTCCCATAACCTGAAAATGCGATAATCTACAGATTAATGAAAAATTGGAAGAACAGCGTAATTTACCAGATTTATCCAAGATCATTCTTTGACACTACCGATAATGGTATTGGTGATTTAAACGGAATTACGAAAAAAGTTTCATACATAAAAGATTTGGGGGTTGATTATGTGTGGATATCTCCTTTCTTTGAATCACCACAAAAAGACTTTGGTTATGATGTATCTAATTACAGAAAAGTGGATAGTCTTTTTGGCAACAATGAAGACTTTAAAGAATTATTAGGGGTATTTCATCAAAATGATATAAAGGTCTTAACTGATCTTGTTTTGAGTCATACGTCAAATGAACATTCCTGGTTTCGTGAAAGTGAGAAATCTTCAGATAATAAATACTCTGATTGGTATGTATGGGAAGATGGAAACAAAGATGAGCCTCCGAATAATTGGTTATCAGTTTTTGGCGGAAGTTCGTGGCAATGGTCTGAAACAAGACAACAGTTTTACCTTCATAACTTTCTTAAATCACAACCTGATTTAAATTTTCACAATGATAGGGTTCAAGAACAAATGCTATCTGAGATAAAATTTTGGCTTGAATTTGGTGTAGATGGTTTTCGTTTTGATGTAATAAATTTTTTATTTCATGATCAAGAATTAAGGAACAACCCATACAAAGAAATATCAGAAGTGAGACCACTTGGATTTAATAAAGAAAATCCCTACGGGTTACAAGTTCATAAATACGATAATACAAGACCTGAAACTTTATCTTTTCTTGAAAAAATTCGGTCTTTGCTTGATACATATGGTGCTATCTCAATTGGGGAAATAGTTGCTGAAGAGCCTTTTGAGGTAATAGGAAAATATACGGGCAATAATCGTTTACACATGGCCTATTGTTTTGAATTTTTATCAGAAGAGTTTAATTTTGAAAATGTTGATGGGATAGTTGATGAATTTATGCGCTCTCAAAGGGATTCTTGGCCATGTTGGTCCTTTAGCAATCATGATTCTAAAAGAATTGTTTCAAGAGCAAATATGAACCCAAAAGATTTAATGGAAAAACTTTTGAATCTGGAGGGTAATGTCTGCATTTATCAGGGTGAGGAGCTTGGGCTACCTGAAACAAATGTAAATTATGAGGATATCAAAGATCCATTCGGTCAAACTTTTTGGCCTGAATTTAAGGGCAGAGACGGTTGTAGAACACCAATGCCATGGAACTCAATGGCAAAAAGTTTTGGGTTCAGCAATGGGAAACCTTGGTTACCTGTAAATCCAAATTACAAAGATCTATCTGTTGATGTTCAATTGTCTGATAAATCTTCGATGCTGAGCTTTACAAAAGAAAAAATTAGAGACAGAAAGAAAAAATTCGCCACTTAGATTGATTTTAGAATGGAAGTTGGGCCAGACATTCTTTAATAAATTTCTCTAAGTGACGAATAGACCTAATGAAATTCTAGAGCTTTTTTTCTAAATATTGAAGTTTTTTTTGCATATTAGGTATTTTTGTGAATTTTTTTAGCACATAAAACAAATTTTTTATATTTTTATGTGTAATAAACTAATATTTAACAAAAAATTAATTTTCAAATTATTTCTATATAATTCGTGTATGAGTATTTGGTTTAAAGACTATTCTGATATTGACTTTGGCGATGCTGCTAAAAACATTGATAAAAGTTTGGGTATTGAATTTCTTGAATTAGGGGAGAATTTCTTTAAAGCAAAGATGCCTGTCGATGAAAGAACTAAGCAACCTTTAGGTTTGCTACATGGTGGAGCTTCATGTGTTCTAGCTGAAAGTGTCGCGAGCTTTGCAGCGTTCTTGTGTATTGATCCTTCAAAAAAAACCGTTGTTGGATTAAACCTTAATGCAAATCATCTTAAAAGCGCTAAGGATGGGTTTGTTTATGCAATAGCTAAGCCAAACCATATTGGAGAAAGCACATCTGTATGGGATGTTGAAATAACAGACGAACAAGGTGATCTTGTTTGTATTGTTAAGTTCACTGCAATGCATAAGGACATAAGATGAGACTAATTTGGTTTTTGTTTTTTTCTTTTGTAAATCTAAGTCTTTTAGCTGAACATCCAAAAAACATTTTATTTATTGGTAATAGCTACCTCTATTACAACAACAGTGTCCATAATTATGTCGAGTTTATGCTAGATGAAGCCTACAGCGTTTCAGATGTTGAGACAAAACTTTCAGCAATAGGTGGGTCTAGATTACATCATCATAATATTGATCATTTACTTGATTTTCGAAATTTAAATTTAGAACAACAAGTTGATTTGATTATCATGCAGGGAGGCAGCGCCCAAGTGACAAATAAAAAAAATAGAGAAGAATTTATTTTAACTGCCATGGAGTTCAGCCAAAAAGCGCAATCAAAAGGAGTTAAGACAGCGTTATACATGACTCATGCCTATACAGAAGCAGATGACAGATATGAACCAAACTTGATTGAAAAAATTACTAAAACTTATTACGAGGCAGGTATAAAAAGTGGGTCAATGGTAATTCCAGTTGGTTTAGCATTTGATTTAGCTTACAAAGAGAAACCTAGCATTAAACTTCATCATCCAGATGGTACACATCCTGGCCCGCTCGGTACTTATCTTGCATCAGCGACAGTTGTGGCAAGCATTACAAATAAGTCTCCCGAAGGCCTAGAATTTAATTATTACGATTCTATAAATGATAATGATAGGGCTTTCTTGCAGGAGATTGCTTGGAAAGCATATTTAATCAATAAAAAACAACTAGACATGCTAAAATAACCCCATGACTGAACTGGCTACAATCTTATCTGAAAAAACCATTGAACCAAGCGAAAAGTTGGCAGGTATAATACAAAGAAGAACTAAAAATCTTGGAAGTGTTGGTCTTGCTGTCGTATATACAGTTGGTCATATTTTTATTGCAATTGCATGTGCGTCTTATATCTTTAATGCTCCACTAAATTTGGCTGCAATTGATGCCTTTATTGAGCCCATAATTAACGGTTTCTGGTTTTACCTTCTTCATCAATATTTTAAAAATAAATTATCAAACATAGTCATTACAGTCATCTACACTGTTGGACACATTTGTGTAGCCACCTTGTGTGCCGCTTTAATTTTTAATGCTCCACTTAACTTGGCAGCCATCGATGCCTTTGTTGAACCAATTATTAATGGTTTTTGGTTCTATGCCCTGCACTCTTATTGGAAGAGAAATAATAGTTAAGCTTTTTTCTTCCAAATGAAAAACCATTGAAGAATTATTGTTATTCCACAAACTATTGTAAAAATTAAGTAATAACGAATATTTATTGGATCATCAACTGACAAACCCATTGGACTGTCTAAAGGAAGTCTTTTATTTACTTCAGCAATACCCGGTATTAAATGAAATAAAACACTTCCAGTGTAAGACATTGCTTGAATGTATCTAGACAAGCCAAAAAAGTCATACTTTTCTGAGGCTAAACCCAAGATGATCGCAATTATTGTGAAGACAGCTAATAAATGAGCTAGATTAAATCCACCATTTTTGTAAAGCATCAGTGCAGTGGAAGCCGTAATAAGAGTCGCAATAATATAAAATTTTCCAATAAGATTATTTGAGGTTATAAAGCCCTTTGAAACAATAATATAAATCGAAACAAGTATTGCCGCAGTGCCTAAGATAGTATGAACCCATCCAATAAACGAAATTTCCATCTTCCACCCCCTATCCAAATATTAACAAAAGAGTTTAGATGCACAAGAAAATAATTATTATTTACCATACAAAGACCTTGTTTTTGCAGATAATAAAAGACTTTTGAAGAATTTGAGTGTTAGTAAAAATAGACTAATTTGCATTGGTGGAGCCAAGGGGGATCGAACCCCTGACCTCAACACTGCCAGTGTTGCGCTCTCCCAGCTGAGCTATGGCCCCAGAAACCCTTATTCTAAAATATTTTCCACAGATTCAAAATATGTTTTAAGACTTGAAAAAATATATTAATTCTAGTTAAATAAACTATAACGAGAGGGGGTTCTCAATATGACCAAGATAAAATATTTAATATTTTTATTATGTGCGGTTGCTTTCTCTGTGAATGCACAGGATGTAAGCGATGGCAATGACGTAGAAGAAGTAGTCGTTACAGGTACTCAAATTAAGGGTGCTAGAATTAACGAAGCTCTTCCAGTTACCGTTATCACAGCAGATGATATCGATGACAGAGGAGTTAATTCAGGTGACGAATTACTTGCAACTTTAACAGAACAAGGTGTTAACCAGTTCAATGATGTAGGCTCAAATGGTGGGGGTGTGAATGCATCCAGAGGTGACGTTGGAGCTTTTGATATTAGATCATTAGGAACAGGTAATACACTAGTACTTCTAAATGGAAGACGAATGATTTCAACACCTTCCTACCAAACTGAAGAAGTTGGTGGAAGTTTTGTTCCAGTAGCAACAGTTAACTCAAATAATATACCTGTTTCACTTGTAGATAGAGTTGAAATACTAAGAGATGGTGCTGGTGCTATTTATGGTTCAGATGCTGTCGCAGGTGTTGTAAATAATGTGCTTGATACAAATTATGTGGGCTTCCAAATGAGAGGAAGATTCCAAAATTGGCAGCACTTCAATAGAGATGATCATAAATTCTCTATGAAATATGGACAAGATTTCAATGGAGGAAACACTAATGTTTCTATGTACTTCAGTTACTACCAGAGAGATAGAGTAAGAGCATCAGAAGATGAGATTATGGGAAGATGTGATTATGGTGATTTAGTTCCAGCAGAGTTCGATAGTGCATTCTACAGATGTTCATCTAATTCAGCATGGGGTCAATTTGATATGAGTGGTACTGCTCCATATACAGATGGTTCCGGAGAGTTTTTAATCAAAGCTGCTGGTGATCCAAATTGTCTATTGAACCTCGGTGGAGGTGTTTGTGCAGCATCTGATTCTTCAGGTAACTACACACACAACTGGAACGGACAAAGAGATATTCTTGGTGCAGTTCAAAGACATAATATGTTTGTTTTCTTAAATCATGATTTAGGAAATGGTAGTGAAATGTTCGCTGAATATGGTCTTTACAAGAGTGAGTACAATGGTAACAGACACTCTGTATCACATTTCTCTTCAGTTAAATTCGTTGTTCCTGCAACAAACCCATACAACTTTACAGGCAAGGCCTTATTGATGGATAACTACAGATTTGTTGATGCAGGCGCAAGAATTGTTGACAACGACAAAGAGACATCAAGATTCCTAGTAGGTGTTAGAGGTGTTACTGATACAGGCTGGGATTGGGAATCAGCAGTAAGTTACTCAATTGCAGAGGCATTTGATGTCACACACAACAGAGTATCAAATACATTAATGGATGCCCTCCTCCACAGAACAGACTCTTCTGCTTATAACCCTTTCAATGGTGGTGGTGTGTATCAAACAGGTTTTGTTTCACACAACCCAGTTGATTATACAGAAGGCGGAATAGGCCCAGCATTAGTTGATGCTTTCAGAGCAAATGAGAGAACCCTTACAACTCTTGATCTGAGAATGTCAAAGCCTGATGTGGTAACTATCAAAGGTGGTGATGTCGGAATGGCATTTGGTTTTGAAATTAGAGATGAGACTTATGTTGATGACAGAGATCCTCGTCTAGATGGAACAATTGTTTTCACTGAAAGAAAGACTTCTGGTCAGCTTTCAACAAGTGCGGGCGATACATTCCCATATGTTTCAGACTTAGCTAATAGCTCCCCTACACCGGATAGCGCAGGTAGTAGAAATGTTAACTCAATTTATGTTGAGTTTGATGTGCCTGTAGTAAGTCCAGAAATGAATATCCCTGTTGTAGAACAATTTGATCTTCAGCTTGCTTACAGACAAGAAGCTTATACAGACTTTGAAGGAACTGGTGTTCCAAGAGTAGCTTTTGGTTGGAGAGTGAATGATATTCTAAAAATTAGAGGTTCTCAGCAAGACACTTTCAGAGCACCAAATATGATCACTATCAATGAAGGTATTGTTGTAAGAAATAATACTAGAAATGATGCTGCAACTATCTATGCTGCAGGCCTTGGCGTTGATACTGACGATTCAGATGGAAGATATTCAGTACAGAGACAAGCTTCTGGTAGTTCAAAATTAACTGCTGAAGAATCTGAGAATACTACTGTAGGTATTGTTCTGGAACCAACAGATAATTTAACTATTACATATGATGTATGGTCTATTGACTCAACAAACACAATTGGTTTGTTTGGTGAAGAAAACCATATGCTACTTGATCTATTCTTAAGACTACAGTCAAATGATTTAAGCAATTGTGCTGGTGTTGTAACAAACTCAGCTGTTGTTAGACAAGCACCTGATAATCCACAATCTTTCTTGGATGCAGGTATTTGTCCATTTGGTTTGGCTGAAAGAGTAGAAGACAACTATGCAAACTTGAATGATAGAACTCTTGAAGGTACTGACCTTGGTGTTTATTACGATCTAGACACATGGTTTGGTAAATTCTCATTCAAACATCAAGTTTCTATGCTTACAAAAAGAGAGCAAAAGTATGGACCAACATTATCAATACTTGATCAAGCAATGGCTGATGGTTTCTTACCAGTGAGAGCTATTGATGGTTTTGGTGATATCTTGGCTGTAAATGGTGCTCCAAAGAGAAAAGCATACACATCATTAAGATTTAGAAGTGGTAAATGGGCACTTGGTATTAACCAGAATGCTAGAAGTACTGTCTACGAAGACAGAACAATTGGTAGTGCTGGATCAATGTGGGCTGTAACACCATTTAAAACAATGAATGTTTACAGTGATTACTACACTAAATTCAATGATGGTGATCTAAGAATTAGAATGGGTGTCAACAATTGGCACGACAGAAGAGCTCCACTAGCTTCTTCAAGAATGGGTTACTTCGAAGATTTAGATAATAATCTTCAAAGAAACTTCTACTTAGATCTTAGATTTACATACTAAGTTAAGTCTTATAAGGCGCGATTAATTTCGCGCCTTTTTTTATGAAATTCTTCTCCAACATAAAATCAATTGGTTTCTTTGTTGGTTTGTCTATATTTCTTATAACATTACTTACTAATCCACCGGCAGGATTATCTGTTGCAGCATGGCATGTTGCTGGTATATCAATGCTTATGGCAATCTGGTGGGCTACAGAAACAATTCCTTTACCAGTTACAGCACTACTTCCTCTGGCATTATTTCCAATATTTCAGATCTATGGTCCATATGAGGAAGGTATTTTTTCTGCAAAAGATGCCTTTACAATGGCTGCTAAACCCTATGCACACCCAAATATATTTCTTTTTCTGGGTGGGTTTATTCTGGCTTTAGGCATTGAAAAAGTGAATCTACATAAAAGAATGGCGTTAAGCATGTTAATTCTAGTAGGTACTAATGCGAAATATTTAATAGGTGGTTTTATGCTTGTCAGTGCGGTGATAAGCATGTGGATAATGAACACGTCCACTACATTAATGTTACTTCCAATCGCTCTTGCTATCGCCGCTGTTATTCACAAAACAACTGAAACAAAAAGTGAAGAAGAATTTAATAATTTTCAAACATCATTGCTATTAGGTGTCGCTTATGCAGCAACTATTGGAGGTATGGCTACAACAATAGGTACAGGACCAAACGTACTAGTTAAAAGTTTTTTAGAAGATGAAGGCATTCAGGTTTATTTTGGTGACTGGATGCTATTAGCTACGCCAATGTCAGCAATTATGCTTTTGTGTGGTTGGTTTCTACTGACACATATAGTTTTCCCTGTAAACATAAAAGGTTCTCCTGAGACATCTAATGCGCTTAATGATATGTATAAAGAATTAGGCGACATGAGATCAGATGAGCGAAGAGTCCTGATTATCTTTGCTTTTACAGCATTTGCATGGATGTTTAGCAAACTCCTAGTCCAGTTACCATTTTTAACAGGGTTAACTGATTATGGTATAGCTATATTTGCGGCATTAGCTATATTCATAACAAGATCTTCATCTGGAGAAGGCCTTATTGATTGGAAAACAACAAAAAACTTACCATGGGGAATTTTGCTGCTTTTTGGTGGTGGTTTATCAATGGCGGGAGCTATAAAATCATCAATGCTTGGCGATTGGATTGGATCATTTTTTTCATCAGATATAAGTGCAATACTTCTTATATTCATAATTGTAACTTTGATTGTTTTTTTGACAGAGTTAACTAGCAACCAGGCTACAACTGCAACATTCGTCCCAATTATGATTGCTATCGCAGGCTCTGATATTGGATTAGTGTCTCAATTAGCAATACCTGTTGCGTTAGCAGCAAGCTGTGCTTTCATGTTACCAGTTGCAACCCCACCCAATGCAATTGTTTATGGTTCTGAAAAATTTACCATTGCACAAATGATGAAAGCAGGCTTCTATTTGAATGTAATTGGGATTTTAGTCGTAACTTTATTCTCGGCTTATGTGTTACCATTAATCTTCTAAATGTTAAGGGTATTTTTATTATTTTTTTCAGCAAATTTTTTGTCTGCCCAAGCAAGTTTAATTGACTACCCTCACCCATTTCACTCTGCATATACTGAAAAAGGGATAGTCGTAACACAAAATTACTTATCTTCTGATATAGGTCTAGAAATTTTAAATAAAGGTGGAAACGCAGTCGATGCTGCTATCGCAGTTGGTTTCTCTTTAACTGCGACATTGCCTCGCGCTGGAAA
Organism: uncultured Gammaproteobacteria bacterium; assembly: GCA_913052565.1. Lineage (GTDB taxonomy): Bacteria > Pseudomonadota > Gammaproteobacteria > Magnimaribacterales > TMED112 > TMED112. The sequence goes on along the minus strand of CAJXFH010000007.1, from coordinate 7,289 downwards.
TATTGGCGGTGGAGGTTTTATGCAGGTATACATTGAAGAAGATAAAACAATTCTCACAATTGACTTTAGATCAATGGCTCCCAAATTGGCCACTAGAGAGTTTTATCAAGATGCTATAGAAGATAATGATAATGTGACAAGAAAAGGTTACAAAGCAATTGCTGTTCCAGGAACAGTTGCAGGTTTATTTAGAGCTCATGAACTTTACGGTACGTTACCAATGGCTCAACTTATTCAACCTACGATTGAATTGCTTGAAGCAGGCGTTCCTGTAACACAAGATCTCTATTTTGCTATCAATGTAGGCAGATATATAAAAGATGATCCTGAATCAAATAAAATTTTTAAAGAAAAACTTGAGCTCGGGGGAGTGCTAAAAAATCCAGATCTCATTAATACTCTGAAAGTTTTACAAATCGATGGTCGTGATGGTTTCTATAAAGGAAAGATTGCTCAACTAATTGAAGATCAAATGATACTAAATGGTGGTCTGATAAGGAAATCAGATCTTGAAAGCTATACAGTTCAACTTTATGCACCAATAGGAACAAAATATAGAGATAAAAGGGTTTATGCAATGGGTCCACCTTCAGGTGGAGGTATAGTTATATTGACAGCTTTAAATATTCTTGAAACATTTCAACTTTCACATCTTGAAGCAAATACTGCACAAGCATATCACTTGATAGCTGAAGCTATGAAATTTGGACACCAAAATAGGGCTAAATTTGTTGGAGATAGAAACTTTTCGGATGTTCCTTTAGAAATGTTGTTATCAAAAGATACAGCAAGAGAAAAGGCTAAAAAAATTAAATTGAGAGAAAAATTATCTCCAAAATTAATTGATCGCATTGGATCAGATATTAATGAAAAATACCAAGAATCTAAAGATACAACACATTACTCAATTATGGATAAGTTTGGTAATGCTGTTGCAGTCACCTATACATTAGGTTATTCATTCGGTTCTGGAGTCACAATTCCGGGCACTGGAATTCTCACAAATAATCAAATGAACAATTTTGCACACAGTTATGGACTAATAGATTCCTATTACAGAAGTAGTTCTCCAGCAAATAAACTAGAGCCTCTAAAACGTCCAATGAGCACTATGTCACCTGTGATGGTATTTAATAATAAGTATGAGCTAGAGCTTATAACGGGTTCACCTGGAGGCTCTCAAATTCCTGGATCAATTTTGCAAGTACTTATAAACAATATAGATTTTGGATTAGATATTGGTGAAGCGACAATGAGTCCAAGAATACATCAAGATTCACAAAGTCTTACTCTTTATTATGAAAAAACTATAAGTCAGGATTCACTTAAAATTTTAGAATCTTATGGCCATAATCTTGAATTATCAGACACAATGGGGAGCACTCAAAGCATCAATATTAAAGATGGTGTCAAATATGGATTTTCTGATTTAAGAAGACCGAACGCCAAAGTTAGTGTTCAGTAAGAATCTTTAAAGCTTTTTCTAATCTTTTTATAACTAATTCTTTATTTATAAGGTAAATGGTTGAGCCCAATTGAGGTGATTTTGCTCTGCCTATTAAAGCAACTCTTAGAGGTAAACCAATCTTAGGCATCGGTAATTGAAGTATATCTTTTGCATCTTCAATAAGATGATCAATAGCCACCTCAGTCCAATCATCTATGTTTTTTAAGACATCTATAAAGTGTTTTAGTACTGCCTCAGATCCTAAAAGATGTTTTGAAAAATCAGGTTCGTTATATTCTTCAAATTCAGCTACAAAAGGCTTAATGAAGCTAGATAGTTCTCTAAGATTATTTCCACTCCCTAAACAGAGTCTTATCAAATGATGAGGGTCGTGATGATCATCTAGTGAAAATTCATTTAATGTGTTGAAAGGCTTAATTAAATCTGAAAGCTCATCATCAGTTTTTTGTGAAAGATGTGCTTGATTCACAAAATTTAAACGTTCGATGTCAAAAATAGAACCTGATCTTTGAATTTGGTCAATCTCAAAAACATCTATAAGAAAAGCGAGCGAAAATATATCCTCTTCTGTTTTTGACCATCCTAGTTTTGCTAACATATTCAGCACAGCTTCGGGTAAATAACCATCTGCCTTATATGACATCAGATCTGTGGCAGCATGTCTCTTTGACAATCTTTTTTTATCCTCACCAAGAACAAGAGGTAAATGAGCATATTCAAAACCTTTGTAACCTAAAGCATTAACAATTTGTATTTGCTTCGGAGTATTTGGCAAATGATCCTCCCCTCGGATTATGTGAGTTACATTTTGAAAGTTATCATCAATAACATTGCAAAAGTGATAAGTAGGTGAGCTATCACTTCGCAAAATAACAAGATCATCAAGCTCTTTATTTACAAATTCAATTTCTCCGTAAACAAGATCTTTCACGTGTGTTGAGCCTTCTTTATTTACCTTTAACCTTATAGCCCCTTCATCTAAATAAGCTTTTCCTTCTTCAACCAATCGATTAGCTTCATTTTTATATACATCAAACCTATCGCTTTGTTTTATAGGTTCTTCATCGGGATTTAATCCAATCCAGGCTAACCCCTCTCTGATAGCATCAATATACTTATCTTCAGATCTTTCTTTATCTGTATCTTCAATTCGGACTAAAAACGTTCCATTATTTTTTTTTGCGAACACAAAATTAAATAGTGCAGTTCTTACTCCTCCAATATGTAAATAACCTGTAGGACTGGGAGCAAATCTTGTAATTACTTTCATATTCACCAATTAATTTGTTTATTAGTTTTTTTACTTAAAATGTCTAAAAATTTTTCATGTTCAGCTTGATCTTCTTTGCATGATTGGAAAGACACTACTTTAATATCTTGTACTTGATTTTCAGAATCTTCTTTTGCTTCAACTGTTTGTGTTTCAGACAAATCAAAAGTTACTTGCCCGCCAGTTAAATTTAGGTAGGTGTCAGCTAATATTTGAGCATCTAATAAGGCACCGTGATATGTTCTATCATATCCAGCAATACCTAACCGCATTGATAGTGCATTAAGATTATTTCTTTGTCCTGGAAAAGCTTTTCTAGCATGAATCAATGTATCGAATACAGTACAGATTTCTCTGATATCTGTAACTTCATGTTTTATAAGTTTTAGCTCATTATTTATGAATCCTATGTCAAATTCTGCATTATGAATAATTAATTCTGCGCCTTTAACAAAATCTATGAACTCATTAGCAATTTCCTTGAATTTAGGAGCTGATTTCAGTTGTTTATCTGAAATATTTGTAATCTCAGCAGCGCCTTCACTCATTTCCTTTCCGTCTGGATTAAGATAAGTTTGATATTCTTTGCCTGTTTTGTTTCTACCTAATATTTCTACAGCACCTATTTCAACGACCCTATCTCCTGTTTTGTAATCTAAGCCCGTTGTTTCTGTATCAAATGATATTAACCTATTAGACATTTTCTGTTCCTAAATTTGCAAGGTGGTCTGCTCTCTCATTACCTGGATGGCCTGCGTGTCCTTTTATCCAATTCCATTTTACATTCATTCTCTCATTCAAGTTTGATATTTCAATCCATAATTCTCTGTTCGCAACAGGTTTTTTTGAGGCTGTCTTCCAGTTGTTGACTTTCCACTTATGGATCCATTCAGTAATACCTTGTCTTAAATAATTTGAATCCGTGTAAAGTTCTATTTCTTCATTTACACCTTCTAAATATTTAAGTGCCTCAATAGCAGCTTGCATCTCCATCTGATTATTAGTTGTTTCTGGATCACCACCATAAATTTCTTTTTCTTCTAGATCACTTTGAATATAAACGCCCCATCCTCCTGGCCCAGGATTGCCTTTACATGCTCCATCTGTATATACCTTTATAGACATTTAATGTTTATTATAAATTAATGCATATCTTTCATATACCTGCTTATACAGATAATTATATTTGGGTCATCAAGAAAGGTAATAATGTGTCATTGATTGATCCAGGTGATTCAAAACCTGTGCTGGAAGTTCTCGATAATAATGAATTTATCCTTCAGGATATTCTGATCACACATCACCATTTTGACCATACTGGAGGTCTGTTGCCATTAAAATCAAAGATGCAAGGCAAAGCCTATGGTCCTAAAGGAAATATAGAAGGATTAGACATACATCTTGAACATGGTGATAGTTGTGAAACATTAGGTTACGAGTTTGAAGTTCTCGCAACACCTGGACATACACTTGATCATATTAATTTTTATAATAATGAAGACCTAGTTTTATTCTGTGGAGATACTCTATTTTCTGCAGGCTGTGGCAGATTGTTTGAAGGAACTTATGAGCAAATGCATGAATCTTTACAGATGATTAATAAGTTAAATGAGAAAACGATGCTTTATTGTGCTCACGAATATACTGAATCTAATTTAAAATTTGTCACCCATGAGCTCGATGACATTTTTGTAAATAATTACTACGAAAGTATAAAAAAGAAAAGAGAAAAAAATCTGATTACTATCCCTACATCACTCTCAACTGAAAGAAAGATTAATCCTTTTCTGTTAATGAATGTTCCAGATAATGTTAAAAAATTATCAAAATTAGACCAATTCAAAGAACTGCGAATCAGAAAAGATAATTTCTAAAAAAAAGGGTTGCCGAAGCAACCCTTTATTCATCGAACTAATCGATTAGAAGTTTACAGAAACATTTGCATACCAATGCATTGAACCCCAAGTTCTATAAGCTGGGTCAAAGTCATTAGCGAATGTATCTGGGAAAAATGTTGGATCTTCATCCATGACATTATCCACACCGATTCTAACAACGGCATCATACTCCGGAAGAACCATACCATACTGAAGGTCTAAGTAAGTTATAGCTTCAATAGGTGTAACTGCTTCTTCAACTAAACCATCTGCAGTCAATGTTGGTGCATTGTTTGCAACACCTTTACCTTCACCGAAGTGCTGTAAAGTTGCTGAAGCAAACATATCGCCCATTGTCCACTGCAATGATGCATTCATTTTGAAATCAACATAGTTATCTCTACTTGATCCAAGAACATAACCAGCTACATAGGAAATGTCGCCATTAGCTAATGTTCTGTCATAAGTATCGAGACTTCTAGCGTCCATACTTAATGTGAAATCACCAACTGATGTTCCCCAATCGTATGAACCACCGATTTCTAGACCTGATGTTTCAAGTGAACCAACGTTTGATGTTGTATCTCTTAAATCATCAACAAAACCGGATGACAATCTGTCAATCGCATTACAGTAAGCAGGGTTACTACCTGTGTAACAACCATTAAGAAGCAACTGAGCTCCGATTGAACTAATTAGATTTGTGATTTCAATTTCATAGAAGTCTGCAAACATGTTAAGTCCTGGAACATTAACTGGTTGCCATACAACTCCCATGTTGAAACTTTCAGATTCTTCAGGTTGTACATTTGGGTTACCACCAACTGTAATTCTGATCTGTGTATTAGGCTGAGTAAATCCAGCTGGTACTCCGTCAGCAAGACACTGTCCTACTTGAGTTCCGTCAGCATTACCTGTGAAGTTATCTGCGTTTACATCACATGGATCCTGAAGATCTGGGTAACTATCTGAATTACCACTATACAAAGCACCAATACTTGGAGCTCTGAAACCTTCAGCTACTGTAGCTCTAACTTTTAGACCTTCCATTGGTGTTAACAACATACCGAATTTAGAGTTTGTTGTATTACCAAATGTTGAGTAATCTGAGTATCTTGACGCAGCAGTGAACTCTAGGAAGTCTGCAACTTTATAAACGATTTCGCCATATAGTTCGTCAACTTCAAATCCACCTTCAACTGGCTGGTTTGCGTTACCGGAAGAAAGACCTTTAGCAATAAAGGCATCTGGGAAATTAAATCCACTTTCTTCTCTATGCTCGTAACCAAACGCAACAGGAACATCGTAACCTTGTGGGTTAACGAATAATTCACCAGTTAGGTCAATACCATAGTTTGTCATTTCATTACCACCAGCATTTTTAGCTTGGAAAGTAATTGCTTTAGCCATTTCAGGAGTAATAGAACCTGAACCTGACCATAGGTTGTTACCGATGTAAGCACTATCAGGGCCTTGGCCACCGAAAATATTTAGACATGTAACACCATTTCCATCAGGACCACAATCTGAAGCAAGTGATCTCTTTAGAGAACCTGTATCGATAAGTCCATCAGTTGTAACAACTGAGTTGTTTGTTGCTTTTGAGAAATAAGCTGTGTAATCAAAACCCATTACCATGCCATCTAATGATGCCATTGCTCTGTAAGTTTCAATATCATCTGTATAGAGTCTGTTACCAGTCTCTAACATTCTTCTACCAAACCAACCGATAGCATAGTTTCCTGCACCAAGAACTTCGTCTGTACAGTCTCTACCATCATTAGTTTTTCCAGCTAAATCACAAAACTCTATTCCAAATGGGTTGAATGGGTTTCCAGCACCAATACCTTCATTACCACCAAAACTACCAAAACCATAGAAAACTGGCATTGGAGCTAAAAGACGGTCTGAATCTCTTTTTTGATACATGAAATCCAATCTAACTGACTGACCACTGTCTAACTCTCTTGTCATCTTTGCAAAAGCATTAAGTCTTTTACTTGGAGTTTCAATATAGTTATAAGGGTTGTAGTTAAATCTGTCGTCTGGACTTGTCCAACATCTGAAGTCTGTTACTGGGTTTGTACCAGAAGTACCTTCAGAAACAGTAAAGTTAGAACAATCTCCAACAACACCTGAATAAGCAAATCTACCCTGAGGTGTACCAGATGAACCACCAAAACTTGGTGCTGCATTTGTTTCTGGCCTTGCTGCGTTACTTAGAGATTCTAAGTCAACAAGGGATACACCTGCAACGTATGAAGATTTAGTATCAGTTTCACCAACAGTAAATGTCATCACTTCTGATGCACCACCACCGTCAAAGTATTCTCCCATTTGGTATGTTGCTTCTGTACCACTGTAATCATCTTTTGTGATGATGTTGATAACACCAGCAATCGCATCTGAGCCATAAACAGCAGATGCACCATCCCTTAGGATTTCAACTCTTTCTACCATAGCAGAAGGTATTGAGTTTAAGTCAACAGAACCATTAGCTCCTTGACCTGAGTTTACCCATCTCCTGCCATCAACAAGGATCAAGTTTCTACCTGAACCAAGATGTCTCATATCGATTCTAACCGCACCAGAACCACCATTGTTATAGTTTCTGGATAGACCAGAACCTTGGCTAGGTAATTCTAGAAGGATTTCACCGATTGAGGCTTTACCC